>JAYVFS010000205.1:0-32602 GCA_043772905.1 Saprospiraceae bacterium | reverse complement strand
TATCTCCAAAATATAATAACAAATCACTAACGTATTCTTCTATCATTTTTTTTTCGCTAAAGTTACTTTTTTTCTACTTCTCCGAAGTTACCAGTATTATGATAAGAAGCAACATCGCTGATATTCGTGCCTAAAATCGCAATACAGTAAATCTTTTCCTTGATATCAAAGTCAAATTTACCTTTTTTCACCAAAATATCAAAACGTTGAAACGCATAAAACTGCAAACGATTCAAAAAAAACGCTTTTGCAAGCCCTTGCATTTCCACAATAAAGGTATCGCCGCGCTCATCGGTACAAACCATATCGTAAATACCACTTCGGCTGTCTTTGATTAAGCCATCAAATGTCGTTTTTGAAAAAGCGATTTCTTTTATCGCATAACGCAGTTGCAACAAAGCTTCCAAAGCACGTTTCAAAAAAACCGTATTGTTCTCATTACCAAATGTCACTTTGAAACCATAATCCGAAGTGAAGGGTATAAAATCTTGTTCCATTTGTTCGCTCATAATAGTTATTGTAAAATATTTGGTTTAAATCAGTCGCATTAAAAAAACTATATCTTATAAAAAATTGATAATCAATACATCTCAAACTTCAACAAACGACATTCAAGCGCACCATTGAACAAATGAATCTTACGACGTGGACGCAAACCGATGAATTTTGCTGCTTCTAAATTGCCCGTCATAACCCAAACCGTCCAGCCTTTCCAATTCTTTTTCAAGGTATCGCCTATTTTTTTATGAAAATCTATGGCATCTTCAATTTCTAAACGCTCGTCGTAAGGTGGATTCATAATCATCGTACCGGCCCCCTCAGTATTTTCACCTCTTGGAACAAGTACAGGTGCGCTTCTCGTAAAAAAGTCCGCTTTTTCAAGTTTAATTTTGCGATTGAAACCAATGGATTCTAAATTCGCTTGCGCTGCACTCAATGAGCGACCGCTAAAATCTGAACCCATAATTTTATACTTAAAATCCAAAATGCGGTGGCTATCGCTTTCAAAAAGCACTTCGTCCCACAGTTGTTTATCAAAATCTAACCAATTTTTACAGCAAAAATAACCGCGACGAAATTGCGGTGGAATACGGTGTGCTATCAAAGCCGCTTCTGTCAACAACGTACCTGAACCGCAAAATGCGTCCATAAAGTCTGTTTCGCCTTTCCAATCTGCCAACATTATCATGCCCGCAGCCAAAACTTCGTTCAAAGGTGCAGCAACCGATTGCTCACGATAACCACGTTTATGTAGCGAATCGCCCGACGCATCAAGCGAAATCGAAAACTCATCACCATGCACATGGACATTGACTTGAATATCTGGATGCTCGATGTTCACATTAGGACGACGATTCATTTTGTCTCGAAATTGGTCAACAATCGCATCTTTGGTTTTCAAACCGACATAGTGCGAATGGGTAAAAATCGCAGACCTTGCAATTGCATCTACGGCAAAAGTATGGTCTAAATCCATGTACTTCCACCACTCTATTTCTCTAATTCTTTTATAAAAAACATCCAAATTGGGCGCATGGAATGTATGAATCGGCATCAAAATCCGTAAAGCTGTCCGCAATTCAAGGTTTGAACGATACAAAAGCCGTTGGTCGCCTTCGTAAATGACACCACGTTTCGTTAATTCGATGTTTTCGCCACCGATGCTTTCGATTTCTTTGGCAAGCACTTCTTCAAGTCCTGCGAAAGTTTTTGCTATATATTTCAATTTATTAATTTTAGTAATGATTTTTTTTTGACCATTGAGTGATCTAAAAAAATTACATCAGATGACAAAATCTGGATTATCCCAGCAATAATAGTTATAATACGTATTCTCTAATTCAAAACCTGTTTTCGGATAAAGTTTATTGCCAATATCATTGGTTTGGTCGGTTTGCAAAGTCACGCCAGCTGCGCCCGTTTTTTTTGCCATATCTTTAACGTGTTCAAGCAAGGCGATTGAAAACCCTTTACCACGTTCTTCTGGCACAACAAATAGGTCATTCAGCAACCACAAACGCGCTAAACGAATAGAGCTAAAAGTCGGATATAATTGCGTAAAACCTGCTGGAGTCCCCCCCTCAGTATAAATGAGAAAAATAATGCTTTCATGCTTTAAAATACGTTCCGTCAAAAACTGGCGTGTTTTCAATTCATTGGCAGGCTTTTTATACCAGATGCGGTAAGCTTCAAAAAGCGGTACAATGTCGTCGAGATGTTCGAGCGCAGCTTGTATTATTTTCATATTAATAACTGATTTTCAATACTTTATTCAAAGGCACATTTACCCATATAACTAAACGCAATGAGCCACAGAATCCCTTTTCCAAGAAAAAAAAGGAAGCCGCCGATGCCAATTCGTTTGAACCAAAGTTTAGTCTTTTCATTCATACTGTCTAAATTTTCGCAAAGTAACAAAGTAGCGGTGGTTTAGTTGGTATTTGAAAAGGAAAATTATAGGGTTTTATAAAACCTCTGAAAAAGCGGATAGGTATTTATCAATATACATTTGCTTAGATTTCGATTTGTACTGCATAATATAACGTGGGTGTTCTAAAGCCACAATGTTCTTAAAAAACGACATTTTGTCATTCAGTTTTGTTAAGAATTTTTCATTTTGCCCCGTGCCAAAGCAAAAACAAACGTCTGTACTCACGCCCATTGAAATTTGCGTTTCGATATTCCAAACCATGAAATCATAGACCGCATCGGTGAGTTTTTTGCTGTCGTAATAGTTGTAATTCACCTCTTTACCGTTGTCCTTTATAGATGTAAAACCCAAAGGACAAACAGAGTTTATGTAAAAATGCTGATAAAAAGCCGCTGCACCACCAAAACTATTTATCATTTCATAAATGTAAACCGCCGACGGTTCGTAAGTGTCTTTGCCCGAATAAGGCAACCCACATTCGTTTTTTAAACGATGCGAATCGGTAAACGGCACGCCTGTTACACCTGCGCCGAAACGCCCTGGATTGATGCCTAAAATCAAATGCCGTGGCTGGTTGTCATTGTAAAATTTCTTGTAAAATGCACCCGAAAGAGCCAAAACTTCTGGATTTTCCTTGAAAGGATTCATTATGCGGATGCCTTCTGGCAATTGACCCGTAAATTCGACTTGCTCGTTGAAAGCGATAATTTTGTCTGTAAAAGTGTTCATTGTGTGTTATTTTTTGTAGAACTGAAGTTTAGTAACGTGCAAAAATAGCTAAACTCTGTACTTTGTAGTACAACTCGCCTCAATTGCCTCCATCTTTAGATATGGAAGGAAATTTTTTTCTGATACTGAGGGGGTCAAAACTTTGTTATTGTCAACAGCTTTTTTACTTTTGAACTTGCAAAACTAATAAGATGTTAATAATCAATAATTTATGACAATTTCAGCAATAGTGGCTTGCGCCAAAAAAGGGGTCATCGGTAAAGATAACGAGATACCGTGGTACTTGCCCGCCGACTTCGCTTACTTCAAACGCACAACGATTAATCATCACATTATCATGGGGCGCAACTGTTTCGAGAGTATTGGTCGCCCTTTGCCAAAACGTACGAATATCGTTATCACCCGTAATCCGTTTTACATCGCTTCGGGTTGTTTGATGGTCAATTCTATCGCAGAAGGCTTGAAAATGGCTGAAAACAATGGCGAAACAGAGGCTTTTATCATCGGCGGTGGTGAAATATATAGACAATCCGTTGACCTTTGGGATAGGCTTTATTTGACAGAAGTTGACTTGGATACTGAGGGGGATATTTTTTTTCCTGAATTGGATATGGCAAAATGGCAACTCGTTTCAGAAGAACAACATAGTAAAGACGAAAAAAATGAGTTTGATTACGTTTTTAAGATTTTTGAACGGATTTGAAATTTACGGAATTAACAATAATTGTCAACATTTACGAAATTTTATTAATTTTGTAAATGTTGACAATCAATCAATTATGTGATTTTATTAATTATTTTTCCAATGGGCGTTACCCATTGCTAACAAATTACGCCCTTGCAGGGCTATCTTTTTTTTTAAAATCAAATAAAAAACATACATTATGCGAGAAGACTTCCTACATTTCCTTTGGCGGACACGCCGTTTTGATATGTCAAATTTAGAAACAACAACAGGGCAGCCGCTTGAAATCCTCGATTTTGGCGAATACAATCGCTTGGATGCGGGAGCTGATTTCCAGAATGTTAAACTCAAAATGGGTGATTTTACGTGGTTTGGCAACGTCGAAATGCACCTCAAGTCATCTGATTGGTTGTTGCATAAACATCAACACGATGCGGCTTATCGCAATGTCATTTTGCACGTTGTTTATGAAGAAGATGTACCTATTTATCTTCAAAACTTGAAAAATACTGAGGGGGTACACAATCTGCTTCATATCGAAAAAGAGGTATTGATACCTTGTTTGGTCTTAAAAAACCGCATTCCCGAAGGCATTTTTCAAAATTATTGGTCACTTTTGAACAATGAGCATTGGGTTCCTTGCCAGCATCATTTTTATAAAGTGTCTGAAATAACAAAAGATTTATGGCTCGACCGCTTGCTGATTGAACGATTAGAACGCAAAACGGAAGCGATTGCAGCGGCTTATGAACACAACAGCGGCGATTGGGAGGAAACCTTTTGGCAATTCATTGCCCGTTATTTTGGCTCAAAAGTCAATGCTGAACCGATGGAACGACTGGCAATAGGACTCCCCCATTTGGTTTTAGCGAAGCATAAAAATCAACTTTTTCAGATAGAAGCCTTGTTGTTTGGGCAATCAGGTTTGTTAGAAGTTGATTTTACCGACGAATATCCAAAAGCTTTGAAAAAGGAGTTTCTGTTTTTACAAAAAAAGCATAGTCTCGTTGCGCCTGTCGGTAAGGCAGTATGGAAATTTTCGAGGATGCGTCCACAAAGTTTTCCGACGATTCGCTTGGCACAATTGGCGGGTTTGGTGCATAAAAGCAGTCATTTGTTTTCAAAAATCATAACACCCATGCCTATTTCGGACTTGAAAACGCTTTTTGAAGTAGAAGTGAGTGACTATTGGCACAGTCATTTTATGTTTGACACCCCCTCAGTATTTTCAGAGAAAAGCTTTGGAAAAGAGGCAATTGGCGTTTTGCTTATCAATGTCGTTGCTCCTTTTTTATTTTTTTATGGTAAAATGCGAAAAGAAGAAGCGGTAAAGGACCGAGCCCTTGAAATATTGGACAACCTAAAACCCGAAAAAAACGTCGTTACTGAGGGGTGGCAAAAATTGGGCATGGACATTAAAAATGCAGGCCGTTCGCAGTCCTTGATTCAATTAAAAATAGAATATTGTGATAAAAAGCAATGTGTTAATTGTGCTGTTGGTGTGGCGATTTTAAAAAAAACGACCTAAAACTGGCACTTTTCATCTTAAAAACATTAAATATTCAATATAAATATGTAAATTTGAAATCCATTCACAATTATTTTTTAAAAATTAAAAACATGTAAATATGAAACGTTCTGTACTCCTTTTGTTCTCCGTTCATCTTTTTACTATGGCTTTTTCTCAAATCACGATTAAGCGAACTGATTATACAGTATCGGGAATTGTTGCAGACACTTCAAGTTATCGAGATTTATCCATTGATGGTTTGGCAATACCCATTCGTGGAAATAATCGTATTTACGACTATACAACTATAAGAGATACAAACCAAGAAAGAAGAAGTGTCAATACGCCGGGTCCTCTTGTAGGTACAGTTTTGCCTTCTAATTTTGCGGACGCGACATTTGTTTCACGACCACAACCCGCTTTTGGTACTTATGCTATTGTAGACACCCAGTTTCGACGACTTGATGAAATGGGGTTATACATTTTGGGCTACAAACGCGGCACAGCCATAAGAAGTATCACCACAAATACAGGCGGAACCGCCGATTCACTTTATATTTTAGGACGCGATGTGCGTTATACTTCTCCAGCTTTTCAACTTAAATTTCCGATGACTTCAACGACTTCCGTCAAAGTCGTTACAATTGATACTTTTCCCTATCAACTCACGTACGCAGCAGCAGGTTATACAAAGGCAGAGGTCAAATTTATTCGGCGTTCCGAATACACTACAGAAATCGTGGGTTGGGGCACATTAAAGTTACGACATCCTACAGGTGGCACCCCATTGAATTTTGGTGTTTTGTTTGAAAGAAATTCTGAAACTCGGTTAGATAGTTTCTTTCTGAACGGTCAACTCATGCCAAAAAGAATTTTGGATACCTTTCGAATTGTACAAGGACGTAGGGATACTGCAACGATGACCTACAACTTACGTGGCATGGGTTTCAAACGTGGCATTCTGCAGTTCATTATGAGTCCAAACGAAGCATTTTTGACGGGGGCAAATAGGGTTATTGAACCCTCCATGGGCTTACTTATTGGTACCAAAGAATTTAAAAACCTTGATCTCTTAACAACTATTTCTCCTAACCCAGTTACAGCGGAAGTCAATCTCACATTCGATAAAAAAACAAACGGTACATGGCATGCCATGATTTACAATGAAGTCGGACAAATAATTGATTTACAATCTATTAGTGCTCCAAAAGGCACCCTGACGCATCGCATTGCCCTTGACAAATCATTGCCTTCGGGTAATTATTTTATAAATATTTTGGATGAATCAAGCCTCATTCGGTCGAATGGGCGGTTTGTGAAGTTGTAAGTTTGTTCTGGTTTACACATAAAAAAAGTCTTTGCATCCTGTGCAAAGGCTTTTTTACTGAGGGGTCGATTCCTCGTAGTATTAAAAAATACTAAAATGTAATTCTGTTGCTTTTTCTTTAGCTAATGCTTTGACAATGTCCATTGCCGTTACCATACCAACAAGTCTATCATCTTCATCAATGACGGGTAAAGCTGTAAAAATATTGTCACGGAACATTTCGAGTGCGACGTGAATCCGGTCACTCGCTTCAATAAAGGTAACTTTACCATTCATCACATCACCGACAGTGTACATCTGCAAAAGAGACTGAGTCAATGTAGCGTTTTCGAATTGCTTATTGAGACCACAAAAAAAACTTAAAAAATCGCAACGGGTGACAGTACCCACAATCCGTTCATTACGCATAACAAGGATATGTGATACTGATTTGCGATCAAAAATTTCTTTGACTAATTTGACATTGTCAAGAACTGAAACGACATGAAATTTACGCGACATGATTGTAGAAACGGGCATTAATAGGTTCATGATTTTAATTTTAAAATTTGATTTAATATTTGGATATAGGAAAAACATTGAAGAGAAGGGGCTATTGTCATTTGAAGCAGAATTAGATAGTAAAATAAAATGCCAATTAAAAAAATGGAATTGCAATAAATAGCTTATACTTAAAATGCTAAATGCCAGTATTTTAATTGATTTTTTATTTTTAAAATTTTCATATATTATAAATTTATTGCTACAAGAAACATACCAAAATTGGTTTTTCATGTGTCAAAAAGTCTTTATTGAAAAATTTTATTTGCAATATTTTTATATTTCAACAATAATGGTTTGAAAAAACCAGAAAAAACAATGATAAACACTGTGCATGAGAATTGACTTTTCTGTCTTATGTTTTAGAATCATATCCGTTTCAATTTCAATTCATCCAATAATGGCATGTAAATAATTGATAATCAACTATTTATAAACAATAAAAAAATATTTTCAAAAAAAAACAAACCAATCATGGCGAATGAACAACCGTCGTTCACTAACTTTGCACATGGAAACGGTAAAAACAGTCTTAGACAAATTTCTTGGAGAAGCACTTACGTATGACGACGTTCTACTCGTCCCTGCTTTCTCGCAAGTCCTCCCACGCGAAGTTGATATATCAACGAAACTCACTCGCGAGATTACAATCAATGCACCTTTGGTATCCGCAGCGATGGATACAGTCACCGAAAAACTGTTGGCAATCGCTATTGCACGACAAGGTGGGATAGGTATCATCCACAAAAACATGTCCATTGAGGAGCAAGCTGACCAAGTTCGTTCTGTCAAACGCTCTGAAAGTGGGATGATTATTGACCCTGTGACACTTTCGCCCGACGCAAAAGTAAGTGATGCACAAGCCTTGATGCGTAAATACAGTATCGGTGGCATCCCAATTACTGAGGGGGGCAAATTGGTGGGTATTTTGACAAATCGTGATTTGCGTTTTGAAAAAAACAACAATCGCCTCGTGAGCGAATTGATGACATCTAAAAATCTCATCTTAGCTCCTATTGGCACCAGTTTAGAGCAAGCCAAAGACATTTTACAAGGCTACAAAATTGAAAAACTGCCCGTCGTTGACGACCACAACAACCTTGTCGGTCTCATCACCTACAAAGACATTATGAAAGTGCATGACTATCCGAATTCTTGTAAAGATTCGTTTGGTCGCCTCGTCGTAGGTGCAGCTTTGGGGGTTACACGCGACCTTTTTGACCGTGTGGATGCGCTCGTTGCTGTCGGTGTTGATGTTGTGATTTTAGACACGGCACATGGTCATTCAGAAGGTGTTTTGAAAGCTATCAAAGAGGTCAAAAAACGCTATCCACATCTTCAAGTCATTGGTGGCAATGTGGCAACGGCTGCTGGCGCAAAAGCCCTTGCAGATGCGGGTGCTGATGCCGTAAAAGTAGGTGTTGGTCCTGGCTCGATTTGTACAACACGTATTATTGCAGGTGTTGGTGTCCCGCAATTGACAGCCGTTTACAACGCTGCGCAAGGCTTGAAAGGCACGGGTGTTCCAATTATTGCCGATGGTGGTGTGCGCTATACAGGCGATATTCCGAAAGCTATTGCAGCAGGTGCGGCAACGGTTATGGCGGGTTCATTGTTTGCCGGTGTTGACGAATCGCCGGGAGAAACAATTATTTTGGATGGTCGAAAATTCAAGGTCTATCGCGGCATGGGTTCTTTGGGTGCTATGCAACACGGTTCAAAAGACCGTTATTTTCAAGATGCAGAGGACGATATTAAGAAACTTGTTCCCGAAGGCATCGAGGGGCGTATTCCTTACAACGGCACTTTAGCAGAGGTCATGGTTCAATACATCGGCGGCTTGAGAGCAAGTATGGGTTATTGCGGTGCAAGGACGATTGCAGATTTGCAAAACGCCCAATTTGTACGCATTACAGGTGCTGGCATCGTTGAAAGCCACCCACATAATATTACAATTACAAAAGAATCACCTAATTACTCGAGATAGTTATTGGTAGATTGGTTATTGGTGAATTGGCTATTAGTTAACCAATCAACCGATAACCAATTCACCAATAACGAATCAACAAATAACCATTATGATTTGGAAAGTTAAACCATCTTTAGAAATACTACAACAAATTGGCGCAAACACCTTGTCAGAGAATTTAGGTATCGAAATGGTTGAATTTGGCGACGATTTTATAACCGCCAAAATGCCAGTTGACCATCGCACAGTGCAGCCTTTTCGCATCTTACATGGCGGAGCTTCTGTTGCGTTGGCTGAAACATTGGGCAGTGTTGCTTCCGTTTTGACCCTTGAAAAAGATACAAAAAAGCAAGTGGTCGGTGTTGAAATCAATGCCAATCATTTGAGTTCGGCGCGTGAAGGTTCGTGGGTTTATGGTACAGTTAAACCGATTCGGGTGGGTCGAACCATTCAAGTTTGGAATATTGAAATTAAAGACGAAAGTGGGAAATTGGTCTGTGTCAGCCGTTTGACGTGTGCGATTGTTGAGCGTTAGTTTTTATAAAAAATTCACCTCTGCCATCAATTGAATCTGAAATTCTTCAAAAACAGAGGCTTGTATTTTTTGAGCTAAATCCTTGATTTCCAAACCTTTACCTTCGTCATAGTTGACCAAAACAAGGGCTTGTCGTTCATGTACACCGACGTTACCAAACCGTTTGCCCTTCCAACCACATTGTTCGATGAGCCAACCTGCGGCTACTTTGACCTCTTGATTATCATTGGGATAACCAACGATATTTGGAAATTGTATTTTCAAAACATCAAATTGGGCTTTCGGAATCGTCGGATTTTTAAAAAAACTGCCTGCATTACCAATTACTGAGGGGTCGGGCAATTTTGATTGACGAATGGCAATGACAGCGTTTGAAATATCCCGAATCGTAGGGTTTTCTATGCCTTTTTCAGCAAGTGTTTTTGATATATCACCGTAAGAAGTTTTCAGTTGTGTAGGCGTTTTTTGTAGGGTCAAAAAGACTTTTGTGATTAAATATTGGTCTTTAAATTCATTTTTAAAAACAGAATCACGATAGCCAAAACGACAATCTTTTTTTGTAAAAGTTTGAATGTCAAGGGTTTGAACATTCAATGCTTCTAATTTCTCAAAAATATCTTTTAACTCAACACCATACGCACCAATATTTTGAATGGGTGCAGCACCCACCGTTCCGGGTATCAATGACAGGTTTTCAACTCCCGCTAAGTCATTGTCAATTGCCCATAAAACGAACTCATGCCAATGGACACCACCGCCAATTTCTACTAAAATGCCCCCCTCAGTATTATCGACAATTTCAATACCTCCAATACTGTTTTTAATAAAAAAGCGATTATAAAACTCTTCCAAGAACAAAACATTTGAGCCACCGCCCAAAAGCTGAATCGGCATCTGATTTTCGGACAAAACGCCATGTACCTCTTCAACAGAAGTGACTTCGGCAAAGGCAGCGCAATGGGCTTCAATACCAAATGTATTGTATGATTTTAAATTAAAATTTTTATGGATTTGCATGATGTCTTTTTTCAAAAACACATAGTCACATAGGGCACATTGATTTTTTCTTTTTCCATAATGAAAATTTAAAAAACCTATGTGTCCTATGTGACTATGTGTTAATCCAACTTATTGGAAATCAACCTTTTCTATCTTTAAACCCATCCCAGTTAAACGTGGAATGATGTCGCCATAGCCGCGTTCAATCATGGGGACACCCCTCAGTATTGTCGTGCCTTTTGCCACTGCTGCCGTAATGACATAAGCCAGACCAGCCCTTAAATCAGGAATTTCCAAAGGCGTATCAACTGCTGTCAAAGGCGTTGCGCCGCTGATAATCGCTGAATGTTCATGCCCTTTGCCACTGAAACGGCAAGGCAAACTGCCCATACAATGCGTTGTCAATTGGACAGATGCACCTAATTTTTTCAAGGCTTTTAAGTAGCCAAAACGGTTTTCATATACGGTTTCATGTATAACCGAAACGCCTTCCGCTTGCGTCAAAAAAACCGCAAAAGGTTGTTGCCAATCGGTTGAAAAGCCGGGCCAAACGTCCGTTTCAAGGTGAATCGCTTGTGGTTTTCTATCTCTAAAAAAACGCATAGAGTCATGGTCTAAAAGTTCAAAACCACCGCCCGCTTGACGATAGACTGAAAGAAAATTGCCTAATGTCTCTGGACGAATACCATGAACCGTAATCGAACCATCAACCGCTGCCGCCATCGAAGCCCAAGAAGCCGTTTCGATGCGATCGCCCAAAATATTCATCGTACAACCTTTCAATTCTTTGACACCTTCAACACGGAATTGTCTGCTAGAATTGGTATAAATGACCGCACCCATCGCCCGCAACATCGTAACAAGTTCTGTTATTTCGGGTTCAATTGCCACATTTTCGATAACCGAAGTACCTTCTGCAAGCGCAGCAAGGAACAAACACGTTTCAGTTGCCCCAACAGATGGAAATTTCAAGTGAAAATGTGCGCCTTTCAAACGGCGTGATTTCTGTGCGATATACCCCTCAGTACCTTCGGTGATTTTTGCACCAAAATCTTGAATGGCATCAAGGTGAAAATCAACACCCCGCGCGCCAATGATGCAACCGCCCAACATCGGCACCGTTACTTCATCAAAACGATGTAACAAAGCACCAATCATCAGAATCGGCATCCGATTCGCACCTGAATGTGGTTGACGAACGTGCGCATCACTTGCTGTTGTCGGGTCAATCGTCATCGTTTTCGCTTCTTTATCCCAATCAATTGTGACACCGAGCGAGCGCAACATATCGGCAGTGATTTCGACATCACCAATAGGCGGCACATTCGTTAAAGTTGTTGGAGAAGAGCCAAGCAAAGTGGCTATCATGGCTTTGGTAGCGAAGTTTTTCGCACCATAACAAGTAATTTCGCCGTGCAATGGATTACCTCCGACGATTTTATAAACTGAATTTGACATGAAAAGGGTTTATTTTATTTGAATTTTATGCGCAAAAGTAGGGTTTTTGATGTAGCGAATACGCTTTTTCAAGAATTTATTAAAAAATCACAGAGGAGGATGAACACCATAAAGTCGTAATGCCTTTCTAACATTTATCAAGCCTAAACGATTCATTTTGAGTAAATTCACGGTTGCTCGTCCTTGAGAAGTATTGCCTTGAATGATAGAAAAGTCTTCAGTCCAAGTAAAATGTTCAAACCATTCATCTTTTCGGGGATTAAAAAGAAGTGATTTTTGCCCCGTTTGAGGGTCAATACTATCAACAAAAGTCCATTTGTAAGAATTACAACCATCGCAAGAGAATGCAAGGTTGTCCAATTCATAAGTTCCGCCATGTACGAGTGGAATAATATGTTCGACGTGAAATGCGTCGTGTGAGAAATCCAAAGGAAATTTACAGTATTCACAACATCTATTCGCACGGTCTTGAATAAATGACTGTTCAAAAGCGGTTAGTTTTCTCCGTTGTCCTTTCATAGTTGAGCCGCTAATTCTTGAATCGGAATACCTTTTAAAGCGGCTAATTCGCCCATTAAATGGATACGTTCCGCCGCTTTTTCCTCTAATTTATCATTTAAAAGCAAAAGTTCATCTCGTTCTTTAGGCGTTATCGTACCCTGATGAAGCATTTCATAGAGTTGTTTTTGTCGTTTTTTTATAGATATTGGAATAGCCGTTTTTATCTTTTTTAATAAATCTGCTTCTCGCTTATTAGGTGCATTGGTGTTTCTTTTTGAAACCAATTGATTGACTTCAATAGCAAATTTTGACAATGATTGGTTATCCAACTTTTGTATTAATTCCAAAAGGTCGTCAAAACCCAATTGAGTTCCGTTTTCAATATCTATCGTCTGCATATTTATTTATTTTCAAACAAAATTAGAGCATTTGGGCAAAAAAAGCTACTTTTTTATCTCATTCACCAACTTCTCCGTCTCCCCTTTCGCATCTTTCCACCAGTTATAAGACCAAACAGACAACACACGAACGTCCAAACGTTCTAAATCCTGCAAAATGCGCTGTTCCCAATCCGCATTAAAATACGTGGTTTCCGTACTCAATCTGCCGTCAATACGCACGACAATGGCTTTATCTTCATCATTTTCAGGTAAAATAACGAAAGGAAACGTTTGATTTTCAATCATAAAGTTCGTTTTCAAACGCTTTGATTCGATAGTATTTGATAAGGCAGCTATGACTTCATTGACAAAAAACGATGATTTTTTAGGTTTGGGTTTGCTGTACAATGACCTTAATTGGCTAAAAATCTCTTCATACTGAGGGGTCTTTCCTTGCTCTAAATTATCTGCCAACAGTATCAAATTGGACATTAAAAAAGGCATTTCAAAATCTCTGCTCAGTGCCGAATTGACCAAAACATCGCGTGGAATCGAATTGACCCAAAAGAGTTTTTGCGTGAAACAATTCAATAACTGCCTAAATTCCCGTTTTGGAAAACCCATTTTGTCAAAATCTGGGAACGTGCCACTCACCACCAAAATATCGAATTGCATACCAGCCAATTCATCAATATTCAAAATCGTCAAACCATTGCTTTGCAAACGTTCAATTTTCTCCCAACCCCACAGTGTTTTTTGTACGATATTGAGCAAGGTCATATTCAAAGTATTGCGCTGCTGTTTTGTCATTGTTACAATGGCAATACGAGGATACGTATTAAAAGGCGTTGCCGAAATTTCTTTCAATAATTCAACGATTTCCGTTATTTCCGCTTCATTGACCCTTGTTTTTTCTGAAAAATTGCTTTTCACATAACGCACATCAACACTTTGTTCTGCCACTGCTTGACGGAAAGGAATGTCCAAATTTGGATAAAAAACAGACTGATTTATGCGTCGTGTCGTTTCACTCATTGACCGATGTAAATAGTTGAGGCGAACCACTGCGGCATCTTTTCTCTTCAGTTTTTCAGCAATTGAGCTGGGAACAGAAGTATCTTCTGTCAAGACGACAGCCCCCTCAGTATTCCTAAGAATTGGCACAACTTGTTCTGCATCAATATTTTGTGCATTGTCAAAAATAACCAAATCAAATTCTTTGCCGTCTCCTTCAATGATTTGTGTTGCCACTTGTGGTGTAACTAAAAGAGCAGGATAAACCTCCGTCAGCGTATCAATCGAACCCCTCAGTATGTCCTTCAAATATTTGGTTTTGGCTAATTTTAGATTTTTAGAACTGAAAAACAACTGCCAATCTTCTGGGTTTTTCTGCTTCATTTCTTTGATAGCCGTCTTCCTTCTGTCACTCCACATCGAAGCAATTTGGGCAGGCATTAGGACACGTAAGCGGTCTTCCACCTCATTCATATCATGCATCAAAGCATCATTACCTGCTGTATCGGATTGATAATGAACCAATAGCGTATTGTGAAAATACCAACTATCAAAAGCGGCAGTCCAATCGGTTGGTTTTACCTTTGTCAAGGCAGCAATAAGCCGATGCCCATTTTCGGGCAAAGAAATCCAAAATCGTTGCCACGCATAAAAAGTATCGAAATCACGCATATTGAGCCGCGTTTCTTCGAGTTTTTCAATCGTTTCTTCTACAAAAAGCATCCGTTTGGGCAATGTCAACATTTTATGCCCGAGCGATTCGGTATAAATATCGGTGTCGTTGATTTCTGTCAAAAGTTTATCGAGGTCGGTTTCAAGCTGTAAAATCACCGTAGCAAGTTGTTTATCAAAATATTGCGCTGTTTTTGAATTCAAACGCTGCAATTCCTCTTGCACATTGTTCGGCAACGCTTTACGCCATCCCCTCAGTAAAGATTCAAAAGTGTCGAGATTGAGTTTCAGTTTTTCAAAATCTTTCCTTTCTGAACCTTTCAAAAACTCGTGATTAAAATGCCGACGTGAATTATAAGTTTCAACCAATTCATCATAGCGATTAAAGGCTTCATCTTTCGCTGTCAATATATTTTTCGACCTATCGCTAAACAACGAACTGGCATATAAACCACTGACTCTGAATACATTAGAACTTTTAAAAGCATCGCCATATTGAAATTCATAATCAGAATTGGCTTCTTTCAAACTCCTTAATTGAGCACGTTGTTCAACATAATAACTCTCATAATGATTCATCAATTTTTGGGCATAAGCATCATAAACCGCTATGTGCCGATGGTGTAAGGCTTTAAATTTTCCGATAAAAAGGGCTAATTTTTTATTCAAATCATTGCGACTTGCATCACTTTTTTCATCTGCAAATGCCGCAGGATGCAAATTACTGAGGGGGTGCTTCAAGGTGTTGACATTTTGATACAACTCCTCACTCGTCTCTATTTCAGCCCGAAGACGCTCATATTCATTTTTTGTAAACGTATAATCCGATGGATTCAAATGATTTGCCAATAACTCACGCCCTGCTTTTTTTTGACTTGTCAAATAAAGACCGACGACTTCTGCAAAATTTTCATCGCCAAAAATCGGTTGTCCGAGTGTGTGATGTGTTTCATCCGATTTTGCCAAATACCGACGTGCTTGTTTCAAAGCAATTTTAAATTCTTCTTCCTTGAAATCAACCGATTTACTCGTTTGGTCTTTGCGTATGACATCCAACAAGAGGTTTTTGTCTTGATAAATATCTTTCAACAAAAACGTCAAATTGCCCAAACCGAGGTCAACCAATTCATTTTGAATTTGCATCAAACTCGCCACATCATCGGCAACAACAGCCGTTTTTTGACCATTTGACAAGGCATTGAGCAAAATATTGGCTGCCAAATGCGTCCGTCCTGTGCCATGTCCACCTTCAACAACTGTAATTTTATTCCGCAAAACAGTCCGTAAAGCAGTGCGTTGATAGAGGTCTTCGGGCAACACCGTAAACTCATGTACGTGTTCTGCTGTCCACGTAAAGTTTTGAAAATCAATGTCTTTGGTGCCCATTTCATGCAATGAACCGTCGGGATGCGGAAACAAACCAACCGCACCACACCAAGCGATATGCCCTTTTTCGCCCAATTCGTTCGCGTATTTTGCAGAAGGACATTGGATGATTGTCGGGCTGATGTTTTGTAAAGGAAATTTGAGCTTTGTTGCTAAATCTTTCAAAAAAGCCTGAAAACCCAAGTAACTAAATGGCGGATTTTGAACATACGTGCTTAAATGCTCCGATAAGTCCAGTCCATGCTTTTGCCGAAAATGCTCAACGAGATACTCATTGACCGCCACCGTTCCAGTGTCATCATAAGACAACAACCACGAATCACGGCGTGTCGGGTGTGGTTTGATATTCAAATACCAAATAAAAAGCGGTGCAGCAATTGTCGCCCCCTCAGTATCTGTATCAAAAACGAAGGGAAAACCGAAGCCAAAAGGGTTTTGACCCCGTGTTTTTTGTATGTTTTTAGATTCAAAATAGAACTGCCGAAACTGTTCAGAGTTGTGAAACTCGGCATGAATGTCCGTCTCAAACGTCGTTTGATTATAAAAAAGCTCCGTCCACTTCGTCATTTGTGGGTGAATACCATTAAAAACGGCAAACATATCGAGTTTGTCATCACCCAAAGGGAGGATATTGAGGTAAGATTTGGAAACGGCTGTGTGTCTCATAGATTCAGAAGTAGTAACACCAAATTATATTTGGCAAATTAAAAAAGTAACGCCAAGTTCCACTTGGCGCATATATAAATACGTGTCACAAGCAAATTTAGACAAAACTTAGAAATGAGGTAATCATTTAGGAACATTGTTTTGTTTTTCGATGTAAATGTGTATTTTTGAATAAAAAACAACCCTTAATCATGAACCACTTAGCCCATTTTTTCCTTTCAGGCGACAACGAAGACTTAGCCATCGGCAATTTCGTTGCAGATTTCATCTCAAACCGCGAATTACCCCAATTTACTGAGGGGGTCAAACAAGGCATTATGTTGCATCGAAAAATTGATGCTTTCACAGATGCTCATCCTATTGTCAAACAAAGCACAAAGCGGCTGCATCCTTTTCACCACAAATATTCGCCTGTTATTGTTGACATTTACTACGATTTTTTGTTGGCAAAAAATTGGAACAAATATGCTGATGGAGACCCCGCAGTATGGAATGACGACTTGCGTAGTTTTGTTGACAAAATATATAACTTATTGACAGAAAGGCATTTAGACTTACCTTTAAAACTAAGAAACCGTTTACCACGTATGATTGCAGATGATTGGCTGATGCGCTACTCGACTTATGAAGGACTGCACCGTGCTTTTTTGATGATTGAAAAACACGCCGCTTTTCCTGGCAATTTTGGGAATGCAGCGACACATTTGGAAATGTATTTAGAAGAATTTGATGCAGAGTTTAATTTGTTTTTTCCTGATTTGCAAAGGCATGTGAGTGAAGTTATTGAAATAAATGAAGCATTATAAAAAATAAAAAAGTTTCATTTTGACAAAAAAGACACCCCTCAGTATTCCAACATTATTTTCAAAAAAGTATATCTTTGTAAATATTCTTCACATTAATCAATAGAAAAATGACTGCAACGACAACTGTTAAAACAGATAAAAAAAGTCAACTTAACAAAGCTCTTTTGAAGCAACAACTACTCGAATTACTTCGTGATGACGCTGAATTGCGCACATTGTTACAGTTAAAAACGAGTCAAAACTCTGTTACTATGCTCAAAAGAACAAAAGAAGAACGTTTACAAATGATAAAACAACACGCTATGAAACGTGAATCCATTGAGAAATTACAAATGCTTTTTGAAAACGAACCCAATTTTGACCCTATAACCAAATAAAAAATGACTTATATTTTAGATACGAACATACTTATTAATCTTGTTAGAAAAAGCGCATTAGCATCTTTTGTCATTCGAGAATATGGTATTTTTGAGGACCCGAATGCAACGCTCAAGTCTATCGCTTCTTATGGCGAATGGGGTACGGCTAAAAAAAACACCTTGAAAGAAATCATTCAAGAAATAGCACCTATACCCATTGACGAGGAGGACTTAGTAGAATCTTATGCAGTTATAGATGCTTTTTCCGTTGGTAAACATCCTGAATTGTCGCTTCCAACAGGTCTGTCTGCTCGTACAATGGGTAAAAATGATTTATGGATTGCTGCTACTGCTTTTGTTTTTGAAGCCACTTTAATCACTACGGATAATGATTTCGACCACTTACACGGTATTTTTCATCTTTCAACTTTTTGCGAAAAAAGATAGGTACGCGCGCTGACCTATCTTTTTTCGCAAAAAAGTTGCACTTCTAATTTGAATCTAAGTTATAAAGGAATATTCCCATGCTTTTTCTTCGGTAAATGCGCCACTTTATTTTCCAACATCGCAAATGATTTGATAAGTTTACGACGTGTTTCGCGTGGGTCAATAACCTCATCAATAAAACCACGAGCCGCAGCACGGTAAGGATTTGCGAACTTTTTAGCGTATTCGCGCTCTTTTTCAAGCAATTTTACTGAGGGGTCTGCGGCTTCAGAAATTTCTTTTTTGAAAATAATTTCAGATGCACCTTTTGCACCCATAACCGCAATTTCGGCAGAGGGCCAAGCGAAATTCATGTCCGCACCAATGTGTTTTGAGTTCATCACATCATACGCTCCACCATAAGCCTTTCGGGTGATAATTGTTATGCGTGGCACAGTCGCTTCGCTGAACGCATATAAAAGTTTTGCGCCATTTGTAATGATGCCATGCCACTCTTGGTCTGTGCCTGGCAAGAAGCCTGGCACGTCAACAAGTACCAAAAGAGGAATGTTAAACGAATCGCAAAAGCGAACAAAACGCGCGCCTTTTTTAGAACTATCAACGTCCAAAACACCTGCCAACGAAGCGGGTTGATTGGCGACAATGCCAATGGAGCGACCAGCAAGACGTGCAAAACCGACGACGATGTTTTCAGCATAATGCTCATGGATTTCCATAAACGATTCAGTATCAGTGATTCCCGCAATGACTTCGCGCATATCGTAAGGCTGATTCGGGTTTTCAGGAATCAAAGCAGTCAATTCATCCCTAAATTCATCGCCGATTTCGTAAGGATACTGAGGGGGCTTCTCTTCGCAATTTTGCGGCATATAAGAAATCAATCGCTTGATTTTTTCGATACATTCGAGGTCGTTTGCAGCGGTCAAATGTGTTACGCCTGACTTCGTGGCGTGGGTCATAGCACCACCCAATTCTTCTGATGTAACGGTTTCGTTAGTGACTGTTTTCACAACATTTGGGCCCGTAACGAACATATATGAGGTGTTTTCGACCATCAAAATAAAGTCCGTCATGGCAGGTGAATACACCGCACCACCCGCACAAGGTCCCATAATCGCTGAAATCTGTGGGACAACGCCTGACGACAAGACATTGCGATAAAAAATATCGGCATACCCCCCCAACGAATTAACACCTTCTTGAATACGTGCGCCACCAGAATCATTCAGTCCAAGACAAGGCGCACCGTTTTTCATGGCTAAATCCATGATTTTACAAATTTTTTCAGCGTGTGTTTCCGATAACGAACCGCCGAAAACAGTAAAATCCTGTGAAAAAACATAGACCATACGCCCATTTACTGTCCCGTAACCTGTAATGACACCATCGCCGTAATATTGCTCATTTTCAAGACCAAAATCAACGCTGCGGTGCGTGACGAGTGCCCCTATTTCTTCAAAACTATCGGGGTCAAGCAAGAAGTGAATGCGCTCACGAGCTGATAGTTTACCTTTTTTATGCTGTGCGTCAATGCGTTTTTGACCGCCTCCGAGCTTAGCGAGGTCTTTTTTATGTTGTAATTCTGCGAGTTCTTTTTCCATTATCCTTGGTTAGTTATTTGGTAATCAATGAATTATAAAATTGATTTTGTGATAAAAACAACTTTTGAGGCAAATATATAGATTTCTATATTTGTTCGAGCTTTTTTATTGAAAAAAAGGATGTGAATTAGTTTTGATTCAGTGATAGCTTAATTTGTAGAACAAAAACAAATGTGGTTTTCTAATTTATTTGTAATAAAATTTTATATTTGAGGGTAATTATAAAATATAGTTTCGTAACGCAATCAAAATTTAAAATAATGAAACCACATTTCCTTAATCTTGTCAATGCGCTTGTGCTCATTATCCTTGGGGGTTGGGCATATATGGAAAAAGGTAGCCCAACGGCGTTGATTCCCGTTTTTATGGGTGCTATTCTCTGGATTCTCACGCCAAAAATGCGTGAAGGCGATAAAAATGCGAGCCATACGGCTGCGATTTTAACGCTATTGATTATTATCGGTTTATTTATGCCGCTTCGTCGCGAGTTGAGACTGGATGATACGATGGGTGTATTAAGGAGCCTTACTATGCTCGGTTCGTCTCTGTTAGCCTTGTCGGTATTTGTAAAATCGTTTATGGATGCACGTAAAACAGCTTAGTATTTTAGTCTAAATACTGAGGGGGTATATTTTCATTTAGAAAAACAAAAGCCTTGCAATTGTCTGATTGCAAGGCTTTTATGTATGTGGATATTGACTGAAATAATATTTTTAATGCTTTTGTTTAGCATATTTGTCAATAACGGATTGGATGTATTCAACAGAAAAATCCGTCATATTGGCTATTCGTTCAAACGCCAATCATAGTCGTTAAAACTGACTTTCGCCGTTTTACTGACTTTTGTATTGGCATATTTGCTGACAAAAGAAGCGACATTGTCAAAGTCTTTTCCATACCAATCAAAAATTTTAGATATTTTTATTTCATTGCTTTTTAAAGTGTTAGCTGATGAATTTATGAATTGTTTTGTACGCAATTCAAGGCAATTGTTTAAGTTTTCTGCCGTAAAAGCTTGATTGAACAACGGCGGACAACTTTTAGCTGCGCAGTTTATAGCAAAATGAATACGTGCGTCACCCATCGGTCTTAGGATTTGATTTTCGATGTCATTGAGCGATAGTTTTTTGCCGCCCAAAGTGTTGCGTTTAACATCCCAAGTCTTTCCACCGTCCAAATCCGTTATTTTACTGAGGGGGTAATTTTGAAGTATGAGCTTGATAGTCAATGCGTTATAAGCGTTTATCCAATATGCAATTTTGTTGTTTTTTGACCAATTGTCTTGTGGCGCATTGTCAGATAATGTTTGGATATAACTGTCCAAAGCAGCTTTTTCAGATTTAAAATTTTTGTAATTAACTTTACCGTCTGCACTGACATATTTTTTTAAAAGAGCGTCGAAAGCCTCATGTGAAGGTTGGGCGGCGACAAAAAAAGCAGTGCATGTAAAAAAGAAAGAAACCAATAGGTGCTTCATCATTATTGAAATTTTTTGTTAAAAGAAACGTTTGTGATTGCTATTATATACGCAAAGATACCCCTCAGTATATCACCAAAAAATCACGATTCGGTAGGTTTAACTAAACTTTAAGGAGATCTGTTAATTTGGACACGCTTTTTTCTTAATTTTGTCGCTTAAAGCCATTCAAAACCATTTATCATTCACCATTCATCATTATTCATGTCAGTAAAAGTTCAAAATCTTACGAAAATATACGGCACACAACGAGCCCTCGATAATATCAGCTTTGAAGCAAAAGCAGGTGAAATTTTAGGTTTTTTGGGACCAAACGGTGCAGGAAAGACCACAACAATGAAAATTCTTACCTGTTTTGTTCCTCAAACCGAAGGCAAAGCAGAAGTTTGTGGTTTTGATGTCGAAACGCAAGCACTTGAGGTGCGGCAACAAATCGGTTATTTGCCCGAACATAATCCACTTTACAAGGATATGTATGTGCGTGAATACCTCGAATTTGTCGCAGGATTGCACAAATTGCCTAAGAAAAAGCAACGTGTTGCGGATATGATTGAGCGTGTTGGTTTGGGTATTGAACAAAATAAACCGATTAATGCGCTCTCGAAAGGCTATCGGCAACGTGTCGGTTTGGCGCAAGCGATGATGCATGACCCCTCAGTATTGATACTCGATGAGCCAACTTCTGGACTTGACCCAAATCAATTGGTCGAAATTCGGAAACTCATAAAGGAGTTAGGTAAAGAGAAAACGGTCATTTTTTCGACACATATTATGCAAGAGGTGCAAGCCTTGTGCGACCGTGTGATGATTATTAACAACGGCGCAATCGTTGCAAATGACACAATGGACAGTTTGCAAAGCCGTATGAGTGGTGAAAATGTCGTAACGGTTGAGTTTTTACAAGCCGTTGATAAAAATGTGTTGATGAAAATTAAAAATATCACAAAAGTAACACCTTTGACTAAAACAACGTTCAGCCTGTCATCATCTTTAAAAAATGATATTCGAGCCGATGTTTTTAACTTTGCAGTAGAACAAAAATTAGTGATTTTGGAAATGCGGAAAGAGGTGTACAGCGTTGCTGACGTGTTCCAAGAATTGACAAAATCATCAAACTAAGCCATAAAGATTTTAAGATAAAAGACTTTAATATATAATGAAAATTCAACTCGTTTGGCTCTTTGTTTTTGCCACAATACTGAGGGGTTTTGCACAGAAACCAACAGTTATTACTAAGAATTTTAAATTCCACGATGGTGTTTATGCGACTTACGCCGATTGGCAAGCGAACAAACCGACGGTGGTTTGGGACAGCCTTGAAACCAATTTGGCAGTTAATCCCAAGACGCTTTTTATGCAGATGGAGTTTGCGAAGTATAAAAAAACGCATCGCATTGTTTCTCTCGATTCTGTTTGGGGCGTGGTCGTTGACGGTATTCCGTATGTGCGTTTGCCAAGAAATGAATTGGAAAAAACGGCTTATTGTTTTGCGGGTTTGATACTGAGGGGTCGCTTGTGTTATTTCAATTATGAAACAATTGCACATTCAAAAATACCCATTACAGCTTATATCCCACAAACGGGTGAGCCATATATTACAAAAAATGTCCCCAAAGAAGAAATTGTTGTGCGTGAAAAACTGATGAATTACGAAACAGGCGAGGTTTATGACCTAACACTCAATACGTTCAAAAGGCTCATTTCTGATGATTCAGAACTCGTCTCAACGGTAGATGATTTGAAAACTCATGAGTTAAAAGAAAAACTTTTTAAATGTGTTTTGATTTACAACGATAGAAATCCCGTTTATTTAAAATAATGGCGAATAGTGAATGGCGAATGGTGAATGGTGAATTCCCTATTTGCGATTCACCATTCGCCATTCACCATTATGTGATATGCTTTCCATTTTCAAAAAAGAAATCAATATCTTTTTCTCTTCGCTCATTGGCTATGTCGTCATTGCGATTTTTTTGTTATTAACGGGTTTGTTGTTGTGGGTTTTTCCCGACACAAGCCTTTTAAGTCAAAATGTCGCTTCCCTTGACCAATTATTCGACCTTGCTCCGATGATTTTTACTTTTCTCATTCCAGCTGTTACGATGCGCCTTTTTGCAGAAGAAAATCAGACCGGAACAATAGAGTTTTTGACGACAAAACCATTGCGTGATTGGGAAATCATCGTTGGAAAATACCTCGCAGGTGTCGCTTTAGTCGCTGCTGCCTTGTTACCGACCTTGATTTATTATATCACAATGTATCAATTAGGATCGCCAAAAGGCAATTTGGATAGTGGCGCGATTGCAGGCAGTTACATCGGTTTGCTTTTGTTAGGCAGCGTGTTTGTTGCCATCGGTTTATTCGCTTCGAGTTTGACAAATAATCAAATCGTTTCCTTTTTGGTGGCTGCTTTTTTATGTTTTTTTGTGCATTGGGGCTTCGATTTCATGTCGCGTTTGCCCTTTTTAGTGGGCAAAGGAGACGATATTGTACAGATGTTTGGCATCGCTTTTCATTACTCATCCATATCACGTGGCGTTGTTGTTATCGGTGATGTTGTCTATTTTTTATCTATCATTGGTTTCTTTCTTTTGTTGTGTAAAACGGCTTTGGAAAAACGGAAATGGTAGTTTTCACTACTATTTTTTACCTAAAAGGCACAAAAAAGCCGTCTCGATATGTCAGGACGGCTTTTTTACTGAGGGGTATATGTTCTTTAATTCTGATTTTTGTTGAATAAATCAAACAAGTAATTCACTTCCTCATCCAATAAATGTTCTATATTTTCATCAAAACGCTTATTCAGCCACGCATTGTAGGCTTGGTCGTAACCTTTGAGTAGATTTTCTACATCATTGAAAGGTAGTTCAGTAGTATCGGATAATACATCAGCGGATAGACCATTCCTTCTACCTCGTAAAACCATTAAACGAGCTTTTTTGATTTCACCTTCTTTAAGTCCTTCTTGTCTTCCTTGAAGTCTGCCTTCTTTGAGCCCGTCTCTTTTCCAAACTTGATATGTCGTTAACATGTCTTTTTTCTGTTTTGGTGATAAATAATGAGCAAATAATTCGTTTGTTTCATCGGCACTAAGATAGTCCTCTTTTGCTAAAAAGTCAAATAGAAGTTGGAAAAAATTGAACCGTTCGGGATGATGTCCGACAAATTTAAAAATCTCCTTTAATATCTCGTTTATACTTTCTTTTTTTTCTGCATAAGTATATGCCAAAAATAGACTTCTCAAAAGTCCTTTCTCGTCTAAATCCAATATTTCTTTATCCGATAAGGCATGTACATTGGTCAAATG
Source organism: Saprospiraceae bacterium (assembly GCA_043772905.1). Taxonomy (GTDB): domain Bacteria; phylum Bacteroidota; class Bacteroidia; order Chitinophagales; family Saprospiraceae; genus JAAFJT01. Next base: position 7,803 of record JAYVFS010000205.1, on the reverse strand, counting down.
ACATTCAAAATTAGGTATGTATTTGAATAACTCTCGAGGAATTCCTTTAAAGCAATCGTGAATCTGTTTCACTTTCAGCCCCTTTTTGCCTTGAAAAACGACTATCGGAATGATAACAGATGGTTTTCTTTTATTAGAAATATCTTCTCGCCAAATGAATATAATGTATTCCAACAGTTGTAGAAATAGTAAAAAATAAGATTCAATTGTCTTTTTATGTTCAAATAAAAGGGCAACAGTAACTGTTTTCTTTTGTTTCTTTGATGTTGATTTCACTTGCGTTCTGTAAACAACATCAGAGAAGTATTCGTTAAATTCTTTTGTGATGTAATTGGTATTGTCCAATTCAAAAACACTTAAATCCAGATGTGCGTATAGTTCGGGAAAAAATTGTTGAATATATTCTAGAGCACTTTCTTTAACTTTCATCACACTTTTGAAGCTTTTATCGTTCAAATGATGCTTTGTGCTGTCATTATTGTCAGGAGTAGAATGAGTATTTGCATGTTTGTTTTGTTTAATGGTAAAAAAGTACGTAAAATAGAGTTTAGTCCAATTTTTTTAACCCTTTTACACAACTTTTTGCAGTGAGAAGAATAGATTTTTATTTAAAAAATATTTTATAAATCATTGATTGTCAATAGTAATAAAAAAACATAATACTTAAACTTGATGTTAGATAAAACGAATCGAGTCTTTTTTTACCTCAACAGCGGGACGCATTTACTCGACCTTGCGGGTGCTGTGCAAACATTTCATGAAGCCTCCAACTATGGTATCGAGTATGAGATACATTACGTTTCTGACAATCTTAATCAAAAAAGCTCTGCCAATTTGGGCTTTTCTAATTTGGATATTTTTTCTAATATTGAGATAAAACAAAGCGATATTCTCATTATTGCTGGATTTCGAATTAACCAATTAAACAAAAAAAATACGGCATTATTTGACTGGTTAAAACAAGCAGATGCTGTAAAAGCGACGATTTGCTCTGTTTGTACAGGCGCATTTATGTTAGCTGAATCGGGTTTGTTGGATGGAAAGGAATGTACAACGCATTGGGATTTTACGGACACGTTGCAAAAAGAATATCCACGACTCAAGGTTTTGAAAAATCGTCTTTTTGTCCAAAGTGGTCATATATATACGAGTGCAGGTGTGACGACAGGCATAGATTTGGCTCTTTTTCTCTTAGAAAGACGACATGGTGCAAAGTTTTCTTACCAAATTGCCCGTGAATTGGTTGTTTATATTCGCAGAGATGGCAGTGCGCCGCAAGACAGTATTTATCTCCAAAATAGACAACACATCAACAACAGTGTCCATGAAATTCAAGATTGGATAATTCATCATTTGGACGAAAAAATCAAAATTGAACAACTTGCAGAACTTGTTTTCACAAGTTCGCGAAACTTGACAAGGCTTTTTAAAACGACAACAGGCATTACTATTGGTGAATATATCGAGGCATTACGTGGTGAAAAAGCTCTACAGTTGTTGAAGGAAAACCATAAAGTCGATGCCGTTGCCCAAGCCTGTGGTTTTCAAAGTACCAACCAACTGCGCACCATTCTCAAAAAACGTTTCGGCATTTTACCTTCTGCGCTCGCTGATTTGTCTTGAAACTGCGTTCTTATGTCCTTGTTGATAATCCAGAGAGCGGGTAACTTTGTGCCAGTTTTTAACAATAATTAAAATCTGTAACTATGAAAAATGCCGTTTTAGAGCTCGTTTTATGCCTGTTTTTTACAACATTTATAAACGCACAGACCCCTCAATATAAAAACACTTTCGCTTATTTTTGCCCGCCTTGTGGCAATGATTGCGACAATCTGAAGTTTGAAAAAGAAGGAAAATGTACCCATTGTAGTATGACTTTAGTGAAACAAAATATTGCCGAAAGGCAAGCAAAGCTTAAAGAAAATAAGATGACTATTGCTTTTTATTTACAGGACGGCGTTGAAGTTTTAGACTTCGCAGGACCGATGGAAGTGTTTACTTATGCAGGTTTCGAGGTCTTTACTGTTTCAAAAAAGAAAGAATTTATTACATCACAAGGCGTTTTGAAAGTGATGCCAGAATACAGTATTGACGATGCACCACCATCGGATATTCTTGCTTTCTTCGGTGGCAATTCGGGTGCTGCCAGCAATGATGAAGCCGTGATTGATTGGATAAAAGCGCGAAAAGCGACCACTAAATACCATTTTTCAGTCTGCACAGGTGCATTTGTCTTAGGCAAAGCAGGTCTTTTGGACAGCTTGACAGTCACGACTTTTCATTTGAGTATAGATGCTTTGAAAAAAGCAGTACCCAATGCTAAGGTCTTGTCCGATGTCCGTTTTGTTGACAATGGTCGGGTCATTACAACTGCTGGTATTTCGGCAGGTATTGATGGTGCATTGTATTTGGTTTCTAAATTGAAAGGCGAACAAGCTGCCAAAGATGCCGCTTTCTATATGGAATATGACAAATGGGTGCCGAATCAGGGTTTGATTTTGTCAGAAAAACATTGAAAATCAAACAAACTTATTCGGATTCAAAATCCCCTTTGGGTCAAAAACTTTTTTGATACCCCTCAGTATCGAGCGGTGTGTTTCGCTGAAAAAGACATCTAAATAAGGCGTTTGGGTATAACCAACGCCATGTTCTGCTGATAGCATACCATTGAGCGACTTTGTCAATTCAAATATTTCGCGCTTGGCTTGTTTGGCTTTGGCGTACCACTCTTCTGTTGGCTCAACGTCTGACATGATATTGATGTGCATATTGCCATCGCCGAGATGTCCGAGATTGATAATTTCAAGACCGTATTTTTTACTGATTTGTCTTATACCGTGTAGTTGTTGAGGCAAAGCAGCGCGTGGAACTACCGTATCTTCGCTCCATTTTTCTTTTGACAGTACATCCATAGCATTTCCAGCGTTGCGGCGTAGTTTCCAAATCTCTGTTTTTTGTGCTTCGTTGTCTGCAAAAAGAATGTCACCAACTTTGAAACCCTGCAAAACGGTGGCTATTTTTTCACAATCTTCAAGTAAAACATCCATATTCGAACCATCCACCTCGATAATGAGGTAGGCATCATGGTCTTTACTGTCCGAAGGACTCCCTTTGGAGAGGGGGTCGACACCGAGATAACGGGCGGAATAGGCGACAACCGCATGTTCCATATACTCCAATCCCGAAGGCACAACGCCCGCTTGAAAAACGGCTGCTACAGCCGCACAAGCATCTTCTGCATGTGGAAATGAAGCGAGCATCAATAAGTTAAATGTCGGCAAGGGCAGAAGTTTTAAAACGATTTTAGTCACCACTGCCAGCGTACCTTCCGAGCCGATGATAAGGTGTGTCAAATTATAACCTGTCGAAAATTTCAAAGTATTCGCGCCTGTCCACATCACTTCCCCTGTTGGCAAAACGATTTCGAGATTCAAAACATAGTCACGTGTCACGCCATATTTAACGCATTTCGGACCGCCTGCATTGGTGTTGACATTGCCGCCGATGAACGACCAACCTCTGCCTTGCGGGTCGGGTGGATAGAATAAATCATTGTCTTTCAATACATTCTGTAAATGTTCTGTAATCACACCAGGCTCTGTAATGACTTGAAAATTGGCTTTGTCTATGTTTAAAATTTTATCAAAACGTTCCATCGAAAGGGCAACGCCACCTGATACAGGCAATGCTGCACCCGACAAACCTGACCGTCCGCCTTGAATGGTTACTGGAATCTCATGCTCATTACAGATTTTGAGTAGCCGAGAGACCCCCTCCGTATCACGAGGTTTTACGACGATTTCAGGGAGAAAGTAGATGTTTTTAGATTCATCGTGGCTGTGTTTATCAAGCGTTTCTGCATCTTTAAAAACGCAATCGTTGCCTACGGCTTCAATAATTTGATTTTCAATGAGTTGTGAAATCATATAAGTTTTATATTTTGAAATTTGTCAATAATAATATCGCTCTAAAACCTGCCAAATACCGTACAGTAAAGTCAGCCACAACCAAGCGGCTATCCATTTATCGGGCGTAAAACAACGATATTTTTTTAAATCAAAAGTTGGCAGAGCCATAAAAAACAAAGGAAAGATTGGAATAAAATATTTGCCACTTAGGTTTTCGATAAAGTCGCTACCCACAGGACACCATAAGAGATACATCGCTGTCGCTAAACCCATACACATCATCAATCCGACAATAAGCATTTTTAATTTGAGGACTTTTGGAAAACGAATATCATTCAAATCATCGAAATTTACCCCCCTCAGTATAACCATCAAAAACAAGGGCAAAATAAGGGCAAATGGCAAATAATTTTTCTCCCAACCAAACTTTCCGACATAATGAATCAGCGTGTGAGGCATCGTTTGGACAAATGAAGTTATCATTATTTTAGTGAAAGTCAATGGATTGTGTAGGATGAAAGACATTTGTGCGATTGGGTCAACACCTTCATTGAGCTGTTGACCAATGCGAAAAGCAGGATTATAGTCTTCAAAACGAATATATAAAGGGGCAATGATTTTTGACCACCAAAGGACAACAGCGACATTTGCCGTAAGGAGTAAAAAGGACAAAATACACTTTAGTTTTTTACTTTGAAAATGCGCTTTTGGTATGAATAAAAATAAAAAGACGAGCGGTAAATAGGCAATTTTATTGAGTGAAATTAGAACGGTGCTGATGCCAAAGGTTAATATTTCAATTTTTGTTATTTTATTTTTTTCAAAAAACATTTTGACAAAAAGGGAAATAGCAAGGAAAGAAAGAGCGTTTGTAAAGACATCGGCATTCAAACTTGTATTGATGAACAACGAAGCGGGTAGGAGTGCCAGCAAAGCGAAAAGCTCTTTTTTGACAGGTATGGTTTTAATAGATGCATAAACAACTGCTATCCAAAATATTAATGTAAAAACCCTTGCGAGGTAAAAAATACTGAGGGGGGTAAGTCCACAATTTTTAAACAAAAAGATAGTAACTGCTTGAGGAAAATAAGCAGTTGGCGCATAAACGGCTGTATTTGTAAAGTCCACGAAAGTATTTTGTTTTTCGTTCAAAGGTGTTTTTAAATGATAAAAAATGGTATTGCTTTTGATACGTTGTTCGAAGTGAAATGGTAGCTGTGCGAAAGGTGCAGAGATAGACAAAAGGCTTGATGGCAAGGAATCGCCGAGCCGATTGTCAATCGTTTTTTGTCCAACAAGCCCCCCCTCAGTAATTTGCCAACTGCGATAAAAATGATTGAACTCATCGGGTGCTTGAAACGGCGGCACAATGAAGGCGTAAATGATGCCGAAAATCGAAGCAGTGAGTAGAAAAAAACGATGTGGTTTCATAAGGCGAAGATAGATGATAGTTGATAATGGATAGTGGATAATTTATTATGGATAATGACTATAAATTATCCGCTATTCATTATCAACTATGAACTATATTCAATAATATATTTGTGAAGTGCTATAAAACATTTAATTTTGTGCATACTTATTTCCCAAGTTCCAATAAATTTTCCAATACTGCATATTCCCATGAATCGGTTTAAAAAACACTTGATGTTGGCTGGCTTTCTTTTTTCTCTACTTTTTAGCCTACCCAACTTTGCAACAAACACACTCACGACTCATCCGATTATGGTTGATAGTGTTCGTTTTTACGCGACGCGTACGACGACAACCATTCCCAATATCGTTAATATTGAGATTACCGTTGGTAGCTTTATTGATATCAATCAGTATATTTTTTCTATTGGCTGGGATGCGACAAAACTTCAGCTTCTGAACGTAGAACATAACTACGTGCCGGCTTTCGCATTAGGGAATATTGATATCAGTAATGCTGCTGCGGGCATTATCAATTTTACATGGACCGGCACTCCGACGACTTTGGTTGATGGTACGCAAATCTTTCGTCTTCGTTTTTCTGCTCAAACGCCTTCGCCTACACCTATTCCTATTAATTTTATAGACAATGCACCTACCTATCCAACGGTTTTTAAAAATTCATTAAACCAAACAATACCGTTTGCGGGGAGCTACGGTCAAGTGCGAATAGTCGGCTGCACTCAGATAACGCCCAGTTTGAGATGTAATACTGCAACGCTTTTGTGTGCCAAGGATTTGCCAATTTGTGGTAGATTGCCTGTTTCAAATACGCAGGATGATCCAGGAAGAAATATTTCTTGCGGTAGTATTCAGAATAATATTTGGTTGGCTTTTGTTGCAGGTTCCGATAGTTTAAAATTAAAGATTAAAGCAACAAATTGTAATGGAGGTGGTGTGGGTGGTAATGGGGATGGCATACAAGTTTCAGTTTTGGAGACGAATGATTGCATTACCTTTAATAAGCTGGGTTGTAGTTTTGGTATAAGAAACGGGGAAGAAGTGATATTGGAGATTCCTGAGAGTGGCCTGTTAACGATTGGAAAACAGTACTACATTATGCTCGATGGATTCAATGCCGATGTCTGCGATTTCCAAATAGATGTTATGGCGGGTATTATCGGCTCTTCGATGACAACTGTTCCCGCTATCAGTGGTGCGTCAATTGCTTGTGCCAATCAATCAAATTTGTCTTTTTCGATTCCTGCACAAACGGGTGCATTGGGCTATATTTGGAAAATAGCAGGTAATAATGCGGCTATTTCAAGCGGAAATAACACCCCCTCAGTAAATGTCAATTGGGGAACGGTGGCGGATAGTGTTTGTGTTCAAGTTGTCGGTCGTTGTGATACGAGTGCAAGACGGTGTAAATTTGTGGGCATTGGTACACGTTCGGTACGCGATGTTACGGTTGAAAAATGTGCAACTAACACTTACCGTTTTAACAATCAAAACCTCTTAAATCCAGGTAATTATTCAGCCACTTTTACGTCCAGTACTGGTTGCGACTCGGTTGTTAATTTGACATTAACGAATTATGCAGCTGCGACTCGGACGATTGACTCGACGGTGTGTATTGGTTCGGCGGTTGTCATTGGATCAAATAGACATTCCACATCGGGTATATTTAAAGATACTTTGTTCGGTGCATCTTATCGAGGGTGTGACTCTATTGTGACTTTGAATTTGATAGTCATTCAATCGGCTGTAAGTTTGGTGAAAAGTGGTGATTTAAGCTGCACTTTACTAAGTGTGACATTGACAGCTAACTTCAATAAAGACCCTACAACAGCGGTTGCTACTTTTGCATGGACGAACAGTGCGGGGCAAGTTATCAGTACAAACTCGACTGCAACGGCTACAACAGCTGACACTTATAAATTTAAATTAACGCTATCTCTTAATGGCATCAGTTGTTCGCAAGAACGAACTATAACGGTCACTAAAAGTGGTTCCATCCCAACAAAGCCCGATTTAATCGGTGTTACTGAGGGGTGTTCGGGTCGGGTCGAAACCTTTAGAATCAATAATCCAGTAGGTGGCAATACCTATAATTGGCTTGTTTCAGGCGGCACTTTCTCAGGAGCAGGCAGTAGCCAAATTACGGCTAATTGGAATGCAGGAACAACTTCGGCTAAAGTTTGTGTAGAAGCTGAAAATGGTTGTGGCAAAAGCGATTCAATTTGTAAATCGGTAGATGTGGCGAAAATTCCGACACCCCTCAGTATCGCAGGCGAAGCGACGGTTTGTCCAAATTCAACAGGCAGTTACAGCGTTGCAGCGAGTGCCAATGTGACAAATTATCAATGGTCGGTGACAAACGGCACAATATCAAGTGGACAAGGAACGCCAAATTTAAAAATTTCATGGGGGACTGCTGCAACAGGGCGGGTGTGTCTGATACCGACTAATCGCTGTGGTT
>JAYVFS010000204.1:0-3474 GCA_043772905.1 Saprospiraceae bacterium | reverse complement strand
ATTGTTTGAAGTCAGTTTTGATACCATAACAAAGGAAAGTCCTACGAAAACATCAGTTTTCGTAGGACTTTCCTTTGTTATGGTATCAAAACTGACTTCAAACAATTCTAATCATTCCGTTTTGGATAACCAAAAAGCCATGAAGTAAGAATGGGAACAATAAAAATTCCGACTGTCAAAAACGACAAATAAAGGTCAGCGTCATGGTGTTCCATGATTTTTGATATTAATTCTTCAGGATAAAAATGTGAATAAACGGAGAACGTTAACTTCAAACCGAGTACGCCAATGACGATAAAAGCGGCTTTTTCGAGGAACGGATATTTTTCCATGAGTTTCACAAAACCTTGAGCCACAAACCGCATCGCTAAAATACCGATGAAAACACCAATCGTAATCAACCAAATATTGTCTGTGAAAGCAACGACTGCAAAGACATTGTCCATCGAAAACGCCAAATCCATCGCTTCAATCATAATAACGGTTGACCAAAACTTGCCGAATAGACCTAAAGTGTTGCGATATATGAAATTACTTTTTTTATCTATATCAATGATGTCTTCCTCTGTACGCGGCGTGGCTTTGCTTATGAAATAATGAATCATCAAATAGAGCAAATAAAGCCCACCGACGAGTTTTAACCACCATATTTTGATCAGCCATGAAGCTAAAACCAAACAAATACCTCTGAATACATACGCTCCAATGATGCCATATTTGAGGGCTTTCCCACGCTGTTCCTTGGGTAAATCCATGACCATCGTTGCTAAAACGGCTGCATTGTCAATAGATAGGAGGCTTTCAATAATAATTAACGTAAAAACAATAGTTGCGGCAGCATTCAAATCATTGCCAAAAATACTGTGTAAAACTTCCATATTTTCCTTTATTTTTTTACTGAAACGTCCATTTTGTGGCTCGTTTTCAGATTTTTCCGCAAATGTAAGTGGTTAAGTTGTAATTATCTTATAAAGAGGATTTTGATACAACCATAAAGATGTTTTAAAGGTTCAATTAATTTTTTTTAGAAAAAAAATAATTAAACGATTGATTAATTTAAACGAACGATTAACTTTGCGCCAAGTTTTAAAAATACATACAAAAATGTTCGTCAAAAAGAAAAAATTAGAGACCGTTGATACACGGGAACAGTTGTTGAAAACAGCGGCGAAATTGTTCGGAGAGAAAGGTTTTGAAGCCGTTTCTACCCGTGCATTGGCAAAAGAAGCCGATGTCAATATCGCAATGATTGCCTATTATTTCGGTTCGAAAGAAGGTTTGTTCAAAGCGATGATTGAAGAACGATTCCCAAAAACGGTTGCTCAGATGCGCTCTATTCAAAAACAAGAAAGCAATGCTTGGGACAAAATTTCGGCAGTTATTGACCTTTATTTAGAAAAAATCATGGGCGATAGCTCGTTTCATAAGCTTATTTTTAGAGAATTGAGCCTTGAACAGCGTCCTGAACACCGTGAATTGATTTTAGCAGGTATCGAAAAAAATTGGGAAGTCATCAAAACATATATTCGTGAAGGACAAGAAAGCGGTGAATTCAAAGAAGACATTGATATGGAGCTAACGATTGCTTCTGTGTTTGGAACTATTTTTCAACTCATTAATATGCCTTGCTGGACTATCCGGTTGTTGGGGGAAAAAGATGAAAAATTTGTTAAATCCGAAGCCTTTAAAACAAGATTGAAAACACATTTAAAAGCAATGATGAAAGCACATCTTTTTAGCGAACAATATTTTGAAAAAATGCCCCCCTCAGTATAAACCCCTTTTTTTGATTATAATTTAATCAATCGTTTAATCAATTTAAACAAACGTTTAGAATATAAAATTAAAGTAGATGAATTTCAGAAATCACCTAATTCTTTTTACACTTTTGATTGTGGCACTTACAGCAAACAGCCAAACAACAAAATCGTTGACCCTCGATGAAGCCGTTCGGCTCGGTATTGAATCAAGTCAACAACTCAAAGCAACTGGCGCACGACTCGGTGTGAGCAAAGCGAAAACGCACCAATTTAGGAATACACTCATTCCAAACGTGTCTTTAAACAGCGCATATACACGTGTGAGCGACAATATTGCACCGTTTTCTATTGTTCTCCCTGGTACAACAGATGCGCTTGTTTTGAACCCACAAGTTTTGAATCAGTTCTCCAATCGTGTTTCTCTTCAAGAAGTCGTTTTCACAGGTTTTAGAGCCAAAAACTATTTAGAATCGGCTCTGTTTCTTGAACGCGCAGCAACCTTAGACGTGGAACGTGACCGTATTGAAGTCAAAAACAATATCATTGCAGCGTATTTGAACCTTTTTAAATTGCAATCTTCAAAGGCTGTTTTACTTGAAAACACCAATGTACTGAGGGGTCGCTTAAACGATGTTAAAAACTTAGTGAAAAGTGGGACTGCACTTGAAAATGATCAATTAAAAGCCGAAATCGCTGTTTCTCAACTCGAATTGAGTTCAAAAGACGTGGACAATGCCATTGAAGTTGCCAATTTCAATATGGATTTGATGCTCGGTTTGCCAACTGATACACGTATTGAAGTGGACGACAAAACTATTTCAGAACAAAAAGACCTTTCAGGACTTGATGCCTATTTGAAATCTGTTGACGGACGACCTGACCTCGCTGCTGCCGATTTACGCCGTCAAGCAACGGTAAAAGGCGTGGATATTGCACATGGTGCCTACTACCCTACTATCTCTGTCGGGGCTAATTATTTTTACAACAATCCAAATCAGCGTGTTTTCCCGCAGCAAGATGCTTTTAAAGGCACTTGGGATATGGGTATTCAGTTGTCCTACAATTTGACGTCGCTTTATACCACAAAAGCGCAAATTCAAGAAGCACAAGCCAATGTTGTTGCTGCCAATGCACAAAAACAACAGCTCGCAGACATGGCAAAAATGGAAGTCAATGCCAATTTTCATGCCTATCAATCGGCTATGGATAAGATTAAATTGACAGAAAAAACGATTGTTCAAACCACAGAAAATCAAAGGGTTATGAAAAATCGTTATCAAGCACAAGTATCAACAATTGGTGAACTTTTAGATGCCGATGCCTTGGTTTTGCAAGCTAAAATCAACCTTGAAATTGCAAAAGCGGATCTTGTAGCGGCTTATTATAAACTGCAAAAGTCGGTTGGGAAGTAACTGTTTTAAAAATGTTACTTACGCTCAATCTTAGGAAGATTTCAAATCTTCCTAAGATTAAAACCTCCAGATAACTATCTAAATAATTGAATTTCAAAGATTTATAAAAAATAATGGCAATCGAAAATAAAAAAGTCATTCGTTACGTCGTCATCGGTACAGTTTTATCAGCCGCTGCCTTTTTTGGATTCAAAAAAGCGAGTTTTATACTCAACTTTTGCATTAAATAAGATAATAATATAGGTAAAATATTAGGCAAAACGGTTAAAAAGAGAAATAAAAGAGCATAAATTTATGATTTA
>JAYVFS010000203.1:0-3478 GCA_043772905.1 Saprospiraceae bacterium | reverse complement strand
ATACTTTTAATCAAACAAAAGTAATCATTTAAGCTTATTATCAAGCGGTTATTGTCAAGTCCTTTTTGAAGTGATATTGTCCAATCAAACGAGCGTTTGTTTGGACAAAACAACACGCCACTCAGAATGTTCGCTAAACCTATTTCAATCGTATCCAATAAATTTTACTGCTTGTTTGTTGAAAACCTAAAATGAACATTACAAAGTCTCACCATAAGCTGTCAATATCCATTTTTATAAAAAAAAATAGCAAGTATGTGTTTTTGAGTCAACACTATTTTATTGAACACAAGAAATTGTATATCAATGATTTATGGAATTACTTTTGGCTTCAGTCAAGAGTATATTTTAAACATTTGTGAATCGTACTTACCCACTAAGCATATACCTTTCGTTTCGATTAATGCACCAAGTATCAAAATATAATTTTATCATCCTTGCTAAATTAAGAATCAAAATGGCTCGTTACTACTATTCACTGTTTTTCATTCTGTTTATGTTGTCGGTAGAAAGTACCGCACAAACAACCATATCTGGCACCGCTAAAGATGTTCAAAATGGCGAATCTCTTATTGGTGCTAACATTAGTATTAAAAGTACTTCTGTTGGTGCTGTTTCAGACGAAAAAGGCAATTATCGCTTTGAAACCACGCTGAAACCGCCTTTTACGCTGTCGTGTTCTTTTATCGGTTATGCTCAAAAAGAGGTGCTTGTTACTGAGGGGGGGCAAATAGCCTTCAATTTCGAATTGGGTCAACAGGTCAATATCACTGAAGAGGTGGTTGTCTCTGCTTCGCGTCGTGCTGAAAAAATCACGCAAGCCCCTTCGACCATTAATATCATCAACGCTAAAACGATTGAGGAAACGCCGGCATTCAATATCGGTGAATTGGCAGCCCGCACAAAAGGCGTGGATTATGTACGGGCAGGTGTACTCGGCACAGGCTTAAACGTGCGTGGTTTCAACTCTGCTTTTAACCCTAAAAACTTGCAGTTGAATGACAACCGTATTTCGTCGCTCGTCGCCACAGGTTTGCCTTTAGGCGTTTTGGGCACAGTCGTAAAAGAAGATATCGAAAGAGTTGAGATTGTTTTAGGCCCTTCATCTGCACTGTATGGACCGAATGCAAACAATGGTTTGGTCAATACGATTACAAAAGACCCACGTGTGTATCAAGGCACAACCGTTGCTTTGGGAGCTGGAAATCAGAATGTTATGACTGCAAGATTGCGTCATGCGCAAGTATTAAATGACAAATTTGCTTTTAAAGTCACAGGTGAATACACCAAAGGGACTGAATTTAATTATACAGATTCTGTTTATATCGGTTCTGACCCGCGCACGTCAGTAGCTAAAACCGAAATTGACTTAGACAGAGATTTCAACACTTTAAGAGGTGAAGCTGCTTTGTATTTCAGTCCCGTTAAAGGCAAAGACATCATTTTGAGTTATGGTGGTTCTAACTCAAATAACGTCGCACTAACAAACGCTGGACGCAATCAAATTAAAGATTGGCAAGTGCATTATTTCCAATTGCGTTATACATCACCTCGTTTTTTTGCACAGGCTTATTATACGATGAGTCGTACCGATAGCACTTATGCGATTAACCAAACGACACAGAATTATTGGTCGTACAAAAATGCGGGCATTGAAGAAAGCATTGCACGTGCAAAAATGTTAAAAACACAATACTTCGCGCCTGCAAAGTTAGATTTGGCTCGTGGCGCATTGTTTCAAGATAAATCCAATCGTTTGAATGCTGAAGCGCAATACAACAACAATTTTGCGGGTATCAATCTTATTGCGGGCGTTCAATTCCAATCAGATGATGCCAATTCAAATGGCACATATTTATTAGACAACAAAGGGGCGGGCGTGATTATCAATCAATTGGGTGGCTATGCACAATTGGAGCGCACGTTTGCTGAAAAATTTAAAGTGGTTTTAGCGGCTCGTGCCGACAATCATGACCGTTATGGGTTCAATTTCATTCCAAAAGGTGCTTTGGTTTACCTTTTGCCCGAAGGTTCTATCCGTTTGACGTATGGTCAAGGCATTGCAGCACCCACTATTTTAAATTTAGATGGTAATTTATTCGGCGGTTTATTGCTTGGTAACGGTGTAGGCTTTACGGTGCGTGATTACAATATTACCACAAAAGCGGTGACTGAAACGCTGATAAAACCGCTTGAAGTTGAAAAGCTAAAAACATTTGAAATCGGTTATAAAAGTGCCATTAACAAGAAGTTATTCATTGATGTCAATGCCTATTACAATACATCTGAAAACTTTTTGAGCCCAACCATCAATATTGGTTTGAATACAGATCCTAATATCAAACGTACCGTCTCTAAACGCGGCGACCAACTGATGTCTGCTATTATTCCTGGCGTATCCGACACAGGAACGACTTTGGTTTTAACCTATTTAAACTTCGGTAAAGTCAATACATCGGGTTTTGATGTGGGTTTGAACTACTATTTTACCAATTCATTTAGCGCAGGACTGAACTACTCTTATTTCAATTTCAAATTGGATAAAACGGATAAAAACAATGACGGCGACCGCAACGGCATCGTCAATGACTTGGATTTACCCATCAATACGCCAAAACACAAAGGCAGTTTGGCTTTAAATTACAGCGGTAAAAAGTTTTTCGGCTCTTTGTTTACACGTTGGGTACAGACTTATGATTTCTTTTCGGGCATAAATGTCGCGGCAAAATCTAATTCTGAAATCTTTACCAATTTGGCGGCTGTCCCTTCTTTGGGTTTACCTGCTCAAAAATATGAATTGAAAGAAAATGCCCGTTATGGTCGCAATTTCAATTATGGTCCTTTGGGCGGTTTCGTCAATGTAGATTTGAGTTTAGGCTACCGCATCAACACCAAAGCAGCCATTGCGGGTCAGATAACAAACCTTTTTGATAGTAAAAAGGTGCGTGAATTCATCGCCTCACCATATATCGGTCGGTTGTATCAGTTGGAATTAAAATTAAACTTGCCTGCCGTTAAAGGTAAGTCGTAACGAATTATTCATACAAGAGTTAATAGGTTTGTGCGAGGCATACCCCGCAGTATGTCTCGCATTTTTTACATCAAAACAAGCTTTTCACATGGTTATTGCCACCACACTGCTCCTTATTGTCTATGCACTCATAATCATTGGATTTGTCATTCAAGGTGCACGCAAGACCAAATCCATGTCCGACTATGCCGTTGGCAGCGTTCAATTTTCGCCCTATATGGTGGGTTTGTCATTAGCAGCAGCAAGTACCAGTGCCGCGACTTTTATCATCAATCCAGGATTTATCACATTATATGGTGTCAGCGGTGTGCTGGCATTTGCCATCTTTTTGCCTTTGGGTAAATACGTTTCTTTAATCGTCATGACCAAACGTTTTCGCAAACAAGGCATTGATATCAAAGCCATTAGCATGGCACAATGGATTGGACGCCGCTATAATACAAGCGG
>JAYVFS010000202.1:0-32734 GCA_043772905.1 Saprospiraceae bacterium | reverse complement strand
ACTGAGGGGGTGCTTTTTTTTACTATTCAAAAACATACTTTTCCTTTTTTTACCAAAAATCTATTTTTTAGCTAAGACTCAAAATTTATCATGAAGTTATATTTTGATAAAAATTATCGAGACAATTTATCGGATAATAGCACTACCCTACCCTACTTTTTTATCAAAATCATCCAAAGCCATTTGCAACGGCAGTGAACGCAACCGTTTTTTAGTCAAATCAAAAATCGCATTCGCAATAGCAGGTGCGACAGGCGACATAGGCGGTTCACCGACACCATAAGGTTTCGGTGCGCCTTCGTGCATAATGACCTCGATTTGAGGCGCATTTATGAGTTTCGCCACTTGATAATTATGAAAATTGGTTTGCACAATTTGGCTGTCTTCAATCTGCACAGCCTCAAAAAGGGCGGCACTCATTGCCATCATCGTTGCACCTTCGACTTGCTGACGCACACCATCGGGATTGACGATTTTACCTGCATCAATGATTTGCGTCACTTTCACCACTTTGATTTGTCCTTCCACAATTTTAACTTCTACAATAGCGGCTGAAATCGTTTTTCTATCCTCACCAACAGCAATACCACGTCCGATGCCATCGGCTTTTGGACTCCCCCACCCTGCTTTTTCTCCTAAAATGGTCAAAACGTCTTTGCGTCTTTTCAATAATTCAGAATCATCGCAATGATTTAAACGAAATTTCAAGGGATCTTCTCCCGCTTTATGCGCCATTTCGTCCACGAAACATTCAACGGCGAACGTATTGGCGAACATACCGACGCCGCGCCAAATACCCGTTTTGAAAGGCAAAACGCCTTGCCACATCGTCGCTTTGCGGTTCGGAATGGCATAAGGAATGTGCGAACCATGTCCCGCCGAAATAAAATCTGCCCCCAAAACCGTCATTGCCAAAGGCGACAAACCCCACAAAACCATATCTGCCGTCGCCAATTCGTGTTTCATCGCCACCATTTTGGCGTTGCCATCCAACTGCCCCCTCAGTACATGGTGCGTATTGGGTCTAAAATAGCCATTTTGAAACTCTTGTTGCCGTGTATAAAGCAAATGCACAGGCTTGCCAACCGCTTTTGAGAGCTTCGCCGCTTCAACCGCATTGTGTTTCATCGCCCGTCTGCCAAAACCACCGCCGAGATACCCTGTGCGGACATCTACATTTTTCGCACTCAAATCAATGCCATTCGCCACATCACCTTGTATTTTATTCGTCATTTGAAACGAAGTATAAATCGTCGCTTTGTCACCCACCACCTCCGCAACCGTCACGCTCGGTTCCATACCCGCATGAGCACCCAAAGCCGTGCGGTATTCGCTTTGCAAAAAATGAGAAACTTTATCATCAAGTACCCCCTCAGTATCGCCGTGTTTTTGGACGTTTACTTCTGTTCCTTTACCAACCGTTATGGTATCTAACACATCTTTTGAGCTATATTTTGTCGCATAATCCCACTCTGCATTGATTTTTTCAACTGCCATTTCTGCCGCATAACGGCTATTTGCCACGACTCCTACCCAGTCTTCATAAGGAAAAACACCTATCACTCCAGCCGATTTTGTGGCTTCCGTCGTATCTACTTTTTTCAAAGTACCACCGATATAAGGACTGTACAAAGCCGCGCCATAAACCATATTCGGCAAGTCCGTATCAATGCCATATATCGGTTTTGCCAAGACTTTATCTTTCAAATCATGCCGTTTTTGCTCCGTTCCGACATATTTAAAGCCCGATTCGGGGCGCAATTCAGGCGTTTTAGCGGCTTTCCATTCCGTTGTTTGTTTAGCTAATTCAGCGTAAGTCATGCTTTTATCGCTTATTGACAAAACACCCTCTTTTGTCGAAATGACCGAAGGGTCAACATTCCAGATTTTTGAAGCTGCCAATTTCAATGTTTCCCGAAGCGTTGCCGCTACTATCCTTATATCTTTATATAAAGATGTCGTCGTTGAACTGCCGCCCGTACCCGCTAAATCGGTTGCACCATTCAAAGTTGTGGCATGAACGACCTTAATTTTGTCCAAAGCCACATCTAATTCTTCGGCAGCCAACATCGCAAAACCTGTAAAAATACCTTGCCCCATTTCCACTTTTGGCGATTTCAATGTGATGGTATTATCGGCATTGACTTCAAACCACATACCCGCATCGAAATTCAAGATACCCGAAGGCAAGTCCATTTCTGCCGTAAAACCACTGATTTTACGTCTAATCGGCGACCGACCAAAGTACAATAAAGCTGCAGTACCCGCCAAACCAATACCTGTACGGGTGAGAAATTTCCGTCTCGAAAACTTCTTTTTAGGTGTATTATTTTCTATTGACATTTTATTTTATTATTTGTAACTATTTAAAAACAAATCAATTACGATCTTTTTTGTCATTCTGAACGCAGTGAAAGAATCTAAATAATATTTCAGTTAGGCTCTTTAATAACATCTTTATATCTTTACATCTTTACATCTTTACATCTTTATTTTTTGCTGTTTCAAAGCAGCCGCTTTTTGAATCGCCTTGATAATACGTGGATGCGTCCCGCAACGACAAATATTGCTGATATTGTTCCTAATATCCTCCTCCGTCGGGTTGGGTTTTTCTTCCAATAATTTGGCAGCCGCCATCATAAACCCAGGTTGACAATAGCCACATTGCGGCACTTGAATATCCATCCAAGCCTGTTGAACAGGATGTAAATGCTCTTCATCGGGCGACAAACCCTCAATAGTTGTTATTTTTTTACCTTCCGCCAACTGTGCAGGATAAGAACACGAGCGCACCAATTCACCATCAACGTGCATTGAACACGCACCACACATCGCTTTTCCGCAACCGAATTTTGTGCCTTTCAGTTTGACTTCATCGCGTATGACCCACAGCAAAGGCATATTGGGATCTACTTCAACGGTGGTAGGTTTGTTGTTTACTGTTATGCTTAGTTTCATAAGTGACTGATTTATACTGGTTTGAGAGAATTTTTATGTGTTTTACTGAGGGGGTATATTTCGTATGTCGTTCTAAAATACGATAAATTTTAAAATTTAAACCTATTGATTTCGAGAGGTTTAAAATCTTATTATTCCAACTCCTTCGGCTTATCTTTTCCTTTCAATCCCAAAAAATTTTCAGCCGAAACAACAGGCTTCCCACTGTCTTTTTCAACATTTCGCCTTGCATTTCCAGCAATTGTCCCTCCTTTTATTGCCACTTCATGGTTTTCTGGAAAGCCTTTCGCGTCTGTATCAACGGCAATACTTCGGGTCATTTCTTCGCCGAGCATCGTAAAAATCAATTCCAAATTCGTCATATTGTCACGCAAGTTTTGTTTTTCCAAACCTTTATATTTAGCGTGTTCGTTTGGCGACAAACCAAAAGTAGCTTTGGCTATTTCGGCGGTCAAAATGGCGTACTCCTGCCCTTCTTTTACGCCCCGTTGTTGCCATTCATCGGTCAGTTGTTTCCGAATATCAATGCTTTTGATGCGTGTATTGACCCATTCTTCTGTATAACCTTTGGCGAGATAGAGTTCTCTAATGCGTGTAATGCCCAATTCAGGATTTTCAATTTCTTCAATACGTTCTGCGCCCACTTGTGCCAACCACAACCGAAAAGGCTCTGCTTTTGGCGACGGAACAGACATGATAATGCGCAATAAACCCTCTCGATTTGCGGCTTCTGTTTTATAATTTTTGCCATCTGCCGCCTTCATTTTCAGTTGTTCGCAAAATGCGAAGGACTGATTACTTTCATTTGAAGATCGTTTTTTCATATCCGCCCAATAACGTTGCGGTTGCGTACTATCGGTCAATGCTGAAATGACATCTACAACAGAAAACCACCATTCATCATTATACTCAATGCGGCGAATATTTTTTTCTTGAAAAAGAATGACTGTATTATCTTGTTTCATAGCGACTTATGTATTTTTATTTAAAACAATATTTACATCCACAAATAAAGATGTAAAGACATAAAGATATAAATCTAACGATTAACCTTTCAATTCTGCTTGTGCTTCTTTCAACCAATCCCGACAATATTCCTTCGCTCGATGCTCTATACTTTCGCTGTATTTGTCTAAATCAAGCGTCTGATTGCCCATTTCAGCATAAAATTTCTTGTAATCCCCTTTTGCTTTGTCGAGGGCAGCCTGATACTGTTCGGCATAATCTTTTTTGAAATCTTCAAAATCAAATGTCGGAGAAGGGGCAGCTTGTTTTTTCAAAATACGATTCATCGTCTCATTCATAAGCGAAAAATCTTTCTTCAAAGCATTGTCAGGTGTTACGATTTTGACCCCCTCAGTATAATTGAATAATTCAGGCGTTTGAGACGGTATTGTTGTATTTACAACCTTTGGTTTTACATTGTTCGTTGTTTTTAAATTCTGTGCCATCAAAAACCGTTCTTCTAACTCGCTGTCTTTCATGGTTTTACGCCTTTCCAAAACGCTTTCGAGGAAACGAGCATGAAGTCCATCCTCCGTCAATTTTCCACTTTTAAACCAATTGACAAACGCCCCTGCTTTCTGTTTTGATTGACTTTTGGCATCAAAGAATGACCACATGGCTTGAAAAAACAAGTCTTCAAAACCTTTTAAAGGTTCATAATTCACTTTTGGGTTTGTAAATATGGTGTCCAAAACGAAAGTGCTGTTGATGCCTTTTTCGGTCAAAAAATCAAAAGCCTTGCGCTGAACGCGGGTCAAAGTTTCCAATTTTGCCTTTTTTGCCGACCCCACTGGACTTGTATCCTTTTTTACGGATGGTACATCCCGAGGCAATCGGGAGGGGTCTATTTGGCGGGATTTGGCGGGACTTGGCTCCGATAATCCTAAACGCTCGTCAATATTAGATAACAAATTGAGGGAAGTCGGTTGCTCTTTAGGTTCGTTGTCGTAGATGGTGAATTCAAGACTGAGGATCTTTTTGCCTTCTTTTTCGGCTTCTGTGTAAGTAAATCGAATATCAGTGTATTGCTCTAACTCCTGTTTGGCAGGTTCTAAGACCCAACGTTTAAATTCATAATATTCTGGGTATTTGTTCTCTATTCGCAACCAAAATTTCAAGTCAATAATGCTCAAAACAACAGGTTCGCGTTTGTATTGATGCCTTTTCAGTACCTCATACATACGTGTACTGTGTCCACTCAAATACACAACATTGCTGATATTAAACAGCGTAAAATGTTCTTTTAGCTGCAAAAGAAACGGTTTTAGCTCCAAACTGAACGTAAAAGTGTATTCGCCCGATTTGCGATTATAGCGCAACGATGTAATCCAAACCGCTTGCACGTCCTCATCGCCTTCCGAAAAACGTATCGGTTGCGTATTGAGGTTGTTCATCATTTTGAAGATGTCTTCTTTGTTTGCAACACGACGCCGCCCATCAAAATTCATGATGCGTGCAATATCTTTATGATGAACCTTGTATTGACGAAATTCTGTATCGTGTTGCGATATTTTTGATAGCAGAAACAGAACAAAAAACTGTTCCCGCGATCCCAATTTATAGCTGGTTTCTATCAGCTTATTCGATTTAACAATTGCCATACGCTTATAATAATAGGTGTTTTTAACTTTTCACTGATGATTCATCAAAGTTAACATTAATTATTAAAACCGTAGAAAGTTGGGAAATAAACTTTTTACGGTTAACTAAGTCGTTTCAAAAATTGATATTTTTCTACGGTTTTCTAAAAGGCAGCTAAATGCACAGATACGATAAGGCTTCTAATTCAACTTGTTAGAACAGATTTTAGAAAAACAAATTGATATTTTTCTACGGTTTTCTAAAATAGAGCAACAATTTAGACCATTAATATATCCATTTTTATTGCTTTTATCGTCGTTTAGTACATTATCTGCTTTATACTGAGGGGTGTCACTATCTCTACGGTTTGATATTTTTCTACGGTTTGCCATTCTCAAAGCAATTGATATTTTTCTACGGTTTTGATATTTTTCTACGTGATTAGGATATTTTTCTACGGTTTAGTGATATTTTTCTACGGTTTCAGCGATATTTTTCTACGGTTTTAATGATATTTTTCTACGGTTTTAAAAGCGTAACTCATTGACAATCAATTGATACGCGCACCTTAAATAAATAAAATAAAAACTACTTAAAACACTTAATAGGAATTAAGTGCTTTTTAAAAAGCTTTTTCTTTACTGTTTTTGTTTTTTATTAAACCAAGGGGCGGCGATTTTTTTATCAAAAATATTTGTGCCTTGTGATAATAGTAAAGTTCAAACCGTAGAGATTAATCAATATTGTAGAAATGGAATTCAACTTTTTCACAACTATAACGAGGTAAAACGAAAGGAACGACAGTCAAATATTATTTTTTGTCATTCTGAACGTAGTGAAAG
This sequence comes from Saprospiraceae bacterium, assembly GCA_043772905.1. Taxonomy (GTDB): domain Bacteria; phylum Bacteroidota; class Bacteroidia; order Chitinophagales; family Saprospiraceae; genus JAAFJT01. Next base: position 26,348 of record JAYVFS010000202.1, on the reverse strand, counting down.
AATCTGAATAATATTTCAGACAGATTCTTTCACTACGTTCAGAATGACAAAAAAGGGACGTTATTATTTACATGGTACTATTTTATGATAACACCTCCTTTTCGTTGGTTTTAGCAATTTTTTTGAAAAATTCTATCTTTAAATCTTTACATCTTTATACAAAGATGTCTTACATTCGCCCAAAATTATTAAAAACCTAACTATGGCACTTGTAATTGGTATTGTTTCTCAAAAAGGCGGTGTGGGCAAGTCCACCCTATCGCGGTTGTTAGCTGTTGAATATGCGCGCAATGAATATGCAGTGAAAATTGCAGATATGGACTTGTCGCAAGGCACAGTTTCAGAATGGAATCGGACGCGCATGAGTCGTGATTTTACGCCTTTGGTGTCTGTTGAACAATTTAACAGCCTAAATGAGGCGGTAAAACAAGACAAAAACTACGATCTCATCATTTTTGACGGCGCACCTCATGCGACACGAATGACACTGGACATTGCTTTGCGGAGTGATTTTGTCATTATGCCAACGGGTGTGACGCTCGATGATTTGCGCCCAACCATTCGATTAGCACATGAATTTGTGAGTAAAGGCATTCCTGCCGATAAAATCGGTATCGTTCTTTCCCGTGTCGGTGCGAGTGCGAACGAAATCAATGGCGCAAGACGCTATATTACTGAGGGGGGGTATTTTGTCTTAGGCACTTTGCCCGAAAAAACTTCGATTGGGCAAGCGCACGACATCGGAAAGGCAGCGAACGAAACGGCTTTTAAAACCATCAACGACAGCGTTGACGAACTCATTCAATCCATTGTCAATCGTATTTCTGACATTCAAAATTAAACAGTAACTACTTAGTTGCGCTAAGTAATTGCACTAAACATTTAAGAATATGGCAAAAATAGCAAAGCCCGATAATAAAGGCATTCCGCCGCGTTTAGACAGTAAAGGCGCACCGCCAAGCCTCATGCAAAGCAGTCATAATTTGACGAAGGAAGACACGACCCGAACGGTTCTTATCAATTTTAATGCGACTGCAGAGTTTCGCAAAGAACTCAAAATATATGCTACTGAATTGGGTATGACGGTAACGGATTTGATTATGGAAGCGATTGAGATGCACAAACAGTCACGTAAATGATAAAGATATAAAGATGTCTTTGTTTCTTTATTGAATTTGTCCTTTCTCGTACACCCACATTTTTTGATTTTAAGCCCTTTCAAAATAGTGAAACAAAAATTGATACATTGTGGTTTAAGATTGAAGAGCGTGCAATAAAGTGGATAAAATCCTTGTGTTAGTCCTTGTTTCCCATTTCCACATTCACATTTTGTTGCCTAATTTGTTTTATTTTATAAATATATCTTTACATCTTTATATCTTTACGAAAATACTGAGGGGGGCATTTTTAAAAGCCATTACCTTCTTTCCAAAATTTTAACAGCATCAATCAAACTATATGTCTTTTTCAGAACTCGGTTTATCTTCTACTCTCTGTGCATTGATTTCAAAAAATGGTTATGAAAAACCTTACCCTATTCAAGCGGCGGCAATCCCTGGGGTTTTATCGGGTAAAGATGTTTTGGGCATTGCCCAAACGGGGTCGGGCAAAACGGCAAGTTTTGTGCTGCCCATTTTGCAACAATTTCAAACGAAGCCAGCCGCTAAAAATCGGTTTATAAAAGCCTTAATATTGGTACCTACTCGGGAGTTGGCGATGCAAGTAGGGGAGGTGTTTCAGTTGTTTTCCGCACATTTGCCAAGACCTGTGAAATGTTTGACGGTATTCGGTGGCGTGTCCATCAATCCACAGATGATGCGCATGCAAGGCGTTGAGATATTGGTTGCTACGCCTGGACGCTTATTGGATTTGGAAGCGAAAAAGGCGATGAATTTATCAGAAATCGACATTTTGGTCTTAGATGAAGCCGATAAAATGTTGAATATGGGTTTTAAACACGAAATGGAGCGTGTTTTTGAGTCACTGCCAGCCAAACGACAAAACCTATTGTTTTCAGCAACGCTCGGAAAAGACGTGCATACCGTAACCGAAATGCTGTTGCACAATCCTGTCAAAATAGAAATTGCGCAAGAAGTTGAAAATTTGGATTCGATAAAACAAACCGCTTTTTATGTAACCGAAGAGCGAAAAGGACCTTTATTGCGCTTTTTGATTAAAGAACACGAGATGAAACAAGTCCTTGTTTTTACGTCCTCGATTGACAAAGCGGATAAGGTTGTTCATAAATTGAAACAAAACGGCATCAAAGCATTGGCGCTGCACGGCGAAAAAAGTCAAGGTGCGCGTACAGATGCTTTACGATACCTCAAATCGGGCGAAATAAACGTCGTTGTTGCCACCGATTTAGCGTCTCGCGGCATTGATATTCCTTTTTTACCTATTGTGATAAATTATGAATTGCCTCGGTCACCTAAAGATTTTATACACCGCATCGGGCGGACGGGTAGGGCAGGGGCAGATGGGGAAGCCTTGACATTTGTCACAACTACCGATGAGCAACATTTCAGAGGCATCCAGAAAAAAATGGGAAAAAGTGTGGAAATGGTTGATAGTCAAGACTTTAACTTGCATGGGTTTTAAGGCGCAATACTGAGGGGGTAGTAAATTTGCCACATTTTCGTAAGTTTATTGCCCAATTTATATCTTTATGTCTTTACATATTTATGTAAAAAGCAAGTGAGCGGATGACTTGGAGTCACCCGCTCACTACAATAATTAATTATAAAGCAATCTTTATGTCTTTATATAAATGATCATTTCCGTCTTTTCAAATCCAACCGATGCATAGGCTGATAGACCAAAGGAATATCTTCAATAACGACATCACTTTTGTCCAAACCAAAGGCTTTTTCATCAGATTGACCTAATTGTTTAAGGAAAAAATAGCCATTCAACAAAATGCCATCACGTAAAGCAAATTCATTTTCGACAGAAAGGAACTTTTCAATGACGACAAATTTGAAATCAGGTTCTGGATTGTAGCGTGTTGACCCGTCGGGGCGAATGTGCAAATTGAGTTCCTTGTTGGCAACCAAATCTTGTACGATTTTCTTAAAATACAATTCGACCCACGTTTGAATCCGAAAACCGATGTTTATATCAATTCTGATGACCTTATCATCTAAAAGTTCAGCGACTTCATAGTTCAAAGTGTATGGCTCATCGGTACGATTGATGTGCAAAAACCAATATACATCGGCTCGTTTGGGCTTTTTAGAAAAAATGGATTTGATGATTTTGTCCTCGATTTGCAGCTTGTGATTGGCTTTTGTCAGATAAATCAAATGTGTCGAAAATTTAGGTATCACATCGTCTTGACTTAGGTCTTGTAGTAGAGTCGTATAACGTTTTAAATCAATGAATTTCACAAAACTGTTGTTGATTTTGCGCGCATAGTACCAGATATACATGATGCTGAAAAAGAAGCAACCGATGAAAACTGCAACTGAGCCACCATGATGGAACTTTTGAAGGTTGGCGACTAAAAAACTGATTTCAACTGTTGCAAAAATTGCCAATATGCTAAAAACGACACGTTTTCGCCATTTTTTAATAAAAATTAAGAAATAAGTGAGCAAAACAGAAGTCATCAACATGGCGACGGTAATAGAAAAACCGTAAGCGGCTTCCATATTAGTTGAGGATTGAAAATATAAAACAACCAACACACAGCCTACCCAAAGTAAGATATTTACTGAGGGGATATAAATTTGTCCTTTCATTTCGGGCGGTTGTCTGACTGCCACACGCAGCCAAAAGTTAAGGCTCATCGCCTCGTTTATGAGGGTGTATGACCCACTAATGAGGGCTTGTGATGCGATGATGGCTGCCGATGTTGCAATGATAATTCCTGGAATGAGGAACCAATGCGGCATGATTTCGAAAAACGGATTGCGCCCGTTGAGGAATGCGTCGCCTTGATGCAAAAGCCACGAGGCTTGACCCATGTAGTTGAGCATCAAAGAAGTTTTGACAAATGCCCAAGTGAGGCGGATGTTCTCTTTGCCACAATGTCCTAAGTCGGAATACAAGGCTTCTGCGCCTGTTGTGCATAAAAAAACAGCACCCAACAGCCAAAAACCTTTCGGATAATGCACCAAAAGTTCGTAAGCATAATGTGGACTAAGGGCTTTTAAAATGTCTGGTGTATGAAATATTTGGATTGTACCTAATATTAAAAGCATGGAAAACCAAACAAACATGATAGGTCCGAAAGCGGAACCGACCTTTTGTGTGCCGAACCGTTGAAAGAAAAAGATAATGGAAATAATGGCTATGACAATGGGTACGGTTGGCAAATGTGGTAATACTTTTTCTAAACCTTCCACTGCCGAGGACACTGAAATCGGTGGTGTGATGATACCGTCAGCTAACAAAGTAGATGCACCTAAAATGGTCGGGATAACCAATTTTCCTTTGCCAAAACGTTTGACCAAAGCATACAATGAAAAAATGCCACCTTCACCATGGTTATCCGCCATCAAGGTTAAAAAGATGTATTTGAAGGTCGTTTGGAACACTAATGTCCAAAAAATGCAAGAAACGCCACCGTAAACAAGGGCTTCTGAAATTTCTCTTTCGCCAACAATGGCTTTGAGAACGTACAAAGGGCTTGTGCCAATATCGCCATAAATAATACCGAGAGCAATGAGGAGGGTTGCTGCCGAAACACGAGCCGAAGCACCATTTTTAGCATTCATGAAATTTGTAGAAATTTTGTAAATAGGAAAATGATATAGTTATAGAGATTTGATATTCAATGAGTTACAACCTTCCGAAGGTTCAAAACCTTCGGGAGGTTATCGCAATTCTCAACTGCCCACAAAACGATAACCAACGCCCGATTCTGTCAAAATCATAATCGGTTGATTTGAGTTGTCTTCAATTTTTTTACGCAATTGCCCGACGAAAACACGTGGATATTCACTGTGTTCGATATAGCCAGGTCCCCATATTTCGCGTAAAATAAAGGCGTGTGTCAATACTTTACCTTCATTTTTGACCAAAAGCATGAGTAAAGCGTATTCAGTTGTTGTTAATTTGATGATTTCATTGTTCTTTTTTACTGTTCGGGCAGTAAAATCAATGATTAGGTTTTTAATTGTTAGAATAGGTTCAATATTAGGTGTTTGTGTCAATCTGAAAGCGGAGCGAATACGCGCCATCAATTCACCAGTTCTAAAAGGTTTGACCAAATAATCGTTTGCGCCACTGTCTAAGGCTTTGATGATCTCTGTTTCGGCATGGCGGGCAGACAAAATGATGATGGGTTTCTGAAACCACCCCCTCAGTATTTTGAGCAAATTTTGCCCATCGTCGTCGGGTAAACCCAAATCTAACAGTATTAAATCGGGTTGGTGCATGGCTGCAAACAATTCACCTTCCTTGGCAGTCGCTGCTTGCAACACTTTGTAGCCGTTGGCTTGCAATGTTATTTGCAATAATTTGCGAATCGCTGCTTCGTCGGCTATGATTAAAATACTCTCCTTATCCATGATGAATCGTTTGTAATAGGGTGGGTGTGGGCAGTTCAATGACAAATAATGCTCCGTTGTTTACCTTGTTCAATACCTTAACTGTGCCGCCTTGTGCTTCCACAAAACCTTTTGCGATAAATAAGCCCAAGCCAGTTCCGCCCGTTTTTGTATTGTCTAAGCGGTAAAACTTTGTAAAAACTGCCTCGATTTCATCTATTGGTATGCCATTACCATTGTCAGAAACTTCAATTTTCAAGGTATAAGTTTTTGTATTTTCCTTTGACTCACCTTGTTTTTCTGAATAGAAATCAATACTGCCCTCATCTTTAATCATATAGGCTTTGATAGAAATCACCGATTGTTCGGGCGTATAATTAACGGCATTATTTATGAGATTGGTCAATACTTGTTCCATCAATCCGAAATCTAATTTGACTAAAGGCAGGTTGTCAGCAATTTCAATATGCGTTTTATGGTCGGCTAATTTCTTTTATAGTTTGTTTAATGTATTGTAAATCAATTCATTAACATCGCACCATTCGAAATTAGGTTTGATAAAACCCGATTCTAAACGGGAGGTATTGAGCAGGTTCTCAAGTTGATTGTTCAAACGCAAAGCGGCGTTTGTAATCTCCGAAGTCAGTTCCTGTTTGTCCTGTTTCGATAGTTTTTCCTCATTTTCTTGCAAGACATCGGTTGCGCCCAAAATGGTTGAAATGGGCGTTCTTAGTTCATGCGACAACGAATCGAAAAGGGTATTGTAGAGTTTTATGGACGTTTCTCGCTCTTCTTTTTGACGTGTAATATGCTCAAATTGGCGCAATTTGTAGTTGAAAACGCCGTTTAACAGCGCTACTACAAAATACATGATTAAAAGTAAGGCATCTTCTTGACTACCTACTGTAAACGTAAAATAGGGAGGAATAAAGAAAAAATCCCAAATCAAAGCACTTAAAGTCGCTGCCACTAAAACGGGATAGAGGCTAAAACGCAACGCCAAAACGGAGACCGTTAGCAATAATAACAACGCAACAGAGTGATAACCAATCCAGTCTGTAAATGGATAACAGAGAGCTGATACGCTCAAAACAATAAGAATACTGAAAATATAATGCCTTCGTCGCAATTCGCTGCCCATTTTTTGATGATTTTATGCTGCAAAGATGAGGGCAAATTTGTAAAGACAAAGTAAAGATGTGGGCGAGGGGTGTAAAGATTTTATAAAGATGGGAGAGGAGAGGCGGTTTGAATGGGGCAGGGTGCTGATTTTGGCAGATTTTTAGGTGAAAATGGGTTTTATACTGAGGGGGGTATGCGTTTTTTTTTGAAACCGAAAATTTCAAGTCAAAATATTATTTTGTTTCTGACACCATGTTCGGGGAACTTCAAAAGTTCTCCGAACATAAACGCCTTCAAAAAGAATAATATTCGGAATAAAAAAACTTGTAATACCTTTCTTTTGAGACAACCAGTTGATACTTTTATTGCATTTCTACTTATTCAACATGATCTGGATTCATCCAAAATACCTCCCAAATATGACCGTCCAAATCGTTGTAACTGCGTTGATACATGAAGCCATGATCCATAGCCGGACGTGTTTCAGTGCCACCTGCGGCAAGGGCTTTGTTGACCAAATCATCTACTTCTGCACGGCTATCGGTTGACAAAGCAATCAACACTTCGGTACTTTTGGTCGCATCAACGATGTCTTTATCAATAAAACCTTTGAAAAAAGGTTCAACTAAGAGCATGGCGTAGATGTCTTCGCTGATAATCATACAAGCGGCGTTCTCGTTTGTAAATTGCAGATTGAAAGTGTAGCCGAGTGCAGAAAAGAATGTTTTTGTTTTGTCAAGATCTTTGACAGGTAGATTGACGAAAATTTGAGTTGCCATCTTTTTTGATTGTTTTATGAGTGATTAAAAAAAAGTTAAGAACGTTTTGAGCGCATCGCTTTCACTTTTTTGAGGTTATCATCTTTCACAAACTGTTGATATTCAGTAGATTCGGCAGGGTAGAGGGCGATTTTTCCATCCTCATTATTATGTAAACCCCAACCGTAACGTTTGGTGAGTGGCGAAGCGCGAAAACAAGGTTGTCCTTTCGAAAAAAACAGTTCGCGCTCTCTTTCTAAATGGTCTGTTCGATTGTTTTTAGTGGCAAAAACATGGAAAAGTACATCGTCGGAGGTGTAGCGATAGGGTTTTGACATAATCATATCGAATTGCATATTCGCAACGGTTTGTTTTTCTCCTTTTTGTGGCGGAATTTCAGCGGCTTGGGTTGGGCTGTCTTCTGCGATTTCGATGAATGTGTTGAGGTAATTTGTGGTGTGCATAGTTGAAAATGATTTTAGTTTGATATGAGTTATGAAAAAATGTTTTTAGAACACTGATTTTACTGATTTACACGGATTTGCGCTGATATACTGAGGGGTGCTTTGATAGAATAACGCTCATTTTTGTGACAAAAATTGCGTTTATAAGGCTTTTAACCCATTTTTTCACCTTTAACCAGCCAAACAGACTTTATGGATTGTTCTTTTAAATGCAAAAACGTTTTGCGTTCTTCGTCTCGCATAAAGTTTTGAAAATCGGCATCTGATGGAAATTCGACCAAATGGATTTCGTAAGGGTGTTCGATTGTGCTTTCGATGAAATTTTGTTCAGAAGGACGTACTCGCAGCAATAATTGTCCATTGTATTTTGAAATAAGCGGAATTGCTACGTCTTCAAATTGATGAAAAGTGGCTTCTTGTCCTTCTTTGATGTATATGAGTTGTGTGAAATATAAGCTCATTTTTTAGGTTTTTTAGCGGCTTTTATGCGTTGTTTTTCTTCATTTTGTTCCATTAAATGCCAAACAATTTTTTTGACGAGTGCTGTTGCCAAAGGATTTTCTGCGGTGAAACTGATAGTGCCTTTCGATGTTTTGTAGGACTTCAACGACTCTTTAAACTGTTCGACTAATGCACCGCCAGGGAATAGGCTGAAATGATTTTTGAATGCCGCAAAATGTACCAATACGCCGTGATATTTGAAGGTGGGCATCATATAACTGATGACCTCCTCTGCCTCGGGTGCGGCTTCTTTGATGGTTTGGCGCAATGTTTCCAACACTTGGCGTTTGTCTTCCGGCAGCGTTGCCAGATATTCGTCAATATTTGTGAAAGGGACGGCAGTGGTTGTTTTTTCCATTGTCGAAAAATTAAAGAATGATGATTGAAAAACGGGTTTTTACTGAGGGGGTCAAATGAGTGCCTCACATTCAAAGCCATTTAATGAAAGCAAAGCTATTGTTTTTTTTGGACAAACATCGTCTCCTGCAACCCATAAAATACGGTCGCAATCTTCCAAATCAAAGGTTATCCGACTATTTGGAAAATAATCGGATAAGGCTTTGATGAGCCTTTCGGCTTGTTCATCTTCATGAACGTTTGTTTTGAAAACTTCTATCATGGCGGGATATTGGACAATTATAGGCTTTGCATTTGCAAACTTGTCTCTATTTTTTTGTAATAATAGATGTAGGAAAGAGCTAAAATGGCTAATACAACCAAAGGGAAAATTGCTTGTCCGCCAAAGCCATCTACTGCCCAATGACTGACAGAAGCAGCGATAAAATCAAACGCAAACCCTGCATAAGCCCACTCTTTGATGCGTTTAGGAATTTGTGGAATAATCAAAGTCAGCGCGCCCAGCACTTTAAAAACGGTGAGCATCACGCCAAAATAAGCGGGATAACCTAAGTGGCTGATGCCTTCTTTTGCCATTTCGGTTTGAGAAGTGAGGGCGGGCAGAACACCTTCAAATAAAAAGATGAGTGTAGTTGTTGCCCAATAAATGATATTTTTCTTTTTCATTTTTTTGATGTTTTTCATTTATTTGAAATATTGTTTAGTTGTTGATAATCAATTGTTTATATTTTTTTTGTCATTCTGAACGAAGTGAAAGAATCTGTTTCAAATAACATTCAGATTCTTTCACTTCGTTCAGAATGACAAAAAAAGTGTTCAGAATGACAAAAAATGGTCTTTATATCTTTACATCTTTACAATTAACCATCATAAGCTTTCTGCAAATCAGCAATAATAATTTTCTTCATTTGCAACATCGCTTGCATCACACGTTCCGCTTTTTCTCGGTCGGGGTCGCCCATTAATTGCCCCAATTGTTTTGGAACGATTTGCCATGACACGCCGTAAGGGTCTTTCAGCCAACTACACCTACTTTCTTCACCGTTTTCTGTCATTTTATCCCAATAGTAGTCCACTTCCTCTTGTCCGTCGCAATCAACCACGAAAGAAATACCTTCATTGAATGCAAACTGGTGTGGAACGCCCGAGTCCATGATGGTGAAAAACTGTCCATCGAGCATAAAATTGGAATATTTTAGCATATCAGTTGTCGCATAAGTGCTTTCGCTTGGCTCATAAGTGCTTTCGCTTGGCTCATAATGCGCTTTAACATTGACACTGGAGTTCGGGAACAGATTCGTATAAAAATCAATGGCAGCGTTGCCTTTGCCATGCACCCCCTCAGTAAAAAGTAGAGAAGGAACGATTTGTTGCTCGCCGGGCAAATTGTCCACATTGATTTGCCAAGAGATGCCGAAACGGTCTTGAATCCAACCGTAACGTTCACTCCATGGATATTTCCCGATAGGCATCATAGTCGAGCCGCTGTCCGAAAGTTTTTCCCAAAAACCATCTGCTTCTTCTGCCGTTTTGCAGCGAATGAAGAATGAAATAGACGCATTGGGTTTGAATTGTGGACCGCCGTTCAGACCCATGAATTTTTGCCCATTCAATTCAAAATTAACGACCATTGGTGAGTCCATCGTTATTTTTGAATCTTTAAAAATCGAGCCGTACAACTCTGCTGCGGCTTTGGCTTGTCCATCGAACCAAAAACAAGGATAAATTTTATTTTTCATTTTTATATTTTTTTATTGAATTACAACCTGTTAGGAAATGATAAATTTGCAAAACGTTGATTTTCAACTCTTTGAATTATCCACTATCCATTATCCATTATCCATTATCCATTATCCATTAAATTTGAGATTCGACATGTTTTTTAAAATTGTCTAAAATCGCTTGCCAACCGCCTTGCTGCAACTCACGGGAATTTTCACTTTCAGGGTCAAATGCCGTTGTTACAATTGTTTGATTGCCTTCGTTTTTGAAATCAACCGTGGCTTTTCTGCCATCACCCATCGTATAGGCAATGTGTTGATTGTCAATCACTTCGTCATAAATGCCCCAAAAATCGAAGCTGAAACTGCCGTCTTTTGCCGCCATCGTACTGCTGAATTTCCCGCCTACACTTAGGTCATTTTCCGCTTTTGGCGTATGCCAATCGGGAGAGGCGGTATTCCATACCATGATGTGTTGCGGGTCTGTGTATAAAGCCCAAACTTTTTCTGCGGGTGCGTTGATTGTTGTTTCGACGATGATTTGAGAATTTTCCATTTTTTTTATTTTGATTGTTAAAAAATACTGAGGGGTGGTTTTAGACCACAGATGACACTGATTTGACGGATTTTCACTGATTTTTCTCATTTTGTAGTAAAAAGAAATCAGTGGAAATCAGTCAAATCAGCCTAATCAGTGGTCTAAATTTTTATCAAAATGCAGCAACCATTGATTGCCATATTTATCTGTCAAGTCGCCAAAGAGTGCGCCCCAAAACGAGTCTTCCAAAGGGTGTGTGGCTTGTCCGCCTGTTGAAAGTTTGTTGTAAAAGGTTCTAATTTCGTCTTCGCTGCTGCAATTGAGCATCAAAGAAACGGTATTTCCTTTTATTAAGCCTTTTTCACCGACCATGTCTGATGCCATCAATACCCATGCGCCTTTTGTCAATGTGGCGTGTAAAATGCTGTCTTTCATTTGTGGCGGCATTTTGTCTGCCATAGGTGATTCACCGATTGTTTGTAGGTCGATTTCACCGCCGAGGCAGTTTTTATAAAATATCATCGCTTCCCGGCAATTGCCGCCGAAAGTTAAATAAGAATTAATATGTGTCATTGCTGTTTTTTAAAATATGGGAAAATTTATTTTTCGACTAAAGCCAACCACGTTCTGATAACTTGACGTAAAGCGTTTTCTTTAGATTTCACATCTTCTAAATCCTTAAAATAGACAAGTCGCCGCCCATCTTTGTAATCACCTTCAAGAAACCCTGTCGTATCATTGACCCTTGCACCGCTTGGAAAAACGAGTAAAATTCTGCCTTTATGAAAATTGGTGACGATGATATGCCTTTTGTATTCCTTTGGATTAAAGGGTTTTATGTCGCCTGTGTAGAAAAAAGTCGGTGCATTCCACTTTATTTCTTCACCAATCTCTTTGTCCGTACTGAGAATGATTTGCCTGATGTTCTCAATAATTTGCCCGAAATCAGGCTCAAGATTTTGGATATACGCCGTTACGAGGGCTGTATTGTCAATGTTTTTACCTTTTGCCATGTTTTTTTAGATGATCAATCATCGTTTATTTTTACCAAACACTGAATATCTCGCCCATTCGGATAGATTTCAAGGCAATAGCCTTCGTTGTCAAGGCGTGGGTCTTTGAGCATGGCTTGAAATGTCTTTCCGACGATGGATACATCTTTATGGTAGTCTTTTAACGCCTCGCTAATGTAAGTGCCTTTTTTAATGATGATACAAAGATAAAATGTTTTAAACAAAGGAAAAAATGCAAAAACGACAAAGAGAGGGGTTGATTACGACAAACTTTTTGTTTAGCTTTGTGTTATGAAAAATATATCCATCCTCGTTCCCGAATCGTCGGTTTTGGCGGCTATTACTGACCCACGTTATATGTTTACGGCGGTCAATCAATTTTTAGCTATGGCGGGCAAATCGCCTTTGTTCAATGTGCAATTGGTCGGATTGACAAAAGAAGTAAAGCTCAATGAAGGCTTGTTTTCAATCCATGCCGATAGATTGCTGCATGAAGTCAAGCAAACAGACCTTATTTTCATACCTGCTTTAAGTGGCGATATGAAAACATCTTTGGCGATGAATAAGGATTTTATTCCGTGGATTGTTGAGCAATACGAGAGTGGGGCAGAGGTGGCTTCGTTGTGCGTGGGTGCTTTTATGCTCGCCGAGACGGGTTTACTGAGGGGTAAGAAATGCTCAACACATTGGCTATTTGCGAATGAATTTAGGACGATGTTTCCAGATGTGGAATTGGTGGATGGTAGTATTATAACAGAAGAACATCGGCTTTATTCAAGCGGTGGCGCGTCTTCTTATTGGAATTTATTGTTGTATTTGGTTGAAAAATACACTGATAGAGAGACAGCTGTTTTTGCCGCTAAATTCTTTGCGATTGACATTGATAGAAACAATCAATCCGCTTTTATGATGTTTCAAGGGCAAAAAGGGCATGAAGACGCAGAAATCAAACAAGCCCAAACGTTTATTGAAGAAAACTATGCGGATAAAATTGTGATTGACCAATTGGCAGATTTGTGTGCTGTGGGCAGACGCAGTTTTGAACGGCGGTTCAAAAAAGCGACCAATAATACGGTAGTTGAGTACATACAACGCGTGAAAATTGAAGCGGCAAAAAGGCGTTTTGAATCAAGTCGAAAAAACATCAATGAGGTCATGTTTGATGTGGGTTATACCGATACGAAGGCGTTTAGAGACGTTTTTAAGCGTTTGACGGGTTTGACACCGATTGAATATCGGAATAAGTACAATAAGCAAGCGGTAGCGGTGTAAGGGAATGATGAAGTATGAATGATGAATTTGCAAAGCTATTGAAAACAAACGTTCTGCAAATTCATCATTTATAATTCATCATTCATCATTAGACAAACCTTATTGCTTGATGAAACGCATCACACGCAGCGTTTCATTGTTCGCAACATTCCTTGTTGTGATAAAATACAAACCACTTTCGAGGGTCGAAACATCAACAGAAATTTGGCTGTTGCCTTGCGCCACTTTTTGTGGGCTTCTCAAACGACTGCGTCCTGCGATGTCTGTCCATTCAAAAATAAGGTCGCTTTCGTTGTTGAATTTCATTAGTGCTTAATAAACTTTACCCCCTCAGTATTGCCACTGGTTTTGACAAAATACACACCTTGTGCCCATGAACTCACGTCCACACGAAGCGTTGTCTCGCCATTGGTTTTTTGTTGAAATATAGTTTGCCCGATAGCATTAACAACCGATACCTCCTCAGTATTTCCGCCTAATTCAACGGAAATTTGGCTACCATTCGTAGGGTTTGGATATACTTTTAGGCTTTGTTTACTGCCCACAGGTTCAGCTGTCACCACATTTGAATAGGCAAATTGTCCGTCAAAATCAATTTGTTTCAAACGATAATAACTCAATTGGCTCAATCGAGCGTCCAAGAAGATGTAATACTGAGGGGTTTGCGTGGTGCCAAAACCTTTGACAAAACCGATTTTCTCGAACTTCTGACCGTCTGTACTTTTCTCTATTTCAAAGCCAAAATTGTTTTTCTCAGAAGCTGTTTGAAAAGCCAATTGTGCTGTTTTACCAACCCCTTTTGCCGTTAATGCCGTCAACTCAATGGGTAAAACGGTTGTTATCGTAAAGTTGGCATTAGAAATATCAAAAAAGATATTGCCAACGGCTTCTACTTTTATCCTCGCAGTAGCCGTAGCGACATTGGGCAAAGTCACGCTTTCTGTTCCATCATTGGGTGTACTTGCCAACAAAACAGTTGGGAAAGTCATGCCGCCGTCGGTTGAAATAGAGATTTTGACATTCGCACAACTCACAGGTGCTGCGGTTGTGTTATTGACCGACCAAGTAATGGTTTGAGCAGAATTGCCCAAGTAGCTTGCTGGCAAATTAGTCGTTTCCACAAACGGACCCGATGCGCCATCTACTGTTACCGTTACCGCTTTGAAAGCCGTGCCGCCACCGCCTGCACGATTGTCACGGACGGTCAATCGGTGGTTTGTCGTGAACGCTACTGAGGGGAGTTTGTCGCCTTTGGCATAATTCGTTCCGTCCAAAATGGCACTCAAAAGCGGATAATTGCGCGTTGCCCCGCCTGTTGAAGGTTCATACGTTCTTGAAAAGGGTGGTTTTGCAGTGTTTGCCAAAGTCGAAGCATCGGGTGCAGCCGCTTCGCCTGTGTTCATGCCTTCCCAACAGTAAGTCAAAGCATCGCCATCGGCATCTGTTGCAGAGCCTGTGAGGGCATAAGGTGTTGATTTGGGAATGGTATAATTTGCAGGTTCTGTCACCACAGGCACATTATTCATGGTATTGGTACTCGTAAAACAGCCACCATCTGCCGCCATAAAAGTTACCATTTCAGAGTAATTGGTGGTATGAAAAACGAGAATAGGTCCATTGGTGGTAGAAGTAAAATAATCATCATTGCCCACTAAGCCCACCATCGCATCCGCATTATCGCAAGTAAAACCGTAACTCATAATCGTTGCACCTGAACCCGGCTCAACTGAAGTTCCCTCATTGCGGGTTGTGCAGACAGGAACCGAACTGTTATAGCTATGACTCATACTAAATTGATGCCCAACTTCGTGGAAAAGTGTTTGGTCAAAAAAGACTTGGGCATAAGGTGTACCGCCTATTTTGGTAACGCCTCGGGCTTTCTGACCCGTCAAACAACCTGTACCCGAACCCGCTACACCTTCACCTGAACCACTTGACTGACCGATGACATGACCGACATCATAGGTGTACATATTGGCTGTGGCATTGGCATCTATTGTTGTTTGGTTCTGGTCGAGCATCATGCTGGAACTTGTATGGGTATAAGGGTCGGTTCCAATATTGGAAAAAACTATGCTTGTACCACTCACCAACGTAAATGTTGTGGCAATTTCATTGCGGTAAACCGCATTCATGCGGTTGACATACTCTGCAATGCTGGCATACGCCGCCGCAATTTTAGCCGCATCACCGACAACCGCCTGCGCTTGGGTAAATTCGCCCGCCGCCGCAATGGCAATTTTGTACGTCCGAAGCATACCACCTGTATTGTTTTCAGGTGTGTTTATATGGGTGTTGGTATTTTGATTAGCGTTGCCGCTTTTTTTTGGTAAAGAGCCGACACCGCACCCGTCGCTGTGGTGCCGTAGGTTCTTTGGGATAAAAGCATCGCGGCTAAAATAACTGAAATACAAGTTGCGGTCTGCCTTTGAATAAGCCTCAAAATAAACCGCATCATCCTCAACATTCAAAATGACGGCATTGAAACCATTCGTCGTAAGACTTAGGCGAATGATGTACTTTTTGTTTTTCAAACCATTGCCCGTATAAGTCTTGATTTCGGGATGTAAAGCCGCTTGTTCGGGCGACAAAACGGGGGATTCCACCATACCAAAAGTTTCGGTCGTACCGTTTGGCAAAGGAATGTCGAGCGGCAAAGTCACGCCGTTGTTGTGAAATTCGAGAGGTGCAACTTGCAGATAGTTTCGCAAAGCCATTTCGTCAAGTCTGACGATGCTGATTTTGCGGATGTTTTGCGTTTTTTCAACGGCAGTTGGCAATTTGCTACCTGTTGGGTAGGTCTCAAAAAAAATGCTTTGCGCCATTATTGGCGCAGCGAACAAAAAACAAAGGATTGCGAACATTCCTTTTGGAATAAGTCGGATAGATTTCATTGATAAATGATTTTGTGAAATAAAAGATATTACGAGATGGCTAAGGACTTTCCAGTCGTAGCTTATACATTAATTTAATAATTATTTTTAATCAGTAATTTTGCGAAAAAAATTTGTATAATCATGCGCCCATGCTAAAGGTGGCGTAAAAAATGGAATATTCGGTTATATCAAAAAAATCGGATTTTTTGTAAAAGAGCTTTTCATAAACTTAATAGATTGTTAAATTAGTTGAATAATGTTTTAAATAAAAAATGATTGTACATTGAAAATGTAAAAAGGCAATTTAAAGGTGCAAATGTGAATATAAAAAATAACAAATAATGAATAATTGAATTTAAAAAACTTAGCTCCCCGCAGTATTTTTTTCTAAATAAAAGAGCCTATCACATACTGTGTGATAAGCACTTTTATTCATACGTTGTATGGCTTGATAAGTTCAAATATTTAAAAAACAAAACCCAACCTAACACCACCCCAACGGTGCAGTTTCCCTGTCTCAAATTCCTTTGTGATAAAAGATTGGCAATATTCTAAGGTGAGTTTCCGAATTTTCATAACCGCACCGAAGTCGCCTTGAAGTGTGAAACGGGTTAAGTCTTTGGCAACAATCGTATAAGGACTTGTTTTGTTGAACAAACCGCCTTGTAATGTGGCATCATAAACAGTAAATCCAGGCTGTAATTGACCATAGACATAATACCTAAATTTCTTTTTTGTTGGTTGATTTTGGGTATTTGAAGCGTAAGGATTTGGTATATTGCCGACCATGAAGTTGAAGCCCGATTTTATTTTGTTGGTATGCGTACCAACCCTTAATTCCGATGAAGAATTGACAATAAACATATTGCGGTATTGCCACAACGCCTTTTCGTAATTGATTTGATAATCCAAAATCAAGTCATTGGCAATTTGATATTCCCAACCAAGCGGCGTTATGTTTTTCAACCATTCATGTATTTTGACTTGCATTTCCTTTCCACCTGCATTACTGCCCATAACGCCAACAGCTAATGTTGTCGAAACACGTTGTTGTTTCAAGGTATCAATGGCAATCATAAAAGGGCTAAAAGAGAGATTGCCACAAAATGGACGGTCGCCATACCGGATAAATCCGCTTCTGATGCTGGTGGGTGTATAACCATAATGGTCTATGCGAATCCCATATTTGGCATCGCTGTGCTTGGGTTTGAGCAGCAATTTGTTGAGTGGATTGTTTTTCAAAACAGGATGCACGAATTCCAAAGTAATGCCTTGCGTATAGTAATCGTCCGTTGCTGTAAAATAGTCGTTGTCATAATGAAACCGAAAATACTTGTCGCTTTCATTGTTTTTGATTGATGAGGTGTTGTCAATGACTTGTGCATGACTGAACGTACACAGGTATAAGCTTAAAATGGAGAGGATGATTTTATAATTTGTCATAAGTCTTTATGCTTAAATACGAAGGCTGGCTCGGCTCGGATTTTTTTGGGTACTTAAGTTTTTTAAGATTTTATAGAAAAGAAAATTGAAGTAACAATCTAATAAAAAGCGCTCATGAAAAACCAAAAGTTGATAAATGTGTTGATATATGATATAACAAAAAACGGGTTGATTTAAAACAACCCCTATTTTTCAATAAAACAAACAACAATATCATGAAACAACAAAACAGTAGAGCATTTGATGTAAACGCATCGGAAGAAAATCCAGATGTAAATCCACATCCACCTAAAAAAGATCCCCTCTTCCCCGAAGTCCACCCGGAAGAGAATCCGGATGCTATACCCACAGGAGTTCCAGAAATCAGTCCAAAGACGGAGCCTAACATCCAGCCCAAAAAAGATCCTGATTTTATTCCCCAAGAGGAACCTTTTGAGATACCACCCGATAAAGAACCGATTTTCAGTGGACAAATTATGAGTGCATACCCCTCAGTATAAAAGCTAAAAAGCACTGGAATAGTCACTTTTTTACCTTTTTTTTCAAAAGCACTTATGTTTTTCAAAAATTTGAAAATGAAAACGACTGATATTAAAATAGATTTATTTCGTCAAATTGGTGCTTATCAGAAATTATCTTTGCGGAATTGAAAGAGGTTGTGCAACGTTACTTGCAACAACGAAATAAAAAAATCGTCTTGACCGATGCGGATATAAATGGCGTAGAGATTCAAACGCTCATTGAAAATAGTTCTGTCTTTGATTTTCTAAAATCAGATGAAGAAGACATTTATTCAGATGCTGATTTGAAAGTGAAATATTGATGTTTGAGAAAAGCATTGGATTTATAAAAACGTTACCCCTCAGTATAAACGCCTAAAAGCCTTGAAAAACAGTTGTTTTCAAGGCTTTTAGGCGTTTATACTGAGGGGGTATTTTTTTAATGTTCCGCATAATTTTTCTCGCCTGCGGTCACAGCTATCGACAACTTATTCTGTTTGGGTGGTAGTGGACAGGTAGCAAAAGGCGTAAAAGCGCAAGGTGGATTGGTGGCTTTGTTAAAATCTAAATAAACAGTGCCATTGGCATCGGGTTTGTCGGCATATAAAAACCTACCTGAACCGTATGTCTCTTTTCGATTTGTTTCATCGGCAAAAAGGATGAACAACTCTTCCCCTTCTTCAACAGCATCAAGCCGATAGGTTTGACCTTTTATCTTAAAAACAAGCGTTCCTGGTGAAATTTGAGGTGTGGTATGACCTAAAACATCCGTTACATTAACCGTTTTACCAATGGTTGACGGGTCTAAATGGGCTTTTACAAGCCAATGACGGTCAATAGGGTAGGTGTCCACATCTGTAAAATGCTTTAATGCGTCGCTTTCTAAGTCTCGAAGTCGAATGCCGTACTTATCGCCCCGTTTGATGACAAACCAACGCAATGATTGGCTTTTCATAACTATATTTTTTTCAGATGGAAACAATTTAAGCCTTGTAATGGGTTCATTATTGACCACGACTTGTGCTTGTGGGTCTATGTCAACAGAAACCGCTCCATTGTTTAGCGTAAATTGACCCATCAAGCCTACGCCTTTTGGAAAAACAAGAGTGTTTGACTTATCCGTTCCGAAGCTATTTTTTCCTTCATTCAACCAGAACAATCCCGCCAGATTGAGCCAACCCTCTTCTGCCTTTAAGCTTTCCATGCGCTTTTGATGCCATGCGCGGACTTCTTTGAAATACGTTGAATCATCAGAATCTGTTTTTGTATTCTGATTGATAAATATGGTTTGAGGCATAAAGCTTATCACTAAAATACCGACTGAAAGTAGTAAAAGACTGTTTGCGATGTGTTTTTTCATGTCAATTGATTTTATCCTAAGAAACGGTTTATACTGACCTGTCCCGATACCATCGGGAGGGGGGCAGTTTAAGATATTTAAGTCTTTCCCCACGCAGACAATAATCTGTTTAATGAAGAAACAAAGGTAAAGAAAGACCCTTTACAAATCGCATGAAAAAGCCTTGCAACGTTGCAAGGCTTTTTCAATAGTCAATTATATTTAACAATAAAACCACATCGCTTCTTGTTCATTAAATGTTTGCCTGACAAACATAGCAATCAATTTCAGGAAGCTTGTTAAGCATTAATTACACGGATCCGTCACCGTATTTACACGAATACCACCAATAATTGTGCTATTTCTACCACAATCTTTGATGCGTATGTATGGGTAAGCTCCTGCATTCACGACATTATTATACACGAATGGTGTTAAAAAGCCAAAGCGGTAGCTATCTGTCAATAATTCCATGTCGTAAACCGCATTTCGAGCCGCATCATTGTTCTCCAAAAGATTGTGGTTCGAACCATCGGCAACAATATAACCGATGTTGAAATTGTCAGTTGAGAGATTGTTACGGATCTTCCAACTTGTAGCTGGCGATAATGAGCCCGTTATTTGTCCATTTGGCAATATGGCAAACTTTGGTACATTGCATAGAATGATGCCAATGAAATCACCATGTGTGTAATTCCTTTCGCAAGTACCCCATTTGCTACAGGGCCAAATACCAACGACTGAATTGCTGATGTCATTATCGCTGACATAAGCACTTAAGCCATTCATAATAATAACACTTTGAACTTGAAGATTTGGATCTGTTTTCCAAGCACTTGTGCCGACGATTGTATTGCGCATGATAGCCATTCTATCTGAATTTTCTAAAATCACCGCCGATTGGAATCCTGTGAATTTACTGCGTATCACACCCGACTCATGTGAGTTTTCAAACAATATGGCAGTTGACCCATTTGTACCTATGGGTTGAATATTCAAATCTAAAACGGCGGAGCGAGGGGCGTTAAGGAAATGTATAAAAGGATTGATCCTATAATTTCCATTTGCATTCAAATGCGATAATTGAGTATTCACTTTCAATACTGCGCCAGCTTCGCCGATGATAATAATAGATTTGGTGATTGTAATAGGATTGGTCTCCGTGTGTACGCCATTTTTCAAGTAAATAACACCGCCTGCACACGCATTCGTGATGGCTGCGGCTAAGGCATTATTTGACCCTGCTGCCAATTCAGTCCAGTGACAACTGCTTCTGCTGCTTATGTCGGTAGGTGGTATTGTGAGTGCATCTAAGGCTCGGAGGTAGCTGTCAGAGGGTTTGTAATAATGACTTTCGTCTAATTGCAACTGAGGTGGAGCTTGCTGGATGTCTTTTTGACAACCAACGAATAACATAGGCACAACTGCCAACAATTTGATAAAGGTGTTGATTTTCATGATTCAGAATTTTAAATAGTTTTTAAATAGTTTTTAGATTCATCCATAACGGATAGGGCAAATGTGCATCCCTTAAGATGAAGACCATGGGACATATCTCGCACAAATAGGAATAGTATTGTATTTGCTAAAAAAAAACAGACCCCCTCAGTAAATAAAATGCAAATGTATGTTGTACAAAACCACCCTATTCAACCGATGTTCTAAAAGAGATTTCCGCCCAAGGCGTTGCAGGGTCATCATGGCAAACTGACGTGATACGAAATGTATAGACCGTTTTGGGATTGAGGTTTGTCAAATGCACCGAATTTTTTGATGTATATATGGTTATATCCGTTGCAGAAGCAGAAGGGTCGGTTAGGTTTTTGGTATCAATGACTCTGTATTCGTAAGCTGCGGGGCATTCTCGCCAAGTAATGACAGCCTCTGTCATGTTCACTTTTACGGCTTGCAAGTCTGCGGGTTTAATGCAGCTTAAATGAGATACTGGAGTCCAGACGATTTCTTTATTTTGGTTAGGAACATATTCTTTTGTGCAGTTTGAGAATATGACCAATGACAATAGTGTAAACAGACCCGCTATTTTGCGCAGTCGAATAAGGTAATTGTTTTTCATGATGCGGAATTTAAAATAGTTTTTAAATAGTTTTTTGATTTATCCATAACGGATAGGGCAAATGTGTTTGCCTTTAGATAAAGACCAAAGGACTTATGTTGCATAAGCACAGATTATTCAGGTAAGAAGATAAAACAGCAGATAAAAACGAATTTTCATTTCTTAGAATTCGCATCAATCTGCTGTTAACCAATGTTTTATCATATTTAATTAACTAAGAATTAAGTTAATCTATCTTTTGATACTTGAAGAAATGGCTGCCTTGTCTCGTACCTTACCTACCAACTCAACCGATCAATCGCCATCCGCAACTCAATTTTGACGTGATTCGCATTTTCTCGTGTTTGCTTAATCAAATCGTCCGCATTTTTGGTTGGATGCACTCTTGCGAAATATTCCCCAAACCACACAGCGAGATAGGACATCATATTAGAATACAAATCAACGGCAACTGAATTGTAAGGCATCGAAGAACCAGACGGGCTTTCCAGATTCATCAGCCACCAAGCTGTCATGTTACCGTCTTTTATGCGGGCAGAATGGACGGGCATCCAGATGTCTTTTTCCATTTTAACATGGTCTGCACGAGTTTTTCCTACGCCTGAAGTGATATAATTGAACTCGGCTATTTTGCCATTTTTAGTCCAGTCTTCAGAAAAAATGCTTTCAGTAATGGTCCAAATTTCGGTTTTAACGATTGTTCTAAAATCAGTTCTCCGTTTCACAAGAGTGACTTCTTCGGCAGTGAGGAGCGATTCCCAATCCTTGGGCATATATTCACCTTCGACAGCATTCGCATATTGGTCATCGTTCAAATAGTAGTTCTCTGCCACATAATTATACTCTGCTGCTGAACCTGAAGGCGATACCATTTTCCACAAAGTCCAATCGTCCAATTTGCCTTCTTTTTTTCTTGCAGCATGGAGTTTTTTGAAGGCTTTTTCCATCTTGAGATAGTCCGCACCCATATTTGTCGTGACTTTGATGTATGCCATCACGAGGTAGCCTGTGGGCTTAGTGGCTGGTGTTTGGGCTATGGCAGTGCTTGTAGAAGCACAAAGGAATGTTGCGACAAGCAATAAGAACATTTTTTTCATTCGATTAAACATTTTTAATGAATTAAATAAAAACAGCAGACCAACCCAGGCTTCTTTTAATCAAAACCAATATTAGTCTGCTGTTGTAAAATGTTTTATCATCTTTAATTAACGCTCAAATAGAGATTAATCCAACTTTTGATAGTTAAAGCTGTGACTTTCTTGCTGACTGATAAAGGAATAGCATGTAAGTAGTCGTGAGTATTAAGTCGTGAGTCATGAGTTCTGATAAGTCGTTGATTTTCATATAGTTCGGCGAACTCATGACTCACGACTATTTACACAGAACTACTTATGAATCCCGTTGTATTCGAGGATTAATCTTTTTTACGCAATGTTATATCCAAAATAGCCAACTTCTCGTTTGATGCTTCACCTTTCACAACCTTTTGTCCATTTTCGATAGCCAAACCGTCACCATCCACGCCGAAAAATTGGAAATAATTTCCCTGTGTGGTCTCTATAAAGACAAAATGGATGTTAGCAGCAGAATTTTCCAAATGCTGGACAGTACCTTCATGGACTTTGTCTCTATTATTTTTGTCCTGGTATGCCAATCTCGTCACTGCTTCTGGCATAATCCCTTTTTGATATAAAGCAACATCGTTATTGCGCATTGAAAACGCTTTGTAATAAACACTGTTTTGATTTTCGACCAAAAGGATATACTCTCCATCGGGTACGAGTTTCAAGTTCACTTTTGTTACATATTCATCTTGATTTTTAACCGCCGTACGCAGTCCTACTTTACCATCTAAGTCTTGAATTGTGATGTGTGTCTTTTGTTTCTGTAAATTGTTCATTCTTAATTCGAGCATTTTTGGATCTTCCCCTTTTCTCATGTTAACGTGAATCCGATTAGAGTTCTGGCTAACTGCTGTAGTACTGTGTGAAATGGCAAAAATGAATGCCATCATAACTGAAAGAACGATAGATTTTTTCATGATTCAGAATTTTAAATAGTTTTAAAATAGTTTTTTGATTCATTAATAACTGATTGGGCAAAAGTGCAGCCCTATAGAAAAAAAACATTGGACATATCTCGCATGAATAGGATAGAACTTGCATTGCGAAAAAATGTATTGTACATATCTCGCACAAATAGGATAGAACGCGCATTGCGAAAAAATACACCCCCTCAGTAAATAGACGGTACCTGAATGTTATGCACAAGTATCCTATTTATTTCGATATTGTTAAAGCAAAAGGCATGTGGAAAACCGAAAGGATAGTATATTTTCATTATGGTTTTCTAATGATCCCTCTTTTTGGAATACACAACAAAAGTATTCTATAAGATAATGAACCGATAGGATAAATGCGAACCAATAGGAAAAGGATTAACTTTTATAGACTTCATACCGGGTTTTGCTCACGCCACACTTGCGGCGTTATGCCAAATTCCTGTTTAAACACACGACTAAAATAGGCAGGGTCGCTAAAACCACAGTCATAAGCAATTGCAGCGATACTATAACCTGAATGTTGCAATAAATCTTTAGCTTTCGTTAAACGAACATAACGAATGAAACCATTGGGCGGAATACCTGTTAAAGCGGACACTTTGCGATGCACTTGCGATGGACTCAAAGCTAAGGCACGACTCAATTTTTCGACATCAAAACCCACATCACTCAAATGCGCTTCAATGAGTGCTTGGGTTTTTATGACAAACGCATGGTCTAAGCCATTGACAGAAGGTTTTTCGGGTTCAGTGCCCCCTGCTCCCGAAGGGAGTATCTGTTCAGCGTTTTTAGTGCTGACGGTTGATAGATAATGTTGTTGCAAATGTTGTCGCAATTCAAGGAGGTTTTTAATACGGAGTAACAACTCATCTTTGTTAAAAGGTTTCATCAAATACGCATCTGCACCGTGTTCTAAGCCTTGTAACTTGCTGCCCATATCGGCTTTGGCTGTCAACAAGATGATGGGAATGTGGCTGGTGCGTTCATCACTTTTTAACGTTTCGCAGACTTCAAAACCATCTTTAAAAGGCATCATCACATCTAAAACAATCAAATCGGGCGTGGTTTCAAAGGCGATGTTTTCACATTCTTGCCCGTCTTTGGCAATGTCAAGGCGATAATCGGTTGTCAAACAAGAGGCGATATATGCCCGCACATCGGCATTGTCATCTGAAATCAAAACAAGTGGTTTTTCTATTGAAGTATTTTGATTGTCCAAAGAATAGGGTTCTTCATTAGGCACAGCCATAACTTCTATTGCCTTCCTCTCGGTTTGTGGTGTCTCATCGGTGACCATTTTCATTTCTGAAATATGGTGAATAGGCAATGTTACGACAAATTCAGTGCTTTTACCTATCTGACTTTTGACGGTAATCGAGCCTTCCATGATTTTCACCAATTCATGTGTCAACGCCAAACCAATGCCTGTCCCTTCGCCGTGTCGTGTATGCGTATCGTCCACTTGATAAAAGCGGTCAAAAATGAAAGGCAGAGACCCCTCAGTAATACCGATGCCTGTGTCTTTAACTTTAAGGACAAGTGAATTGTCTTGTTTACTAAGAGATACATAAATATTGCCGCCTTTCGGTGTGAATTTTACGGCATTAGACAAAAGATTGGCAACCACCTGTTGCAATCGGGTTTCATCATAATCCATTGTCAAGGTTTCAAAATCGGTGAGAAAATGTATGTGAACATCTTTGTTTTCTGCTAAGGAGTGGAAACTTTCGACAATGTAATTAAGGAAGTTCACGACATCGCCTTGTTGATAATGTAAGGATAGTTTTCCACTTTCCAACTTACTCAAATCCAACATTTGGTTGACAAGGTTGAGCAAGTTCTGCCCATTACGGATTATCATTTTCAAACCTTCTTGAAAATGTTCTTTGGGTCTATCTAATATTTGTTGTGCCATGCCGAGAATAACAGTGAGTGGTGTCCGAAACTCGTGTGTAATATTGGTGTATAGTTTGGTTTTGACCGCATCCATTTCTTTTAAACGCCCTGCCTCTGCTTGTTCCAAACGGCGATTGAGTTGAAAACGATAAATGAGGAAAATGCTTCCACTAATAAACGCAACATAAAACACATAAGCCCACCAAGTCCGCCACCACGGCGGACGAATCGTAAAAGTATAGCTTACTTCCTTGCTCCAAAAGCCTTCACTGTTCATGGCTTTTACTTTAAAAGTATAACGACCGGGAGAGAGATTGCCATAAGTGGCTTCATTGTGATTGGTCAGACTGCCCCAGTTTTGGTCAAATCCTTCTAATCTATATTGATATTTCACTTCTTTAGGTTGGAAAAGAGTGATGCCTGTGAAATCAAAAGTGAGATAGTTATTATTGTACGCTAAACTTAAATTCATAGGCAGCCCATACCACGGTGTTAATCCTTCAAACTGAAATGCCGTTAAACGCACACCATTGCCCAAAGTCATGCCTGTATCTTTTGCGAAATAGGTCTGTTTATCGAACTTTTTCACTGCCAAATTTGCCCACGGAATATCTTCATTAAATACGGATAAACCCGACAATACCAAATTAGGTGCAATCGTATCAGGTACAGCTTCTTTGGGATTAAAAACCGTTAATCTGTCGTTTGTCCCTATCCATATTTTCCCATCATTGGCTTCTAAAATAGCGGACTCAATGCAACCAATGCCCAAAAAGCCACTTTCATAAGTGTAGTTTTTGAAAAGAATGTCTGATTCAGGAATGTTTTTTTGCGTTTTTTTATCCGTAAGCAGATTCAGTTTAGCTTTGCTCAACATACTCAAACCCGAGCCGGTGCCAAACCAGAAATTGCCGTCG
>JAYVFS010000201.1:0-32844 GCA_043772905.1 Saprospiraceae bacterium | reverse complement strand
TTCTCTTTCCAACTATGTCAATCAACTTTTTTTTTATAAAAAATTTGTTTTAAAAAATTTTCAAACTAATCAACTTTTAATTTGTAGGGTTTTAAAATAATATTTACGATTTTTTGAGTAAAAGGTTGCGAAATATAATTTCGTGCAAAAATTTACTTCATTTAATGAACAACAATCTGATTTGGCGACCAAATACTGAGGGGTGCGAAATTCAAATTCTGTAAAAAATAAAGGGCAAAACATGATAACATGTCTTGCCCTTTTTGAACTATCTTTCTTTACAACTATGCACCCAAATAATGCTTCAAAAGTTTGCTTTTAGAAGCTGAACGCAATTTATTGATGGCTTTGTCTTTGATTTGACGGACACGCTCACGTGTTAAGCCGAACTTGTCGCCAATATCTTCCAAACTCATCGGATGTTCAACACCAATACCGAAGTAAAGACGAATAACATCACTTTGGCGGTCTGTCAAGGTACCGAGCGATCGTTCAATTTCGCGGCTTAGAGACTCGCGGTATTCGAGGTGCGTATCTGTGCCCGGTGTTGTACTATTTTCAAGTACATCAAGCAAAGAATTGTCTTCACCTTCCACGAACGGCGCATCCATAGACACATGACGTGCAGCAACACCGAGGGTTGTTTCAACTTCGTCTGTCGTGATTTCGAGCATCAAAGCAAGTTCGTCGGGCGTTGGTTCACGCTCATACTCTTGCTCCAATTCAGAGAAAGCCTTATTGATTTTGTTAAGCGAACCCACTTTGTTCAATGGCAAACGGACAATACGCGATTGTTCAGCCAAAGCTTGCAAAATAGATTGACGAATCCACCAGACGGCATAAGAAATGAATTTGAAACCACGTGTTTCATCAAATCTTTGAGCAGCTTTAATCAAGCCCAAATTGCCCTCATTAATGAGGTCAGAAAGGGAAAGTCCTTGATTCTGATATTGTTTAGCAACAGAAACCACGAAGCGAAGGTTAGCTTTAGTCAATTTTTCAAGAGCGATTTGGTCGCCTTGTTTGATTCGCTTAGCTAAATCAACTTCTTCTTCGGGTGTTAGGAGGTCCACTTTACCAATTTCCTGTAAATATTTTTCGAGCGATTGGCTCTCACGATTGGTAATGGACTTGGTGATTTTGAGTTGTCTCATGCCGGAGCAAAGGATTTATTTTATATTATGCCAAAATGAATGTTCGTTTATAGTTGATTTTTCTCGTCTGTTTCTTAATGTTTTGCAAATATTAACATGGAAAAGTAAAAGTAAAATACTGTTTTATGTTTATTTTAGTCTACATCAAATGGCTTTTAGTGAAAAGTGGGGCAAAGGTACGATTTTTTAGACACTTTGTCAACATATCCACAGTTCAAAAGACTTTAATTAATCACTTTCGTCACAAAATTATATTTTGGAATAAGAATAAAAAAAAAATTATTTTCTGAAACAAAATTCTTTTTTGCTATTTATTGAAAAAAAAACACCTTTTCTTTGGCGGAATCATTGAATTTATTTTTATTTCGCCGATATTACTGAAATTAGGTATTTTTCGCCTAAAAACCCCTATTTTCATTTATTTGAACCGACCTGTCAAGGTCATTAACTCGTTACGATTATTATGGCTGTAAAAAGAGTGATGTTTAAGATGGAATTCATCTTTCGCGCTTCGCCGACTATTGTTTATCAATTTTTAACCACACCTGCTTGTTTAGTTCGTTGGTTTTGCGATGAAGTCGATATCAGCGGCAATGTTTATACTTTTTATTGGGATGGTGACGAGCAAGTTGCGACGCTCGTTGAAGATTGGGAAGACGAACTCCTTCGTTTTGAATGGGAGGACGCGCCTTCGCCCAACGAATATCTCGAATTGAATATCTCTAAATCAGGTATTACAGAAGAAACTGTACTTAATATTACTGACTTTTGCGATGTCAATGATGACAAAAATGCACGCATGCTTTGGGAGTCACAAATCGCCCAAATGCGCGTCGCTACGGGGGGATAGTTGTTTAGGGATTGGTTATTGGGGAATGGTTGATTAGTTAAACAACTGCCCAATAACTAATCCCCAATAACCAACAACTAAACAACCAATAAATTGCAGCCCCGCATATCAGAGTTGTCTAATCTGCCCAATACCTCGAATTGCCCATCGGCAAAAACGCGACCTAAATCATCGGTCGCGATGAAGCTACACGTATCTAAATTGCCTAAGTCTATAACATTTATCACACCCAATTGACCATTTTGGGTTGTTATACTGAGGGGGTCATTTATTTCTCTCGTCACGACACGCATTGTTGGCGTTGGTTCAAAAATGCCGTTTTGTTTGGAATATCCTTGTGAAAACAGTTCGGTCATACCATATTCGGAATGGATTTGAGCACAATTAAACCCTTTTCCCAAAACGTCGTGCAATTCCGCACGTATCATTTCGCGCCGCCGCCCTTTCATGCCGCCTGTTTCCATGACGATTAAGTTTGGGAAATCAATCGCATGGTGTTCAATAAAATCCAATAAAGCAAAGGTGACACCTATCAATATTGTCGGTGTATGTCGGTCACGACACCCCCTCAGTATATCGGCTAATTCAGTATGATTATTGAGGAAAAAACCGCTTTCAGAATACTTTGAGCGTTTAATAAATTCTTCGACCATCGTAATCAAAGATGACCCCGTCCTTTCCAAATAGGAGGGCAGCAAACCTAAAACGCAATAGTCTTCTACCCGACCATATTGTTCTTCAAAACCGAGTATTGAAATGTCTTTGTAAAACGCTAAATCGCGTACAAAATGTTGACTTGTAGCCGCACCTGTTGTTCCCGAACTGGTAAAAACCGTTTCGGATACCGTCCAATCGCCTGTTTTGATTGTTTGATTTTTAAAAAATTGAATGGGCAAAAATGGGATGTCGTTAATGGAAGAAACTTTTGAAAACTCTTTGCCCAGCAGTGAACAATACTGACGGTAAAAGGCGTTATATTTGTACTGGTAGCTGAATACGTCAAAAGCTAAATCATCAAATGCCGTTTTGGAAACAGCGTCATTCACTTTTGGAGTCCTTAGTGACCGTATCTTTTTTTGTAAAATATCTCTCAAAACAATAAATTTAACATTCAGACAATGAAAATAAAAAGATTACTCTATCTCGTTCTGTTTGTGGCTTTTGCAACCTGTATTCGCCCACCTGACTACCCCATTGAGCCACAAATAGAATTTGTCGGCATGACTAAAACGACGATGCGACAAGGGTTTGGTTCTGAAGATTCTGTTTACTATACATTGTCATTCACTGATGGTGATGGCGATTTGGGCGGTGTGAGTGGTAAAGACAGTCTCAATGTTTTTATCACCGACAGACGCAGCAACAAACCCGTCGAGCAGACTTTTAGGATTCCCTTCGTGCCTGAAGCGGGTGCTAAAAATGGTATCAGTGGTGAAATTCGCTTCTTGATGTTCACAACGTGTTGCCTCTCACTTGAGCCTTGTATTGCCACGCCTTCGCGTCCAACAGATACACTGTCTTATGACATTTATATCAAAGACCGAGCTGGGCACAAAAGTAATGTGATACAAACAAAACCCATCATTTTGCTCTGTAAATGAGTTTATAATTGAAAGTTTATAGTTGAAAATTGACAATTACGTTTACGTTCAACTATAAACTCTCAACTTACTAATAGTTTACAAAACAGCGTTCAAAACTGCCATCGTCATAATAATCCACTATGGCATAAGCAGGTGGGAAATCTTGAAATGCACCGCGCCACCAAGCACCACAAACAGCTCCGTTACAATAATAAGTGATACCTAAATATTTAACTTCGTCTTGCAAATGCACGTGTCCACTTAGGCAAACACGGATATTTGGATAGTTTTTGAAGAGTGTTTTTAATTTAAAAAAATCGGTGTGCATTTGATTCTTCTTGGTGACGAGGTCGCCATTGGGTTCTATGTGCCCATAGAATAAAGCCGAACACATGGCTAAAATAGGTACATGACTGACAATGTTGATATGCGTCGTAGGTGGACACGTTTTGAGTTCATTTTCAAGCCATGCGTATTGTTCCATATCCAAATAGGCAACGTAGCCACCAGCTTGATTGAGTTGAACGGAATCCAATATGATAAATTTCCAGCCTGAGCGTTCAAAACTATAATACCGTTTGGGTAAACCCAGTTCTTCAATCGCCCACTGCTTGCCATAGAGTTTGTCGGCTTGTAAACCATTAAATTTACTGAACCAACCCCAAATATCGTGATTGCCGATAGCATGAACGACAGGCAATGAATTTTCTGCCTTCAATATCGTTTTATATACTTTCCATTGTGCCGCTGTTTCCTCCTTCGTTTTTTCAAGCGCATCCATAATACTATCGCCTCCATTGATGATAAAATCAGGTTTTGGATTGAGAGCATTGGCATTTCTTAAGGCACGCGCCATACCTTCTTCGGCTATTTTATCGGGCTTTACATGTATATCGGTGAGGTGAGCGATGCGTATGACATGCTTACGGGGTGAGGGGACAATCGGTTCGCTTAAATCTGTTTTTACTGAGGGGGTATTTGCAGAAACAACAGTCGTCGCTAATCCCGTTGTAGCAGCAGCAGTCAATAAAGAATGAGAAATGAAATCTCGACGTTTCATAAGATGAGTCTTTGATTTTATCAGAAATGTAGGTTATGACACAATAAAGAACGCTAAAAAAGCTAAAATAGTAAAAAAATAGACCGACTAAATGGTTAGTTATTTTTTCGGAAAATGCCAAGGACCTCAAATACTCTCCGTTTGTAATCAAAATATACAAAAAATAAGCCGATAAAGAGACCCCTCAGTATCAGCATGAAAAAAAACAAAACTGAATGCTGCTTTTCCCACTTTGCATTAATTGCAACACCCACTAGCACTACAATTCAAGGTAACACGGTAGCGCATCGAACTACTCAATACCGATGTCGTTAAGGTAGGATTTGTTTGACCTGACATATTAGTCCAGTTAGAACCATCAGGGCTGGATTGCCATTGTAAACTACACGTCCCTGAACCATCGTTTAAAGTTACATTTAAAACGGCGTTACCACCTACGCAAACAGTTGAGGCAGCTGTACTGATATTTACAGTTGGATTTGCTACGATGACAGCCATGACGGAGTTACTCTGTATAGAACTACAACCATTGCCGTCAGAACTAATGACAACGCGATAATAATTGGTGCCAACTGTAGTACTCGGCGGTGTGTAAGTCGTTCCTGTTTGACCTGTAATATTTGTCCAAGTACTATTGTTGGGGCTGCTTTGCCATTGATAAGTGGGGTTTTTCCCGCCACTTGTGCCAATAGTGAGGCTTCTTGTGCCTGTCAAACATTCCGTAAAGCCGACTAAAGGTGTTGTTACGGTCAATCCCTGAACGACATCAACATTGACACTTGAACTTTGGACTAAGCTACAACTTAAGTTGCTCGCAGTTACTAACACGCGATAGTATATATTAGAGACACTTGTCGTAGGTACCTGATAAGTGGCACTGGTTTGACCAGTGATATTCGTCCATGAAGTATTGTTGGGACTCGATTGCCATTGATATGTAAATGGGGCGGTTCCTCCCGTTAGACTGGCTGTTAAGATTGTCGTCGAATTAAGACAAGCTGTGACCGTATTGGAGCCTAAAGATACTGAGGGGGATGATATGGGTGTCAATGTGACCGCTGTACGCGTGCTGACACATCCTGTTGTTGTATTGCGTGTTTCTGCATAATAGGTACCACCTGTTGGGGGGGTATAGGAGGTCCCCGTTGCCAAAACAGAACCACCTGAAGCACCGATGAACCATCTTATTTGAAAGCCAGCACCTGGATTGGCGACTGAAATAGGCACAGTGGACCCATTTACACAATAACTGGCACCTTGTGGACTTGTTGGACTTGCTGGAGCGGTTTTATTTTCAGTGAGATTAAATGTCGCATTTCCCAAAACGGAACAACCCTCGACAGGTGCAATTTCTAAAGTATATGTACCCGCCAATGATGCTGTGATACTGGACATCGAAACGCCAGTTTGTTTTGTGCCGTCAGGTAAAGTCCAAATATAATATGCAGTAGATGAAGGGGGCGAAGCCGTCGCAGTAAGTGTCGTAGAAGGGGTGTCGCAGGTCAAAATATTGCTGCTGGCTATAGAAATTGAAATATTTGGCGGACCACCAAACATGTAAGGACCACTAAAATCTTTTAACGCAGCAGTAAATGAAGCTGATGCCCTTGTTTTAATGATATAAGCAGCAAATGCGGGACTACAAACAGAGGCAGAAGGATTTACGGACAAAGGATCAATGCCAAAAGAAGATAAATTAAAACCAAACTCTGCAAATTGATTGGCAGAGTAATTTGAAGAATAAGCGCCCCCAGGTATCAATGTTCCCCAGGGTCCTGCTGGCGTTGTTGCCGAATTAATTATGCCACAGGCTTCTAAGGGGGTTGTACCTTTGGGGATAATTTTGGCATATCCATAAATTGAATTTGTGGAAGCGCCATCAAAATAAGCTCCAGAACGATCAAAGTCAAAATCAGCAGGGTTAAAAGTCGAATTGTAAATGGCTTGGCTGATCCAAATGCGGATTTCAAAATCAGAAGGCGTGCTACCTGAAGCGGACATACTAAAAATCAAGTCACCCGTTTTTGTTATCTTCCCCGTTGAATTATTAAATACAAAAGCTGTATGTCCTTCGTCGGAAGCAGAAGTAGAGAAATTTGTGCCATTAAAAGTTAAAGGTTGTTGATAAAACTCAAAATCCATATAACGCGAACCTATTGGATCCGAAACTGAAGCCCCCATAAACAACCAAAGTGGAGAAGTATTGGTTGTCCCCGCCCGTCTTAAATGTCCATACATATCTAAAATGTCGTTTTTCCCTTGTACTGGTGCAGAAGTGGTTGACCATAGATTGGGATTACCAGCATTTTTTGAACCAGAACCAAAAGCAGTTGTATCTACATATCCTGGTCCACCAAAATAATCTCTTGCCATAATCGCATCCACTTGAATCGTGTTATTTGCCGTCTGAAAAAAGGTTGTGTTAGCCCTGCGCAAAAAAATCTTATTTAAGCTACCACCCGAAGCATAAAAGGAATACAGACTGTAAGCCCCCGTTGTGTCCAAGACGCCTAATCCAGATCCGCTATACAAAGAAGATTTAAACCAGTCATCTTTCCCACTGGGATTTGAAAAGCCACCAAATTGAAATTGATTGGCATGCAAGTCAGCATCAACACCGAAGTTGGCATTCACACATCCGGGCTGTATTTGTGCCCATGTTTGGATAGGGTTTAGGATATTAAATACAAAAACACTAAAAAGAATGATTTTTTGCATCCTATATACAGGATGTGAAAATAGTGAGGTGAAAAATAAAAGTCGATCTTTTTGCATTTTAGTGCTTACTTGAATAGTTATAAATTATTTGCTTGGTTTAGTTTTAGACATTAAATGATGTAAAACGCAAAATATACGTTTTAAAGAGGGCAAACAAACGTGAAGTTTTGTTAGTGATTATCCAAAAATCAAGCCATTTCAAGCGATTTAAGTGAATCTATATTATTTTATACATGATATTATATTGTTGAAAATTAGGGTTTATTGTGGGGAATGGTGTGTCTATGTTCTTTCGGTGTCCAATATTTTTTACAAACCTTATCAAAACTATTAAAAACACGAAAGGCTACTTCTTCCGAAGCAGCCTTTCTATGTTTGAGGATACCCCTCAGTATTTGACACTAAAAAAAATCAATGTCCACTCGCGCCATGACAATTCTTGTACTTTTTTCCTGAACCACAAGGGCAAGGGTCATTGCGCCCCACTCGCGGCTCTGTATTGACGACTGTAACAGGGCGATGTTGTTCACGACCTGCTCCTGCGGCAGCTTCGCGAACGGCACGGCGTTCTGCATCAATGCGTTCCATGTCCTTGTTGGTCATTTGATTACGCATATTGATTCGTGATGGTGCGGGTGCTTGTTTGACCGTTGGCTCGTCTTGTTGAATGTCCAACATACCTTTTGAGAGATAAGCGGTGACTTCACGATTCACTTTACCGATGAAGTCTTCAA
The DNA here is from genome assembly GCA_043772905.1 of Saprospiraceae bacterium. Lineage (GTDB taxonomy): Bacteria > Bacteroidota > Bacteroidia > Chitinophagales > Saprospiraceae > JAAFJT01. The sequence goes on along the minus strand of JAYVFS010000201.1, from coordinate 24,745 downwards.
AAAGATTATACGCCTCCACTTTATAAATCACCAACGGGTCTTTTTGCTCGAAACTTGCCCCTTGAACGGAGTCTTTTAATTCGTCCATATTCCGCAAATGTTCCTTCCATTCATTGTCAATAATCGCCAATGAAATGGCTTTTTCGATGTCGCGCCAGATGGATTTACCTTTTGATTTTACAGCCGTTTCCAAATCTGCTGCAATCCCTAATGCACGTGCGCGACCATCTGAGTATGGCACAGCAATCCGCTTGTAACGATGTCCTTCATTAGCAAAAATCTGTTGACAAATAGGTAATAAAACCTCAATCGTCTTCTCTCCTTTGCTCCGATAATGGGCAAGGAATTCTTTGTGAAAAGTATCAATCAACTCTGGAACAGTGCCTTTTTTGAATTGTTCTTCCGTTATTTCAGGGTCAAAACCAAGGATTGCCCAACTTGTCCGCTTGAAAGTTGCATAATCCAACACTTTTGTTTCTTCGATGATCCCCTCAGTAAGAGACGTAAACATCGTATTCAAATCCACATCCAAACGTTCACCGTTGAGGGCGTTATAACGTTTTTTATAAATGGCATCACGCTGAATATTCATAACGTCATCATACTCCAACAAACGTTTACGGATACCAAAGTTGTTCTCCTCGACTTTCGTTTGCGCACGTTCAATAGACTTAGAAACCATCGAGTGCTGAATGACTTCGCCCTCTTTGTGCCCCATTCTGTCCATCAACCCTGCAATACGCTCCGATTGGAACAAACGCATCAATTCGTCTTCCAAAGACACATAAAACTGCGATGAACCAGGGTCTCCTTGACGACCAGCACGCCCACGCAACTGACGGTCAACCCGTCGTGAGTCATGGCGTTCTGAGCCGATAATCGCCAAACCACCTGCTTCTTTCACACCTTTACCGAGCTTGATGTCCGTACCACGACCCGCCATATTCGTTGCAATAGTTACAGAACCCGGCTGACCTGCTGCTGTGACGATTTCTGCTTCACGTTGATGCTGCTTGGCGTTCAAAACATCATGTTTGATGCCGCGCATACTTAACATTCGAGACAAAACTTCCGATTTTTCAACCGTTTTTGTACCCACCAAAACAGGTCGTCCTGCTGCTTGCAGCCTAACGATTTCATCTGCCATGGCATTGATTTTCTCACGTTCTGTCTTGAAAACCAAATCCTCGTCGTCGCTCCGTGTAATCGGACGATTGGTCGGAATGACAACAACATCGAGTTTATAAATCTGCCAAAACTCATTCGCTTCTGTTTCTGCCGTACCCGTCATTCCGCAGAGTTTGTGGTACATCCGGAAGTAGTTTTGAAGCGTTACAGTCGCATAAGTCTGCGTCGTGTCACCAATTTTCACGTTTTCCTTAGCTTCCAAAGCTTGATGCAAACCGTCAGAATAACGACGACCTTCCATGACACGACCTGTCTGCTCATCAACAATTTTCACTTCGCCTTCAACAATGATGTATTCGGTGTCTTTTTCAAACATCGTATAAGCCTTCAAAAGCTGATTAACACCGTGCAAACGCTGCGATTTGATGGAGTAATCCTGCGCCACAGAATCTTTTATAGCTGCTTTTTCCTCTTTTGGTACTGAGGGGTCAGCTTCGATGAGCATCATTTTCTCTGCAATGTCTGGCATGATGAAAAAGTTAGCATCGCCATGTGCTGTTGACATAAACTCTGCACCCCGCTCTGTCAATTCGACATTGCGGTTTTTTTCATCAATCGTAAACAACAAAGGTTCGTCCACCAAACCCATACGTTTTGATTGTTCTTGCATGTAAATGTTCTCTGTTTTTTGCATCAAAACCTTAACACCTTCTTCCGAAAGGAATTTAATCAATGCTCTATTTTTAGGCAAGGCTCTGTGCGCGCGCAAAAGTGCCATACCCGCTTCACCTTCATCAGTGCCGTATTTGCCTTCTGCAAACAGGCGTTTGGCTTCAATAATGAACTTATTTGCCAATTTTTTCTGCTCATCGAGCAAACGTTCTACTTCTGGTTTCAAAGCTATATACTCCTGTGAATCTTGATCCGCCGTTACGGGACCCGAAATGATGAGCGGTGTCCGTGCATCGTCAATCAATACCGAGTCAACCTCATCCACCATCGTATAATGATGCGGACGTTGCACCATTTCATCAAGCGAGTGAACCATATTGTCACGTAGGTAATCAAAGCCAAATTCATTGTTTGTGCCATACGTGATGTCGCACAAATACGCATGACGGCGTTCCTCTGTGTGTGGTTGATATTTGTCAATACAGTCAACCGTCAAAAATAAAAACTCATATATCGGTCCGTTCCACTCTGAGTCACGTCTTGCCAAATAGTCATTGACCGTAACGATGTGAACGCCTTGACCAGACAAACCATTCAAATAAGCAGGCAACGTTGACACCAATGTTTTACCTTCACCCGTTGCCATTTCCGCAATTTTACCATCGTGTAGCACTGCGCCACCAATCAATTGCGTATCGAAATGCACCATATTCCAAGCGATTTCACCGCCTGCTGCTGTCCAACTGTTTTTCCAAATCGCTTTATCGCCTTCAATGGTCACAGGTTTTTTACCTTTTGCTGCCAAATCACGGTCGTGTTGCGTAGCTGTCACAACAAGCGTTTCATTGTCAGAAAAACGTTTGGCAACTTGTTTCACAACTGCAAAAGCTTCTGGCAATATTTCTTTTAAGATGACTTCCAAATTTTGATTGCGCTCCTTTCTAAGCGTATCTACGTGTTTGAAAAGGTTTTCTTTTTCATCAAAATCCTCCGTTTCGATGGCTTCGGTGCGCACCTTTTCGATTTCAGCATCGATTTCAGACAAATAGTCAGCGATTCTTTCTCTAAATTCTATTGTTTTGTTCCGCACCTCGTCGTGACTGAGGGGGTGCAAGGCTTCATAAAAACTGTTGATTTCGTCAACCAAAGGTTGATATGTCGCAAGGTCTTTTTCAAGTTTTGATTTGAAACCAAAGACTTTTTTTATTAAATTAAACATCTTTTATTATTGATTATTTTTTATTGAATAATGACTATTGGATTGATAGCCAATGGTTTGCATTGATTATTGTTGAATGATTATTGCCTAATTGCTCTCATTGATGAACACTTGCCTGTCAACGACAGACAATAATCAATAAACAATCAGCAATAAACTATTAAGCAAGGAATGGAATCTTAGGACGGACAAACCGCTTACCGCTTTGGATAACGGGTTTTGATTCAGAGAAGATGATAGCGGCTGTCGGTTCAACTGTTTTGACAGCGATATCAGCCGATGTATGAAGCGTTTCTTTTTGGTTCAAATAATAAACAGGACTTAATTTTTCACCCCACGCATACTGTTGAGCAGTAGCAACGACGACCTTTTTGGCAAACAACTCGCCACTCGCCTGCATGTCCGCAGCTTTGTGTGGATACAAGATGTAAAATCCCAAAAGGGCTATCAGATTGAGTTCTTTCATTTTGAAAATAAAAATTGAGCAAAATTCTACGAAAAGGTGTCAATTTCCTAAACGCCGCGCAAAGGTAAAAAGTTTTTTAACCTTTGAATATAAAGTTGTGTTAAAGCTAAATTCGTGCCGAGCGGAGGGATATGACAAAATGGCAGTTAAAATTTTTCTCTTAAGAATTTCCTCATTTATAAACTCCAAACGCCCCCCCTCAGTATTTTTGCATCCAAAAAATACTGAACTCATGCAAACCGTATTTATAAAGACAAAACAGACAATAAATGTCCGTTTTTACCAAACAGCCTTTCTCATTGCCTTTGCTGTATTGCTACAAGCCTGCGGCAAAAAAGACCTTCGAGACTATTATTTCCCACTCAAACAGTTGAAAGAACAGTCAAAGGTTTATGAATATAAAATCTCAACGCCCGATACCTCATTCACGATTTATTGGAATTATCAGACCATTGTACAAGGCGATTCCATATATTTTGTAGGCAATTGCTACGATTCGGGTTTTCATCCGTTGGTACTCGTGCGTGAAGAGCAAGTTGCAAACGGTATGAAACTCAAAGAGTTGATATATTATGGTGTCAATAAAGAGGGGTATGCTATCAAAACAACGGCGACGATTGAAGGCGGGGCGGTTTTTCCGTTTCAAGTAACTGACGATAAAGATGTTTTTGTCAACGTTGTGAAATATTCTGACCCGAAAGATTCGACAATTATGACAACATTGACCCGAAATAGACGTTTTTTACAAGATACGTCTTACATTTTTAAAGATAAAAAATTAGATGCTGTCGAATTTGAAATGAAAGAGGAGCAATCGGAGCAAAACAATAAAAGCGGCGGTTGGACGCATATCTATCCAATTCAAGAGATCTATGCTAAGAATATAGGGCTTGTTTATACAAAACGCTCACTTGACAATGGTGTCAATTTTGAAACCCGATTGGTTGATATTTATACAATGAAAGATTTAGAAGCTAAATTTGAACAACATCTGAATCAAACAAAACAATAAAAAGCAACAAAGCGAACCAATAAAGCATCTATTTTATAGGGAATATTCACCATTAAAATATTCACCATTCACCATTCACCATTAAAAAACACCCCCTCAGTATTGAGGGCTTTTTTTCTGAAAAAATGAAAATACTTAGACTCATCTTCTTTTTTGTCTTGTTTCAAAACGTCTTGTCTGCGCAAGTGCCTGCGCCTAATTTCAGTTGTGTGCGCCGTGACACTTTGATTTGGACTTTGCCGACAGTCACTTGCGGTGCTGTCAATGCCTATTTGATTTATGCGGCACGCAATCCACAAGGCCCTTATCAGCTATTGACATCCATCACGAATCCAAACCAAACCCGCTATTTTCACAACAATATTGACGGCGGCACATGGTATTACTATATGCAAACTGATGCGAACTGCGGCGCGCAAACGCGTAGAAGCAGCGATACACTCGACAATCAGCCGCCGTCGCTTAATCCTGTTTTGGTCGTCAGCGTCTTGAATAATCGTTCAGTTGACATCCGTTGGCGGCGCAATCCTTCACCCGAAGTCGTGGGTTATATCATTTATAAATTGACAAATTCTGGGCTTGTGCCGATTGCCAACGTGCCAAATCGCGATACAATTCATTATGTGGATGCCACAGCGACCCCCTCAGTAAAAATAGAAACGTATCAAGTTTTAGCCGTTGATGCGTGTAATAATACGAGTCTTTTTGACCAAAATCACAACACCATTTTGCTAAAAGCCATGCAGAGTAAATGCGACCAAACCATCACTTTGAAGTGGAATATCTACAAAAATGCGGCAACGGCCTTGTCGAAGCACGAAATTTGGGTGGGTGAAAATGGCCGTAATCCATCGCTCGTTGCCTCTGTTGGCGCAACTGATACGACTTATATTTTACGGAATGTGACTGACCGTGTGCGGTATAATATTTTTGTAAAAGCCATACAATCTGTCTCCAATATCTCATCACGTTCATCTGATACGACTGTTTTAGCGGATATTATTCAGCCAGTAACAACACTGTTGTTGAAAAATGCCAGTGTCACCGACACAAAACAAGTAGAAATCGTCTGGCTTTGGAATCGAAATGCAAAGATTGATTCGGTTCGTGTACTGAGGGGGGATAAAGATTCAGGTTATGTTGAAATCAAACATTTTAAAGCACCAACGGTACTTGATGATGAATCTTTTTTCGTAGATACATCAGCCAATCCGAGTTTACATTCTTATTTTTATAAAATTGAAACCAAAGACCAATGTGGCTTTAAACGTTTATCCAATTTTGCCATGACACCTCATCTGACAGGCAAAGGGGCTGCCAATCGGCGCAATCTCTTGAATTGGAATCGCCTTCAAGTGCCTATTGGTGAAGCGATTGGTTATCAAGTTTATCGCATTGTTTCGGGTGTGCCAACGCTTGTGGGCTTGCCTGTTGATACTTCCATATTTGATTTCCCAGATGTAGTAGGCACAGATGAGCCTTTGGTGTGTTACCGATTAGGCGCAAATTTCCGTTATACACTGCCCGACGGCTCAACCGAAGAAGGCACTTCGTTTTCAAATACCGTTTGTCTCGACCAATTTTCAACGATTTGGGTACCTAATGCTTTTGCGCCAAGTGGAAAAAATGTTGAGTTTCGCCCTGTTTTCACCTACGTAGAAACCGTTAAGACTTACAAAATGGAAATTTTTGACCGTTGGGGCAGTAAAATTTTTGAAACCACAGACCCTTTGTTGGGTTGGGATGGTCGGAAAGGCTCACAGGCATTGCCGCAAGGTGCTTATACTTTTTTAATAAAAGCCGAACAAAGCAATGGGCATACTTTTGCTGAACGCGGTGTGGTCATGTTGATTCGATAATCGGCATTTGAGGCTTCAAAGTCGGGGCATAATATTTGTATTTCCTAAGGTAAATGTTAAAGATCAGCCATTCAGCGAAAAAATGTAGTTGAATCGACTTTTTTTCGTTAAATTTGAAAATCATTAAAACTATTTATCAAATTTTAAATCAAAATTCAACATGAAAAAAATGTTCTTAATGGCAGCATTTGCTGCGTTTGCATTTGCAGCCAATGCACAAACTCAAGCAACGGCTTCAACGAATGATGCGCCGCCAGCACCTGCTAAAAAGTCTTGCTGCGCTTCAATGGCGAAAGCAGAATGTGCAACAATGAGCAAAGCAGACTGTGCTAAAGCAATGTCAGAGGGCAAATGCGCTCCAGCATCATCGGCTAAAACATCAATGGCAGTTAAAACTGAAAAGGCATCTGCTAAAAAATTAGCGGCTAACAAGCCGTAATGTCTTTTTTCAAAAACAAAAACGGCTTTCTCGAATGGTATCGGGAGAGCCGTTTTTGTTTAAAAATGCTTAATACTGAGGGGGCATTTTATTTCAACAAAGCCTTAATTCGTTGATATTGTGCGGCGTTTGTTGCATTACCCCGACACGTTTTAGCAGCAGCTTGCGCTTCAATATTTCCAATCCGATTAGATGGGTTAGGGTGGGTACTCAAAAACTCCGGTGGTGAGTTCGCATTGCCAATCTTTTTGAAAAAACCTGCTGCCCCTGCTGGATTGTACTCTGTGCCACACAAGTAATTGACACTCATATTGTCCGCCTCCGTTTCGTGTTCACGACTAAATTTCAAACCGACAACAGCTGAAGCAATTTGTGCGGCATTCATCGCCGTTTTTTGGGTGCTTTCGCTTTTTCCTTGTGTCGCTAAACCTGCACCAAGAGCTGCAAGAATCTGAATACCGTAAGTTTGGTAAAGTTGCTTCATCGAGTGCCTTTTGTCAGCATGAGCAATTTCATGACCCATGACACCCGCCAATTGGTCTTCTGTATCGAGGTATTTAATCAAGCCTGTATAGACATAAATATAGCCGCCAGGTGTGCAAAAAGCGTTCAAAGTCTTTGGGTCATTGATGATTTTCACTTCCCATGGAAAATCTTTGGCATGTTCAACAGTGCCACTATTCAGGATTTTGCTGGTGATGCCACGTATATAACGATAGACTTCTTCATTGCCCCGTTCAGCAAGGATAGGGAATTCAGATGGCTTACTGCTGATTTCAGCGGTTGTTTGCTGTCCCATTTTGACATCCTCAGAAATGTCAGGCATCAAGGCATTGGTAATGCCATTGGTCACTTTGCAGCCATAATAGCTTAAAGAAAGCAGGACAAAAGCCACTAAGAAAAATTTATTTCTCCAATTGTTCATTTTATTTGTTGTTTTTAAAAATAAAAAAATGTATGCAAAATTAACGACAAAGGTAAGTGGTTTTAAGTTAATAAATTTCATAAAATCATGATAACCAATATTTTAGGACAACACAAAATGAAAATATTTTTACTTGAAATACTCACCAGATTAATCATAAATAATTAACGCTAAGCTAACAAATTGTGTATACCAAATGTTTAATACCCGTTCCTTTTAATGAATCCTTAACGCCAAATATACTGAGGGGTGTCTCGAAATAAATCGGACACCCCTCAGTACTGTACTTATTTTCTTCATAAACCTAATTTATCAAAAAGTCCTATTTTTTATCACAGCGACTTTCTCAAACGTGCCACAGGAATATTCAGTTGTTCACGATATTTTGCCACTGTCCGACGGGCGATATTATAGCCTTTATCTTGAAGCATAGATTTCAATTTTTCATCAGAAAAAGGCTTTCTATTGCTTTCCACTTTGATGATATCGGTCAAAATCTTTTTAACTTCTAAGGTCGAGACTTCATCGCCTTCGCTTGTTTGCAACGATTCAGAGAAAAAATCTTTCAAGCGTTTAGTACCAAACTCTGTTTGAACGTATTTAGAATTTGCTACACGCGATACTGTTGAGATATCCAAACCCGTTACATCAGCAATATCTTTCAAGATCATCGGTTTCAACCTTTTGTCGTCACCTGTCATGAAAAATTCTTGTTGATAAGTCATTATGGCGTACATTGTCTTGAACATCGTTTGTTCTCGTTGCCGAATTGCATCAATAAACCACTTTGCCGAATCAATTTTTTGTTTGATAAACATCACGGCTTCTCTTTGCATGCGTACCGATGTGTTTTTGTTCCGTTGATTCTTATAAGATTTAAGCATTTCCCGATAATGCTCACTGATACGTAAATCTGGTACGTTGCGGCTGTCAACACTCAATTCAAGGCGGTTGCCTTCTTTTGTTTCAACCGAAAAATCCGGAACAACATATTGCATATTTCGTTCACGCACTGACGCATGACCACTGGCTGGTTTTGGGTTGAGTTTCAAAATCTCATCTAATACGTCTTTGAGTTGTTCTTCCGTAATATTGAGATGTTTTTGCATTTTTTGATAATGCTTTTTTGTAAACTCATCGAATAAATCAAAAATCAAACGAGCGCCTAAACGTAAGTTTTTAACAATTTCAGGGTCTGATGACTCATTTTCTAATTTTTGACGAATCTGAATCAACAAACACTCTTGTAATGTACGGGCACCTATGCCTGGAGGGTCAAAACGTTGAATTTTTTCTAAAATAGCGACCACCTCCTTTTCATCGGTATGAATATTTTGCAGAAACATAATGTCATCGCAAATATTAATAGGGTCACGGCGCAAGTAACCGTCCTCATCAATTGAGCCGATGATTTGCTTGGCAATTAGGATTTCTCGCTCTGTTTTAAAATCTAGCAACCCTAACTGTTCTTCTAAAAACTCATGAAAACTGTTTTCAAGTGCAATTGGAATAGTCTTTTCATCTTCATCGGCATTGCGGCTTTCTCCTTTTGTTTTGTAGTCCGAAGGGTCATCATCCTCAAAACGTTCGAGGTACTCGTCAAGCTCACGATCTTCCTCGCGCAACGGTACTTCCTCTTCTTCACGGAAATCTTCTGCCGAGTCATCGGCTAATTCATCTTTTTCAGTCTCGATTTCGCTTTGTGGGTCTTCGATACTGTATGGGTCTTCGTATTCATCGCCCGCTTCCAAAACTGGATTGATTTCCATTTCTTCTTGGATGCGCTGTTCTAATGCCGTTGTAGGCAGTTGCAACAGTTTCATCAGCTGGATTTGCTGAGGTGAAAGACTGGTTGTGAAGGTTTGGTGTTGACCTTGTCCAAGCATAGTTTATACTTTTATGTGTTCACGGAATTAAGTTAATAAAAAACGACTGCTGCTTGGTTAATCGATTTTTCATAGTTAGAGCGGTTTGGTGTAAATATCGGTTACAAAGAAAATAAAAATTTTTATTTTCTTGTTTTACGCTTGCAAGTTTAAGGATATTTGATTCACAAATGCAAATTTATTTTTAAATTAAATTTAACTGATTTTAAGTAGTTTTTCGAATTTTACATTTAAATAATTGATAATCAATTATTTAAACAATTTTTTTATTAAAAATTATATTTTTAAAAAATCACCACAAAAGGCATGCCAATCAATATAAATGAAAATATATAAAATACAAAATATTTAATTGTTTAAAAAGGAACACAAGCTGATGTAATAAAAAATTAGATATTCCGTATCCTTTATCTTTAACTGTAAAAGGAGACCAAAAGTTACTAACAAGGTGATTTTAGATAAATAAAAAAGCCCCGACTTGACGTTTTTCGTCAAGTCGGGGCTTTTTTATACCATTTTATATTAAAACAATATGCCTTGTGTTGAAGACGGCGGTATGAGACCTAAATGCAAAAAAGCCTTTTCCGTTGCTTCACGTCCACGCGGCGTTCTGTGCAAATAGCCTTCCATAATCAGAAATGGTTCGTGAACCTCTTCTATCGTGCCTGATTCTTCACCAACAGCAGTCGCTATTGTTGTTAGACCAACTGGACCGCCTTTAAATTTGTGAATAATCGTTGACAAAATCCGATTATCCATCTCGTCCAAGCCACTTTCATCTACATTAAGTGCGTTTAGACCAAATTTCGCAATCTCAATCTCAATTCTACCATCGCCTTTCATCTGTGCGAAGTCGCGGACGCGCCGCAAAAGCGCATTGGCAATACGGGGTGTCCCCCGCGACCGTCGAGCAATTTCCAAAGCACCCCCCTCAGTAATGGGCAGGTTTAGAATCTCTGCAGACCGAAAAAGGATTTTTTTCAAGGTTTCAACATCATAATAGTCCAAAAGACAATTGATGCCAAAACGTGCGCGCATCGGCGAAGTCAACAAACCCATACGTGTTGTTGCCCCGACGAGTGTAAAAGGATTTAATGTCAACTGGATAGAACGTGCATTCGGGCCCGAATCAATCATAATATCAATCCGATAATCCTCCATGGCAGAATAGAGATATTCCTCGACAACAGTATTTAAACGATGGATTTCGTCAATAAACAAAACATCTCCAGCATCTAAATTGGTCAATAGACCAGCCAAATCACCTGGTTTCTCTAAGACTGGACCCGAAGTCATTTTCATAGTAGCCCCTAATTCGTTAGAGATAATATGTGCCAAAGTTGTCTTGCCAAGACCTGGAGGTCCATGCAAAAGCACATGATCGAGTGCTTCGCCGCGCAATTTGGCTGCGCCAATGAAAATTTTAAGATTACTAACAATTTTGGATTGCCCACTAAAATCGTCTAATGCCTTCGGTCGCAAAGCACGTTCTATGATTTTTTCTTCGCTTGACTGATTATTCCCCGTGGGGTCAATATTCGGATTTGCCATTTATGCTTTAATTTCAAACAATTTATTTAGGCAAAATTAAACAAATTCTTCAAAACAAATACACCCCCTCAGTATTTTTAAGTCGTTGATAGATGAGAATGGATAGTGGATAGTTTTGTAATAGATTATCCACTATCATCTATCCGCTATCATCTAAATAAAAAAGCCGAATCCCGACATCGAGCGATGTCGGGATTCGTGCATTAGTGGAGGATAGTTTGAGTTTTGGGGCGAAAGGAAATTACTAAGTTTGTTGTAGTGTATTAAAAAGTGTTTGTTATTCTAATAATGTTCGTTCGTAGCGTTGCTTAAGTTTTGTAAAAAATAATAAATTCGTTCAGTGTTTGTGAAAGTTTTGTCCTATAAATGTTGTTCGATTAGTGTGTTTGCGAATGTTTTGTCCTTAATAATGTTGTTCAATTTAGTGTTGCGTATGTTTTGCCCTTAATAATGATGTTCAATTAGTGTGTTTGCGTATGTCTTGCCCTTAATAATGCTGTTCAATTAGTGTATTTGTAAGTTTTGCCCTATAAAATTAGTCGCGGCGTATCGCGTTATGCTAAAAATTTGTAAGATTTACCTTAGGAAACTCTGTTTAAATGTGTGACATCCTTTCGGTTTGATGATACAAAGTTACTCCCCTGACTATGCGAAGTCAAGGTTAATTTTGGAAATTATTTGATTTGTATATTTAAATGATTGATAAACAATGGCTTGTGTTGCCTAATGGATATGACATAATTTTAAAACATATCTGTTATGCCGTTTCAAGACATGAAAACAGAAGGGCACGATGTTAGTAGTTAGAAAATTGTATCAAAATAAAATACTTTGGTGGACTCCTTTTCAGGATTTTTTGGCGTTAAACAGAACAAATACAAGCAGATAAATAAGGGAGATATGTGACAGGCTTTTTTTACCGATTGCTATTGGCGCGCTTACCATTCTCATAACGGATAAGGAACGCATCGTTGAGTGACCGTTCTTTTGCCTTCTTTAAAGCCCCTGCCGCTTCATCATGTGTATCAAAAGAAAGCAAAACGCGGGTAAAACGTTTGCCATTAACTGTGGCAATTTCTGTTTCAAAATCGCCTAAATCTTCTACACGTTTCAATCTTTTGATGTTTACGTTATCCAAATCTGTTTCATAAGCCATAATTTGGATTTTGTATTTGACGGTTTCAGTGGTTTGTTTTGGCTTTTCTGCAGCAGGTTTGCTTTCCGTTGTACTCTCTTTTCGTTTAATATCTGTCTTTTCCACGTTTTGGATTGGGGTAGGATGAGCATCAGCTACCGTCGCATTGAGTAGTGCTTGTTCTTTTTCGGTGGATTGTTTAGAGGAGAGGATTCGGTTTGAAACTAATTGTGCATAACGTTCGAGATAAAAATCGCGGGTGTCATTTTTCAGGCTGTCTTTAGTCAAAAACACAGCACTGCCTACCCTAAATCCATCTTTTTCTACTTCTAAGGTATATGTTTTTTTAGGTAAAATGGTAAACTGATAGTTGCCTTCTGCACAGATAACGGATGATAAAAGTCGCAAATCGCTGTCATCAGTTGACCGTTTTTCATAAAGAGATAAACGGGCGTTTTCTAAAAGGCTTTTTGTGTTTTTATCAAAAACGCGTCCTGATATAAGTTGTTCCCTATGGTTTATGTTGATAAAACTGTAAATATCATCATCGCAAGAGCTGAATTTTTCCATACCATAAACTCTGTTGGAAACAAAAAAACCGCCTGTTTTTAATTTGTTTTTGACAAAATACCAATCATCTGCCCCTGAATTGAACGGAGCACCCATATTTTGGGGTGATGTCCAATATTGTAAAGACCCATAAGACTTAAAAATATCCAAACCACCCATCGTCGCACGTCCATTCGAAGCAAAATAGAGCATCTGTTCCTCATCATCATAAAAAGGTGTCACCTCATCCCCCTCAGTATTGATGATGGCTCCGAGGTTCATGGGGTTGTCAAAATCCGAGTTTTCCTTGTTTCGCGCTCGCGACGACATCCAAATATCCATACCGCCACGTCCGCCCTTACGATTGCTCGTAAAAAACAAAATTTCGCTGTTGCCTTTGTGAATCACATAAGGTTGCGTCGTCATGCCATTCGCATCTGTACTGTCGTGGTTGATGCGGTCAGACAATCGAATTGGAGCCGTCCAGCCTTCTTTTGTTCGTTTTAAGTAGTAAATACCACACGTTTTTTGCTTTTTTTTGCCAACTTCTTGACACATCGTACAGTAAAAACGCGAACCATCTGGCGAAAAAGTACCATTCCCAATAGGTGTCGCTTCTGGAATCGGCAGACTTGTCAAAGGCTCTGCTACTGACCAATCATTGCCGACAAAACGAGTACGTAACAGTTTTGCCGCATCTTGCCAGCGTGAAGTAAAGTACAAAACATTGTCACCAAAAGGTACGGGAGCAATATCGTTCTCTTGCGTATTGACATTTTCGTTCAAGTGTTCGACATAAACATTTCCTGTTTTTGTCGAATCCGATTCCTTGATACCCAACGAACAACCAGCGATGAAATCCCCTATTTTTTCTGCCATTTTCTCATGGTCTTTGCCTTTGTAGTTGTTCAAATAAAACAAAAACTCTGGTACGGCTTCGTCCCATTCCCCCGCCTGTTGTAGGGCTTGCGCAAATTCTAAATGTATATCTGGAAATTTTTGCTCGCCGATAATCGGGCGAAAAAGGGCAACTGCCTTGCGATATTCACGAATATTCAAGTAAAGCAGAGCTGATTGGTAGGCTGTTTCTGTTTTTTTGGGCTTCAATTGATAAGCCATTTCAAGGTAAGTTGCCGCTTCCAACAGATTGCCTTTGTCAATCAGTTTTTTTGCAGCGCGTACAAGGGCGCTATATTTTTGGGGCGCAGAAGGCGAAGGCGTATTTTGCGCCCAAAATACTGAGGGGGTCAAAAAGACAAAAAATAGGCAGGCAACGACCGATTGATAAGACATACGATATGGATATTTTATGTTTTGTGTATCGTCGTCAAAGGCATTTTTAACTCAAAAGACACTGTTCAACGACTTTTGCAAAATGCTCATGCTCTAAGGCTAAAACTTTTCGCGCAATATCTTTCGGTGTATCGTCCGCAGAAAGTGCTGTTTTTGCTTGAAAAATAATATCGCCTTCGTCGTAATGGGCATTGCAAAAATGAATGGAAATGCCCGATTCTGTTTCGTTCGCCGCTTTAACGGCTTCATGAACATGATGTCCATACATCCCTTTTCCACCAAATTTTGGTAACAAAGCGGGGTGAATATTGACTATCTTTTTTTCAAAATGTTTGACTAAATACGGTGGAATAAGAAGCAAAAACCCTGCCAAAACAATGAAATCCACACCCGCTTCATTCAATGACTTTAAAAACATCTGTTCATCATAAAGCATTGATTTTGTAATACTTAAAAGCGGAATATTGTTTTCTGCTGCAATGTCTATTGCGCCCAATTCGGGTTTGTTTGAGACCAAAAGAGCGATGGATACTGAGGGGTGTCCTTGAAAATGCTCAATGATTTTGCGGGCATTACTGCCTGAACCAGATAAGAAAATAGCGATATGCGTTTTCTCTTGATGTGCCATATTAATCACATGTTTTTCGTTCTCTGACAATTTCCTTACGTATCGGATACTTTTAAAGTATCCGATACGTGTGTACCACAAAAATAGCCAGAGAACCAGTTTTATTATTTTTATTAAATTTTGGGCATAATACGCACCATACCTAAAACGTCCTCTCGTTCATTGCGCAATTCATCAATATAGGATTCACCACCAGAACTTTGAGCGACTTTATTTAATCGAGCGCAAGCCCGATAATTATGCCATAATTCATTGTAAATCAAGGAGTAATAGCCCAAAAATGGCAAGATTAAAATAAATAACCAAAACGCCCAACTGCCGATAATCAGCCCCGCGATGAGCAAAATGATATACTGAGCCAAGGTTGCCCCCAAAGCCACACCTGCCATAACAGGTCCTTTAAACTCTAAATAGGGGACACGTTCATCCCGAATTTTTCTACTATACCAATTGGGCAAATAATGTCCATACCAACCAATTAAAAACGGCACGAAGCCAATGATGAGTGCCAATATATTCTTAAACCGCGCATGAAAGGGTTGTGCAACTGCTACATCCTTTAAGCCTTTAGATTCCAATTTCGAAAAATAAGTATTGGCTTTTTCTGTCAACGTAAGATGTTGACTATCAGTCATTTCGTTTAAGTTATTAATCATTTCCTGCTGCGCTGAAAGCCTTCGCGTTGAGCGTGTCATAAGCGGAAAGGCGGGTTGTGGAAACGAATTGCGGTACAACAATAGCAATTTTTCGGCTAAGTCATCATCTTCTTTTTTTGCAATGTGAATGAGACAAGGTTTCATGGCAGCTTCCACGTCAGCCGTCA
Organism: Saprospiraceae bacterium; assembly: GCA_043772905.1. Classification (GTDB taxonomy): domain Bacteria; phylum Bacteroidota; class Bacteroidia; order Chitinophagales; family Saprospiraceae; genus JAAFJT01. The sequence goes on along the minus strand of JAYVFS010000201.1, from coordinate 9,160 downwards.
ATTTATTAATTGCTTTTGATGCGTTTTGCGCATGAATATCGTAGTAATTACTGAGGGGTATCGGCGCACCGACTTTTATCATTACTTCGCCTCGTGGCGTATGTGGGTCGCTGTAAGTCAAGCCAATCGGGACAATTTGCAGATCGAGGTCACCATATTTTTCATAATTGCTAAAAGCCATGCGTCCTAAGCCTTTTTGAAGTGGGTGCAAACGTTTAGCCGTTATCGTCGTGCCTTCGCTGAAAATCATAATGGCTTTGTTTTCGCTCAACATATCACGGATTTTGTCCATAATGGCGGCATTTTGACGTAAATTTTCAAAACCATCTCGAAAACGATAAATCGGAATCATCAATAAATTTTCTAAAATTCGCCGATACACAGGCTTTTTAAACATATCGCCTCGGGTGATGAAGTAAAAATCACGTTCCCAAAAAACACAAGCCAACAGCGTCGGTTCAAAAAAACCAGTTGGATGATTGACAGAAAAAATTACAGGTTTCCCTTGTGGAATGTTCTCTGCACCCGTGAAATATATTTTTTTAAAATAAATTTTATACGCCAATGTCACGACAGGGCGCACGATATGATATAGTTTCATAGTTGGTTTTTATTATCCGTTTGTCTTTTTTGCCTAATATTAAGGTCAATTCCTATCATTTTCTTCATTTTTGAATTGCGTTCAACGCAAAATTAAAAAGTTTCCTAATTTCGCACCTCATGTCAGTCAAAAAGAAACTCATCATTATTGGCGGTCCGACGGCAAGCGGCAAAACGGACTGCGCGATTCAACTCGCTCAACACTTCGGCACGGAAATCCTGTCAGCCGATTCGCGTCAGTTCTACAAAGAAATGTCCATCGGCACAGCTAAGCCACAACTTAGTGATTTAGCGAAAGCCAAGCATCATTTTATCGGTAATCTTTCCATTCACGATGCCTATTCGGTCGGCGATTTTGAGCGCGATGCCCTTGCCGTTTTGGAAACGATTTTTGAGACACACGACACAGCTATCATGGTCGGCGGTACAGGTTTGTACATTCGCGCTGTATGCGAAGGGCTTGATGTGTTCCCAGATGTACCCCTCAGTATCCGCGACGAATTTGAAGCAATTTTTGAAAATGAAGGCATTGAACCACTACAGAAATTGTTGCAAGATGTTGATTATGAATATTTTATGAAAGCAGATATTCACAATCCGATGCGCCTCATACGTGCCTTGTCGGTTTGGAAAGCAAGCGGCAAACCTTTTTCAAGTTATCTTTCAGGTAACAAAGTAGAACGTGATTTTACACCTATATATATAGCCCTCGAAATGCCGCGTGCTGTTCTCTATGACCGCATTAATCGGCGTGTAGATTTGATGATAGCAGAAGGTTTGTTCGAAGAAGCTAAAAATTTATATCCGTTTAAAGACTTAAATGCCTTACAAACAGTCGGTTACACAGAGCTTTTTGCCCATTTTGATGGTGAAATGACCCTTGATGAAGCGGTTGATAAAATAAAACAACATACTCGCAACTATGCCAAACGCCAAATGACTTGGTTTCGGAAAAATGATTTTTGGCAACGCGTTGACCCCTCAGTATTAATGATGGATGTTACACCATTTTTGTAAAAAACGCCTTTCAGCCGAAACAGAAAAGCGTTTTTTGTTTTTATAATAAATTGATTATCAACGCATAAGCGTCACATCGCCTTTAAACAAAACATCTTCACCATCTACAAATTCAATTATGAAAAAATAGACATAGACACCCGCATCGAGTGCTTTGTTGTTCAATCTACCATCCCAACCCACACGGTCGCCACCAAGCGGTAGGTTTTCACCTGAAAAGACTAAGCCGCCCCAACGGTCAAATACTTTCATCGTTTTGATGCGAACGGCTGCCACATTGCCATAAGCAATAAAAAAGTCATTGACACCATCGCCAGTCGGCGAAAAAACATTGGGAATATATATAGGACGGCGTTTCGAAATCCTTACTAAAACCTCATCAAAAGCCGTACAATTTGTCGAATCTTTGACTGAAACCCGATAGGTTGTCGTCTGAAAAGGTGTAACGACAACTGTTGCACAATCTTTACAATTGAGCGTCGTGTCTTGTGGTATCCATATATAACTGACTGATTTTGAAGTCGGTACGACAACGGCACGTAATGTTGCGGAATAACCTAAATCAATTTCCAAATCAGGTCCCGCATTGACCAATAACTGAGGGGGTTGTGGTACGACAACTTCATAAGTCGTTTTACAACCCGTCGAATCGCGGACAACCACGCTGTATTTTTTAGACGGAATTTTCAAAAATGACGAATCACTTTGAAAGCGAACGCCGTCAATGGAGTACCTAAAAGGTGGCGTACCACCTGACCCACGTACCACAAGTTCAGCCGTTGAGTCACCATAACACAGTGAAGGCTTGATGCGGGTCGCCGTCAAAAGGATTTGAGGCGGCTCATTTATCAAAACGCTTGTGGTTGTCATACAGTCATTTTTATCAAAAACGGTCACATTATAATTGCCTTTTCGCAGATTCACGGCTGTATCGCCTAATGCACCATTACTCCAATTTATCCGATAGTTGCCCACGCCGCCCGCGGGTTTAGCAATGGCTTTACCATTGGTCAAGCCATAACACGATATATTGATGGTGTCCACACCCACTTCGAGTTTTGGCGGCGCGACGACATCGAAGGTAAATGAACCTTTACAATCATTCGCATCGCGTATATTGACGGTCACTTGCCCTTCACCGAGGGCTGAAAGTACGTTGTCGAGTGTCCACGGTCGCCCATTCCAACTGTATTCGTAGGGTGCACGCCCTGTTATGGGCTTGAGCGTAATTTCTCCATTTTGAAAACCAAAACAAGACGGGGCTTTGACAGCCGGCACAGCCGTATCAAGTCCAATTTCCAAAGGCGTGACACGGAAAACAAAAGTATCAATATATACCCGCGACGAGTCCGTTATAGCAACTCTGTAAGTCCCTTTTTGCAAATTACTGAGGGAGTCCCTTGTCGTAAAACCCGTATTTTCCCAGTTATAGAGAATGGGCGCACGACCGCAGTTTATCACCTTCAAGCGTATCATGCCGTTGTTCCCCAAGTCACAAGTCGGTTGTCGCACAAGGCTATCATACTTGAAACCTTCGACAAAAACGGAGTCCAAAATAGTCGTCACTTGGCAACCTCTGTCGGTTGTAACGGTCAAAACAACGGCTTTCCAACCTGGACTTTTATAAAAAACCTTGAAAGGACCGATACCAGAAGCCGTATCAACCGAAGCATCTTTACCAAAACGCCACTGATGTTTGGCAATTTGACCTGCTGAAAAAGTGGAAGCATCGGTATAGGTAATGTCTTCGCCAAGACAGAGTTTTTTGGAAGATTTACTAAAATTGATTTTAGCTTCTGGGCCGACGAAAGTGCCTGTGCCGCCAAATTCGATATTAAAACCATTGCCTGTACTTGTAAAATTATTTATTGCCAAAGCATAACTTCTACCAGCGACCATATCTAAAGGTCTTAGAAAACCATTTTGACCTGGAGCGCAGCCTGAAGGCTCTGAAAGATCGGTTTCTCCAACGCGCAAGCCTGTCGGTCCATGAACTTTGCACCCCCCAGGCGTTTCTCCCGTTGCCATACATCGCTCAATGGTGCGGCTGTTACAGTCCTGAATACCGTTATACATTTCATAGACAATAAAATCAATATCATCGTCTAAAAAGGTGGGCGTAATTGTGAATGTTAAAGTACCACTTTGTAGGCAAGTCCATTTAAACCAAGTGGAATTAGTTTCAACATTTGATTGCGGAACACCATTTGAAAAACAAGAGACACCGTCCATTTCCCTCGGATTCGACCCCGCACCCGTCACACTTTGTACGGCAAAAGGCGATTTGTCGCAGAGCGAGGCACTTGTTGGACAATCAGAAGATATATTTGAAGGCGGATTGTAGTTATTAATACACAAGCGGAATGTCCCTGTCCCAGCATTTGCCCCTTGAACCCGAACATAATAAACGCTTCCTGGGAAAAGTCCGCCCATATAAAGTTCAATTGTGTTGCCGCCCGTTAGGTCGCGGGTACACCTGATTTCAGATTTATCATCGCAATTATTCCCATAATACAAAGCAACTTCGGGGCGACGCAACGTACCACCTGCGGCGGCTGGCGTTGCACCGATTATCGTTATGCGTACGTCGGTTGCGATAGCCGTAAATTTAAACCAAACATCAGCGCCACTGGGCGTAAAACAAGATACACTCGCTACAGTTGATGGTGTTGCCCCGATATTGGTATAAGCGCGGTCGGCAGAACATTGGATACCGCGTACATTTGGTAGGTTTATCGCCCCCTCACATTCATTATTCACAGGGACTTGTGCGAATAAAAAGCCCCCCCTCAGTATCAAGCACGAAAAAAGTAAAAATTTGATGTAAAAATTTTTCATAGCGTCAAAATACGGTTTGCTATTGTTTGGTGATAAAAAATAAGCTATCGTTCATATATAAAAGCGTTTAAAAATAACGGTCTAAAAGTAGAAAAATTACAAATAATGACGACCTATTTTACAAATCATTAACTCATTTGGTTATTCGTTATTCGGGATTGGTTATTCGTTATTAGGAAATTGGTTATCAATATATTTGCTGAATAGTTACTTTTGCACTCGTTCACCAATAATCAGTCAATTAATCACTACGCTCAATTGAAAATAGTTTGTTTATAAATATTGTCGCAACAAACTGATTTTCAATACTTTGAATTATCCATTATCAACTATCCATTATCCACTAAGAATAATATGGTAAAACAAATTCCAAACGCCCTCACGCTCCTCAATGTTTTTTGCGGCTCTTGCGCCCTTGTGAGCATCCAAAATGGTCGTTATACTGAGGGGGTCGTTTTCCTCATCGTTGCTTTGGTCGCCGATTTCTTCGACGGCTTTGTCGCAAGGCTCTTAAATGTTAAATCAGACATGGGAAGAGAGTTAGATTCCTTAGCAGATATGGTGTCTTTTGGTGTTGTGCCAGGTTTGATATTGTATAAACTCATCAAAACCAGCGATTTAGTATCTTCTTTTGAACATTCTTATTTGCCGTTATTGGCGTTTGTTGTCACCGCTTTTTCATGCTATCGTTTAGCAAAATTCAATCTCGATACACGACAAACCACTGATTTTATCGGTTTGGCAACGCCCGCAAATACGCTTTTTTTCATCGGATTATTGCTCATAAAACAAAACGAACTGGAAGGATTAGAGGCTGTGGTGTCCAATAAAGCGTTTTTATATACCTTGATACCCCTCAGTAGTTTCCTACTTGTGAGTGAAATTCCGATGTTTTCCTTCAAGTTCAAAGGCTTTGGTTGGGTCGGCAACGAGATTCGGTATATCTTTGCGGCGATTGCCATCGCGCTCTTAATATTGATGCGTGAAGCGGCTATTTCGCTGCTTATCGTTATTTATGTTTCGATAAATGTCGTTTTTAACCAGTTGAAAATACAAAAAAAATAATAAATTAATAGAACACTGATTGAGCTGATTACGCTGATTTTTTTGTCATTCTGAACGCAGTGAAAGAATCTAAATGTTATTTTATACAGATTCTTTCACTGCGTTCAGAATGACAAAAAGTAATATAAATCATTGGAAATCAATCATATCAGCGTTCCTTTCTTAAAACTTAATTATCAACTAAAAATGAAATTCATCGCTGAAATTGACGTTATGCCCCGCCGCGAATTGCTTGACCCTCAAGGGAAAACAGTTGCAAATAATATGAATCATGTTGGCATCACAGGAGTCGAAGATGTTCGCATCGGTAAACATATCCGTCTCGTTGTCGCTGCCGATTCAGAACAAGCCGCTCACGACAAAGTAAAAATCGCTTGTGAAAAGCTGTTAATTAATCCGATTATGGAAACTTATTCTTTTCATTTAAAAGGAGAATAAGTGATAAGTGAAAAGTGATAAGTGAAAACGTAGCGTCATTACGTGTAAATACTTACAACTTTTCACTTTTCACTTTTCACTTACAACTTATCACTTAAAAATGCTCTACGTCGTCCCGACACCCATAGGCAATCTTGAAGACATCACCCTACGTGCTTTGCGCGTCTTGCGCGAAGCCGATGTGGTGTTGGCGGAAGATACCCGCACGTCGAAACGGCTACTCGACCATTTTGACATTGTCAAACCGTTAAAATCCTTTCATGCCCACAACGAGCATACGATACTGAGGGGTCTCGTCGAACAACTGAAAAGTGGTGCAAAAATGGCTTTAATCAGCGATGCAGGCACGCCAGCGATTTCAGACCCTGGTTTTTTATTGGTGCGTGAATGTGTACGTGAAGGAGTCCGTGTTGAAGCTTTGCCAGGGGCAACGGCGTTTGTACCTGCCCTTGTTGCATCGGGTTTGCCTTGCAATATGTTCCATTTTGAAGGTTTTTTGCCGCATAAAAAAGGGCGACAAACGCGGTTAAAGTATTTGTCAAGTCTTGAAAATACCTTTATTTTGTACGAAAGTCCGCACAGACTCGTTAAATGTTTGGAAGAATTATCAACGCATTGTGGCGCAGAACGTATGGCTTGTGTGTGTCGAGAATTGACAAAGATGCACGAAGAAGTAAAAACCGACCCCCTCAGTAATTTACTTGTTTATTACCAAACTGAAGGCGTTACAAAAGGTGAAATAGTGATTGTTGTGAGTGGAAAAGCATAGGGACGCTAAACTTTAACTTGTTAACTGCGTGTTAATTGGATATCTTTTTTGTTTTTATAGATTAAAAAAAATACTTTTACAAAAAAATATCTAAAAGGTTAAATGCTTGTTGGAAGAAATTGACATTATCAAAACTTCTAAACCATGAATAATCAGACAATACACCGCATCGTTTTGCTTGGCGCATTAGCCATCATTTTCGTCATTTCGTCGCAAATGTACATCATTATGCAGGCGTATAACCTCAAAGAGCGTGATTTCGACGTGTCTGTGAACATTTCTTTGCTCAATGCAGCTAAGGAATTGTCTTTGGTCAACCAGACCATTTTGCCGCCAAACCTCGTCAAACGGCTGTCTAAAAACACATACGCTGTCAATATCAACTCAAAAATTGATGCTTCAAACTTAGATTTTTTTCTGCGGAAAAACTTTGAATCTTCGGCATTGACCGAGGATTTCGATTATGCTATTTACGATTGTCACGACGAAAAAATGGTCTATGGCAAATACGTCAGTTACTCCGCCTCTTCGCGCGACTCGCTTAAAGTCGATAAAAATCTACCGATGCTTGCCGATGCGACCTATTATTTTGTGGTTCGTTTCCCAAAACGGGAGTCTTCGATATTTTCTGGTATCAGTTTCATGTTGGTTTTTACAGCCATTTCGTTGCTGACTGTTATCTTTTTCATCTATGCATTGAGCGTAATTTTGCGTCAAAAACGTTTGTCGGAATTGCAAAAAGATTTCATCAACAATATGACGCACGAGTTCAAAACGCCTATTTCGACGATAAAAGTAGCAGCTGATGTCTTTATTTCAAACGCAATAATACAAAGTGACCCACGGCTTGCGCGCTATGCGCAAATCATAAGGGAACAGAATCATCGTCTGAATGCCCAAGTTGAAAAAGTGTTGCAACTCACGCGGATTGATAGAAAAACACTTGAACTCAATAAAGAAGTTATCAATCTGCACGAACTATTAGCAACCATTTTGCCTTCTATACAAGTGAAAATTGAAGAAAAAGAGGGCATTTTGAATCAGGAACTCAAAGCCTCTCAACCTTATATCAAAGCTGATTCATTACATTTGACCAATATTTTACATAATTTGTTAGACAATGCGATGAAATACAGCCGCGATGGTAAGCCTGAAATTACGATTCAAACCCTTGATATGGGTAAAAATCTCCGTCTCGTCGTTCAAGATAAAGGCGTTGGTATAGACAAAGAGCACCATAAAAAAGTATTTTTCCGTTTTTATCGCGTGCCTACGGGCAATATTCACAATGTTAAAGGGTTTGGTTTAGGACTGTTTTATGTCAAAAACATTATTTCAGCACATGGCTGGCATATTGATTTAGAATCAGAAGTAGGCAAAGGCACACGAGTCATCTTGGATATTCCAAAAGTGATTGAGGCGACTGTACCTATGAAAATTAAAAATACCGAATCGTATGCCTAATTCTGGGTATTTTGAAAAACACGCAATAAAAAAGATACCCCCTCAGTATGAGCGGTTTGTAATTTATTGAAAATCAATTACTTTTGCAAAAAAACCAAGGGAAACCTGTTTCGTAAAGAAAACTTTGAATTTTATGAAAGCACATTTATTTTATGTCGAAGATGACGAAAGCTTAAGCTTTGTTACACGTGACAACCTTGAACTTCAGGACTATAAAGTCACCTATTGCGCCACAGGAAAAGAAGCGATGGAAGCGATTCGACAGGATAGTTTTGACCTTTGTATCCTCGATGTGATGTTGCCCGATATCGACGGTTTTACGATTGCCGAAGAGATTCGGAAGTTCAACACGCAAGTCCCAATTATCTTTTTGACGGCTAAATCTATGAAAGAAGACCGTATTCGTGGGTTGCGGCTTGGGGCTGATGATTATATGACAAAACCATTCAGCATTGAAGAACTCATTTTGAAAATTGAGATTTTTCTGCGCCGTTCAAAAGTAAGCGTTGCACCACTACCGACCTATCTGACGGTGGGCAACTATCTTTTAGATCATAAAAATTTGACTTTGAAATTTGGCGATGAATCTAAGAATTTGACCCAAAAAGAAGCCGATTTACTTAAAATGTTCCTTGAAAACAAGCAAGAAGTCATCAAACGCTCTCATATTTTAGAAACGCTTTGGGGTGAAGATGATTACTTTTTGGGGCGGAGTTTGGACGTTTTTATTTCCCGCTTGCGCAAATATTTGAGCAAAGACCCACGCATTAAAATTGAAAATATTCACAGTGTTGGGTTTAAAATGAAAGTTGAAGGTGCATAAATTGACCCCTCAGTATTTTTACAATAAATCACAAAAAAGGCAAGTCCGTTGAATCGGACTTGCCTTTTTTAGGGAATAAGGTATAGTAGACGGAAAATTGGATGTTTTTGCTTTTTTTTGCAAAAAAAAATAAAAAACATCCAATT
>JAYVFS010000200.1:0-10291 GCA_043772905.1 Saprospiraceae bacterium | reverse complement strand
GTCTTTCGTTCTCATCTATTTTCTTACCTTTTATGGTTTGCCAACTTTAAAGATATGGAAAATAGGGGGAACTTTTTTTTTACCTTAACACGCCAGTCGAAGACCAAGTAAATCGGTATCCAACGGATTTCGTGCAGTTCATTAATGGCTTCATTAAGGTCGGTGATTTCAGCTTGTTGCGTCAGTCGCGCCAATTCTTGCCGCATCGAATCATTAATATTGTCCTTTCGACGAATGGATACGCGATACCAATCTGTTGTCTTGAATACCTTAGGCAAACCGGCGTTGATTAAACTCGTTTTGCCTGTGCCAGATGCACCATATATAACGATTAAGCGCGTTTGTTGCAACAAACTATACAAGGCGTATATTTCTGAATCGCGCCCAAAGAAGATGTTTTTGTCATTTGTACTATAAGGCTCAAAGAGTTTGAAAGGAGAACGTTGAATCGTTGTAGTTTCCATAGCTTTATGATTGATTTATACCACCCCGCTGGGGCTGGGGGTCAAGAAGGTGTTTTTAAATTCAGTTAAATACGATTTAAATTCTCCTGCATTTGCCATCAGATGATTGGCTTGGTGGGCAAAATCAGTTGTTTCGCCAATGTGCAAAAGATTGACATGGTTTTGCGTTTCGTCAAATTGCCAAATCTTACTGGGGTTCTGGACAGAGGCAAAATGATAATGTTTTTTACCTCCGACATCCGGAAAATAGCCTGTAAACAAGTACAAATCAACTTCACTATTTGTCTTTTCCGTAAACACATTGCGGTCAATGACAAAAGGAAAAAGGTTCATGGTTTTTTCCAAATCAATTAATACGTCGAGGTCACTTTCATCCGATTTATAGCATAGAATGGATTTATTCTCCAACATCTTATTGCCAAATACAGATGTCGGATCTGATTCTGTCACAACCAATTTAGAGACGATATTGCCATACTCTGTTGCAACGTGTCGAAAATTGACAACTTGAATGTCCCGAACGGATGCCATAAAATAGGCTGTGACATGTTTCAATGATTGAAAAGCCGTTATCAAATACTGTTGTGCGACAAAACAACTTTCCAAAGATTCATCTTCATTGAGCCGCACGCGTTGTTCAAAATGTCGTTTTTGTTGATAAAAATAATTGCAGGCTTGCTCAAATTCGGGCGTATTGAAATAAGCCAACATCCCCTCTGTATCCGCATCAGAATACGGACTCGCAATACCCGCAGCATTTAACCAATTCAACAAACGCGCTATCAAATCTTTATACCCATGTGGGGATTCTCGCAATCTATCTTTCATCCAAAAAGCTAAAATCTCTTGGAGGTCAGCGGGCTTATTTTTTAATGCCTTTTCTTGGTCTTGCCAAACCTGTGCAATCAAAACCGAAACGGTATGGTGCAAAAGCGTTTCAAAAAGAAAAACATAATCGTAGAGCAATTCACGGTAATATTCGCTCGATTTATCATCTGGTTCAGCTGTAATCTGACGAATGCGCACGCCGAACGTATAAGATAAGGTTTTGAGTAATTCAGAAATCTTTTTGCTGTTCGCAATATTGCCTCGCCGCAGATTATCTGCCAATTTTTTGATTGGTCTAAAATGCACGCTGTCCACCGTTTCCAAAGAATAAATCAAATTGTCCAAAAAAACAGTGTGATTGACCCCCTCAGTATTTGAGACCATTTTGGCAGAAAACGGCAATGTGTAATTGCTGTCTTCCAATCCTTCACGTATATATAGACCCCAATCGAAATTGTCCGTTTTGATATCCGAAGCCCGACCAATACCGCGTTCATTGGTAAAAGCAATGCCTTTTTGTTGAAACTTAGCGTCTTTGACGACTTCTTCAAATGCTTCACGAACAGGGCGACCCAATGACAAATATTGATAAAACTGCGTCGCCACCCAAACCGCTTTGTTATCATCAATCGGTCGTTGTGTTGCAATGACAAACGGAATATCCGCCGCATGAAAATACTGAACTTGCCCTTTTGAAGCACAACCATTGATAAAAACCAATTTGAGCGTTCCCAAAGATTTCAATTTATCGGTCAATGCCTGAGCATCAGCATCCGTATCATTTAGGCGCAGCGATGCCCCATCCGCATGACCCGCATAATGCATCACTTCAACCTCTCGATTGGGCATATTGAGTTCTTTTATGATGTCCGCTGTCGTGGTTTCAGGCAGTAAAACGACTTCATAGTTTTTTCTAGGTGCAGCGTTGAGTAAAAACTGAACGTCTTTGCCTTCCCGAGCAAGCATTTGCAGCCTATCATTAGGGTCGTTGGCTGTGATGATGAGAATGTTTTTCATTTTGTTTATATTTTAAGTCATAATGCTGTTTGGCAAATATAACAAAACGTTCAAAAAATAAGAATAAATCAAAAGATAATTTTGATTTTCACAAATATTGAGAAATTATTATTGGGCAAGACACTTTAGATACACCATAAACCATTAACCCAAATCTTTATTAGAAGTAACTTCTCCCCTGTCGAGCTCCACCTTTGCAACATCTTTAAAATAATACAAAAACCCATGAACTCATAGGGGTAAAACATTTTGTATTTGTCCTATAAAAGTAAGCGTCTGTCTTAAAATTGTAGGTATTTATCCTAAACGAGCAATCAATCAGTAACAAAATCTTCTTAACGAAAGTCTTAGATTTAGGATTTTAGATAAGATTAAATCATTAACAGTCAATGATTTACAAACACCTAAAAAACACCCCCTCAGTATATCAGCCGTTTGTCGGATATTTTTAACGACTCATCGAACGGAAAAAGAGGTAAGGTTATTTAGGCGATTAATTTCAACATTTAACCGAGAATCCTTTACTTCTAAGCGGCTTTGCAACCAATTTTGTGTTATAAAAATCAATCACCTAATTTTTTTGAAAACAATTTTACGTCATGAAAAAGCATTTTTTTATTTTTTACAACATCACTCAACTGTTTAATCAATCTTTAATTTTTAAAATGAAAAAGCTCAATTTACAACTCACTGTTTTTTGTTTTATTCTACACTCAAGTTTTAGTTTCCAACTCCAAGCACAACACATTACAGGTACTGTTACTGATGCACAAGGCAAAGCACAAGAATTTGCCACTGTTTTACTGATGAAAGCACAAGATTCAACACTTACCAAAGGAGCAATCACCGATTTTGACGGCAAATTTGATATTGAAGGTGTAACACAAGGACGTTATTACATCAATATCAGCATTGTCGGTTACAAAAACTACAGCTCAAAAGCCTTTGATTTTGATGGCAAAAGCACTTTAGAAATAGAAAATACGGTGCTTCAAAGTCTTGATAAAGAATTGCAAGCCGTCACCATCACAGCACGCAAACCCATGATTGAAGTCAAAGCCGACCGCACTGTTTTTAATGTCGAAGACAGTCCAAATGCCATTGGATTGACCGCTTTGGAATTGTTGCGCAAAAGTCCAGGCGTTCAAATTGATAAAGATGAAAACGTCCTTTTGAAGGGAAAACAAAATGTTATGGTCTATATCAACGGCAAACCAAGCCAAATGAGTGGACGTGACTTGGCTTCGTTTCTAAAAGGTATCAATTCAGCAGATATCGAAGCGATTGAAATTATCACAAACCCAGGTGCTAAATTCGATGCAGCAGGCAATGCAGGCATTATCAATATCCGTTTGAAAAAGAACAAAAAACTGGGTACAAACGGCAATGTTTCCATCGGTCTGTCACAAGGTTTTACACCTAAAACCAATACCGCCTTAAGCGTTAACTACCGTGGCGCAAAATGGAATTTGTTTAGCAATTACAGCTACAATTGGGGCGAAAATCGCAATTCAATGGCGCTTGACAATATTATTGACCTCAAAAATGGGCAATACAATAATTTGTGGATCAATCGGAACAATCAAAGCTGGACAAACAACAACCACAGTTTTAAAGCCGGTGCAGACTACGCGCTCAACTCTAAAAACACTTTTGGTTTTATGGTCAACGGCGGCGTTGGTAATCCGACCAATCAATCGCAAGGACAGACCGTTATTGGTCGAGCAACGGCGGGTACAAAGGATTTTATCAGCCGTGACTCGATTCTTTTTGCTGAAAGCAGCGGCGCTTCTGATAATAAAAACATGAATTACAACTTCAATTATCGTTTTGCAGACACCAGCGGACATGAATTGAATGTGGATGCTGACTATGCGACTTTCCGCAATGGTTCAACAAACTATTTGCCCAATATTTACCGCAATGGCGATGAAACAAAAATTTTGACGCAGCGCACTTATCGCAATATGACGCAGACCAATATTGACATAAAATCCTTCAAAGCGGACTATGAGCAACCCCTCAGTAAAACAGATAAAAAAGCGGGAAAATTGGGTGTAGGTTTCAAAGTTTCTGATGTGATGACGAATAATGATTTTGATTTTTATAATGTCTTCGGTGACAAAGATTTTCAAGACACGAGTCGCACCAATTTTTTCACTTACAAAGAGCAAATACAAGCGGCTTATGCCAATTATAATACCCAATTGGGCAAATTTGGTCTTCAATTCGGCTTACGTGGTGAACGCACAACCTCCAAAGGTGATTTGAAAACAAAGCAAACGCGCGGCTATAAAGATGTGGACACAAGCTATATCAATGCCTTTCCGTCTGCGGCAGTAAGTTATCAATTGAGTAAAAATCACGCCTTTAATATGACGTATCGTTACTCACTTGACCGTCCAAGTTATCAAGATTTGAATCCGTTTGAAAATCGGTTAGACGAATTGACTTATGAACGTGGCAACACGACGCTGCGTCCACAATACACACATACAGCTGAATTGGGCTATACTTTCATGGGTTTTGCCAATTTGGGTGTGAATTATGCTAAAACCAAGGACTATTTCACGCAATATACCGACCAAAGCGTTCAAAACGGTGTCACCTCTTTCTTTATCACCAAAGCAAATTTGGCGAATCGTGAGACCTATGGCGTCACTTTAAGTTCATCTTTGCCGATTAAAAAATGGTGGAATGGCTTTTTCAATGCTTGGTTCAATCACAGCAAATTGGCAGCCGACTTGGGTGATGGTAAAATTGTGGATTTACAAGCCAATGGCGGCGGTTTTTATTTACAACAAGGTTTTACACTTGGCAAAGGCTGGTCAGCAGAAGCCGATGGTTGGATGAACTTCGGCGGTTTATGGGGCAACTTTGTCAACAAAACCCAAGGTGTGATGAATGTCGGCGTCAGCAAAAAGTTCTGGGATGGCGATGGACAAGTGAAATTAACATTCAGTGATGTTTTTAGAACGTCAACTTGGAAAGCTTACACACAATTAGGAACCCTCAAAATGGACGCTTCGGGTACATGGGAAGGACAACAACTCCGCGTCAATTTCACTTATCGTTTTGGAAATAAAAACGTACTAGGTGCGAGACAACGCAAAACAGGCTTAGAAGATGAGAAGAATCGCGTGAAGTCTGGTAAAGATTAAATTACTTTTTTTTGACAAATTTTTATATAATGGCGTTTGACTTTGACAGTTAAACGCCATTTTTATAAGGAAATATCAAGCTTCAAGAAAAAAAAAATCATCTCTACGAAAAAAAACGTAGCAAAAATTTGCGCTTACGAATAACTTCGTATAGCTTTGTGCCTATAATTAATGAGAGGGTCAAAAAGTAACCCTCTTTTTTAAAAATCATCTCTACGAAAAATATCGTATAAGATAACGTGAAGACCACTTAATAATCCTTTTCATCTCATAATTTTTAAATAACTGTAATAATGAACGGAAAAATAACACCTGTACCAACTGACTCGGAACTTGCAATCCTACAAGTTCTCTGGCAAAACGGCGCGCAGACTGTCCGTTTTGTCAATGAAACGCTGAATGCGCAACAACCAGAAAAGGAAATCGGCTATACGACGACCTTGAAATTCATGCAATTGATGCTCGACAAAGGGATTTTGACACGCGACATCATCGAACGCAGCCACATCTACTCTCCGGCTATTCCAGAAGAACAAATGCAAGAGCGATTGCTGAAAGGTTTTGTGGATGCCGCTTTTCGGGGTTCTGCATCTTCGCTTGTTCTCCGCGCTTTGGGCAATGGCTCAACTTCTCAAGCGGATTTAGAAAAGATAAAAGCGTTGATTAATGAAATTGAAAATAAATAAACTAATGGTGAATGGTGAATTTTAATTAGATTTCATAATTCTATTTAAATAATTATTTTACAAACTATTATTTATTATTGATTAAGTATCGTTTACAATTATTCATTCAACGTTAAAACTGTTATTTTATCGTTAATACCTACCATTTTATTATTAATTATATTCTTTTACTGCAATTCCTTTTTGTCATTCTGAACGAAGTGAAAGAATCTTAATTTACATTAAAATTGGATTATTTAGATTCTTTCACTTCGTTCAGAATGACAAAAAGGAATTGCAGTAAAAGAATATAATTTATGCTTTGCACAATCTATAAAATTCTATTTTTAAACTAAATTAAAACTATTGACATGAAAAAGCTTTTTCTTTTTGCCTTAACAATTACGATTGGTTTATCCTTGGCATTTCAACAAAAACAAACAGATAGTACCCCCTCAGTAAAAATCGAAAACCTAACAGATTCCATTGATTTAGATGCACAAATGAAAGTGTATGAAACGCAAATGCGTGAATTGGAAAAACAAATGAAACCATTTGAGCTACAAATGAAGGAACAAGAGAAATTGATGAAACCGCTTGAAAAATTGATGAAAGACAAAGAAAGAGAACTGAAAAGCGGTGGCGATTCTCGAAAAGTTAGTGATGAGATGAGCAAAATTGGTAACGATATGGGCAAAATTGGCAATCAAATGGGTGAAATCGGCAATCAAATGAGCAGTATCGGCATAGAAATGAGTAAAATAGGCGATAAAATGAGCATCATTGGTCAGGAAATGCAAAAACGCCACAAAAAAGTATTTTCATGGTTTTTCAATGAATTGACAAAAGATGGTTTACTATCCAAAGGCGAAAAATGCTCTATTTTTATGGAAAATAAGGTTTTAGTTGTCAATGGCAAGACACTCGAAGCGACACAATTTGATAAATATAAACAAGGTATTGAAGCCAAATTGGGCAAACCTTTAAGCAGCGATTTTTCATTTTTCTTTAAAGGAACAGTTGAAAAACTGACCGATGAAAGTTTTGAAACTGATGGCAATATGAATATTCATTTCTAATTGTATGACTAATCAAAAAATCCAATGTTATGGAAAACCTATTCTCTCTCTTTTCACAAGAATTTCAATATGCCATGGGCTGGACAGTCCTTCATTCGCTTTGGCAAGCTACTTTGATTGCAATATTGTCAGGCGTAGTAATGATTGTTTTGCGTAAAAAAACAGCGCAAACACGTTATATCGTTCACAATTTCGCCTTATATGGGGTGCTTTTAGCGGCTATGGTTACATTTAGTTTTTATTACAACAGTAATAAAACAGCAATACAAGCAGAACCCATTGCCAAAATAGCAACACCTGCGCCTGCACCTAAACCGACAACAAAGTTCTCATTCGAAACACCCGAATCGTTAAAAATTACAATAGAAGCAGGCGACCTACAACCCATAGTTGCTGAAAAAGAAGCGACTCCTGCCCCCCTCAGTATTGAAGGCATGAAAGCGTATTTTGATGCCAACATTTACTTTGTGGTAATGGTCTGGCTTTTAGGTGTGGGTTTGTTTATTTTAAAATTATTGGGCGGCATCAGTTATGTCTATTATTTGCGAAATCAACACAACTTTCCCGTTGATGAATATTGGTTCGAGATGGTCGAAGATTTATCAAAAAGGGTGAATATACAAAAGAACATTGCACTTGTTGAATCGGCTTTAGTGCGCTCACCTGTTGTCGTTGGATATTTAAAACCGATGATTTTATTCCCAATTGGGGCGATTAACAGACTAAATCCGCAAGAAGTGGAAGCAATTTTGGCGCATGAAATCGCTCACGTTATGCGCCACGATTATGTTTTTAACATCATTCAATCGGTTATCGAAGCTTTATTTTATTTTAATCCCGCCGTTTGGTGGATTTCTGCAAATATCCGTGCTGAGCGTGAAAACTGTTGCGATGATGTCGCTATTCTGTTGTGCGGCAACTCAATGGCTTATGCCAAATCCCTCGTCGTTGTTCAAGAGATGCAATATTATTCTGCCTCGTTTGCAATGGGATTTGCAGGACAACGAAAAAACCAACTTTTGTTGCGTGTGCAACGAGTTTTAAATCAATCAAATAACAAAACTAATGTCATGGAAAAATTAATAGCCACGTGTCTGATAGTGATTGGAATGGTCTTTATATCTTATGGTGGACCCAAGGAATTACTCCCCAATCTTTTTGATAAAACCAACTTTTTTGAAGCCGATGAAGCCCCCCTCAGTATGAACGGCTATTGGAATGCCACAATTAACGGTGATGACATCGAAGTTTCTTTTCAAACAAAAACAGCTAATTCTAATTGGAACAGTACGCATACGTTCAAAAAAAGCGAATTTTCAGCTTTGCCAACCACTGAATCCGATTTTACATTGACTCGCGAAGCGGGTGCGATGGCTTTTAAAGGAAAATTTGAAGGAAATGAAGGCTATGGTAAATACACATTCACAGAAAATACAGATTTTAAATCTTTTCTTGCGAAAGAAAATATCGGAGGAGTAAAAGAGACGATGATGATGCAGTTCTTTTTTAGCAACATAAATCGTGATTATATCGCCTTTTTGAAGCAAAATGGCTATAAAGACATCTCAAAATCAGAATTACAAGGCTTAGCGATACATGGTTTATCAAAAGAAGTTTTGACCAGTTATTTCGCAACTTTTAAGAAGCAAGACTTGTCTTTGAATAAAGTCGTCGAGTTAAAAATTCATGGTGTAGATGCCAAATACAAAAAAGATTTGAACGATGCAGGCTACATTGATGTGCCTACTGACCAAATTGTAGAAGCTAAAATTCATGGCATTAATGGCGATTATTTGAAGGATTTAGCCGCCTCTGGCTACAAAAACCCCAGTTTACAAGATGTTATAGAATTTAAAATACATGGCGTTGACGGTGCTTTTATTAAAAAAATGCAAGCCGCCACAGAACGCACATTGAGTCACGACGATATTGTTGAAGCTAAAATCCACGGTCTAGACAAAATGGACGTTGAGAAATTCAAGACCACAGGCACAAATCCTACGGGCGATGATTTGAAAAACTACTCCATTCATGGTGTTGATGCTGACTATATCAATTTGCTCACAGGTTTATTCGGAAAATTGTCGCCTGACCGCATTGTTGAAGCTAAAATTCATGGTATTGATGCCAATTTCGTGAATTCATATAAAGATATGGGTTTCAAAAATCTGAATATTCAAAAGGCGATTGAGTTTAAAATTCATGGCGTAACGGCTGATTTCGTCAATAGTTTGAACAAAATGGGCTATGAAGATATGTCTGCGAGCAAAGTTGTGGAATTAAAAATACACGGTGCAGATGCCGCTTTTGTCAAAGGCTTTGACGATATTGGCTATAAAAATATGCCTATCAACAAGTTAGTCGAATTCAAAATTCATGGTGTGACACCTGCGATGGTTCAAGGATTTGAGAAAATCGGTTACAAAGACATCAGCTCTAACAAGTTAGTCGAAATGAAAATACATGGCGTTACTGGCGATTTTATCAAAGGATTTCAAGACATCGGCTTCAAAAATGTGGATTTAGGCGATGCTGTTGCATTGAAAATTCACGGCGTGACCCCTCAGTATATTCAAAATATGCAGGCAAAAGGTTATAAAGACCTCGACCTTGATGAGTATATTAACTTGAAAGTTAGAGGATTTAATAAATAGGTTGGGGATGGGTTATTGGTTATTGGTTATTAGTTTTTAGTGTATTGGTTTAGTACCAATAACCACTAACTAATAACCACTAACCAATCAACCAATAACTAATAACCAATCAACCAAATCAACCAATCATGCAACCACTTTTCATCTGTTTTACACAAAATCTCAATTACGCTATTGGCTGGATGGTCATTCATTCGCTTTGGCAAGCAACGGCTATTGCTATTATTTCTGGCATTGTCGCACTCGTTGTACGGAAAAAGTCGCCGCAATTGCGTTACTGGATTCACAATACCGCTTTATTAGGGGTTTTGATTGCGGCAGTAGTGACGTTTTGCCTCTATTATGATTTCAGCAAAGAAATCGGTCAAACGATTTTTATACCTGAAAACTTGGAAGCGGCAACAAACGCCCCTGCGTTTGTAA
>JAYVFS010000199.1:0-33246 GCA_043772905.1 Saprospiraceae bacterium | reverse complement strand
CGCCATGCCATTTATTGCTTTTTCATTGAACAAATTGCAGAGATAATTATTTTTCCAATCATAACCAACAGTCTGTGCATCGGCTTGTGAACCACCTGAATAATAAGCGGCAGCAATGGTTAATAAACTGATGGACAATATAATACCAATGAGTAAAATATGTTTTTTCATTTCTAAATTTAAATGTCAGATAATCGAGCTTTTCCACAAAAAGTAAAACGGGCAACGGCAAAAATGCCAAAGATAAAGGAACATTAGACCCCCTCAGTAAAAATGATTTTTTTTCGTTTTTAAAGATTTAAGTTCGTTGATGCGCAGCATTTATCGGCTTTTTGTTTGTGATTGTAAATTTGAAAGAGAATTATGATGGGTTTTTCTGCTTGGACTTGGGAGCAGCTTCATTCAACAAAAGATTGTCGTCCACTAATCGTGGACGACAATCTTTTTTATTCTCGGACGTTTTTCTTTTTTTTTATAAATTTCATTATCTTTGCATTGAGAATTTAATCGCCACTGATGGATAGAACTGGCGCGCCATATGGAAAAGCGTAAGAAATTTCAACTATCAGTGGCACTTTTTATTTACGCCTACCTCGTCTATTCTCATATACTGTATAAAACCAATTCTTTTGTTCTATTTCGCTTCCTGTTGTTTCGTCTATTTTCCTTATTCTTTTTAATACTACAGTAATTACACTTTCATATCTATGAGGGAAAACTACAAACGCTCTTAAACCTACATAATCTTTTATTGTTCCTATATTATTTTCTAAAGAATATTCAACATGACCAAATCGTTCTGGATTATTGATTTTTTTTATGATTTCTTTTGCTGCTGTCAATAACTGAAAAGATTGAAGTACTCTCTCTACTTTCCTACCTTTTCTAGTTAAATGTTTCCAGCCAACCCTATTAATCAAAATTTCTCCGAGTTTTGGATTATTTCTTTCTGGAAGAGGCTCTTTTGACCAATTTATATAATAATCTCTTGCTTGTATTTTGAAAGTCTTATTTAAGTTAAAAATATTTACATGTTTTCTTTGAAGGTAGATACTTGGTAATTTATAATCAGAATATCTAGTTCCACATAATTTTTTAATTTCCCCAATCGTATTAATTCTTATTTTTTGTTTAGTTTTATGGATTAAAATCACTCCTTTTGCTGTTTTTGAGTACGAGTCATCAGACTTTAAATCAATCCACCAAGTATCTGGGTATTGCTCTAAACTTTTTTGGTCATCTACAAATATTAGAATAACAGGTTCATTTAGGAGGTTCCATCTCGGGCGATGAGTATTAATATATTCTTCTCCAAGGTTTATACCTATATAATCTTTGTAATCTGTTTTATATTCTATTTTGTATCCACTTCCACCTTTCACTTGTACATGTATGATTTCTCCAGTTACAATAGTATTTTTTTTTATAAATATCATTCCATCAATCCCATTGTCATTTCTTGCTTCTAGTTCTTGGAAACGGCACTTCCACCACGTCCTAATGATTAACGCTGAATGCCCAATTCCAGATGCTTCAGAAATTTCAGATTTTCCACTTGTATTTGCCATAATGCTAAATAATTAGGTTTATTGAATGTATTGAATTTTCAAATATGAATAAAATTCTAAAGTTAGTTTTTAAATATTTTATTTTCAATTCTTTATCAAGTTTTTGTAAAGAACTTATTTTGCCTAATTTCCGAGAACGGTTGCACCCCCGAATGTGCCGTTTTGATGGGCTTTTTGGGGCGTGGGCTTTTAAAACGGCATTTTCGGGGGTGCTTTGTTCGGTGCTGGCTTTTTTTTATTTTGGCTTTTCAGTTTAGCTTTTTTATTTTTTTTGTAGTCGTAAAAACAGCTTTTTTATGTTTTTGCAGTCGTACTTCACGTCAAAACAGCCAATTGTTACCCCTCAGTATTTTTGCCAA
Organism: Saprospiraceae bacterium; assembly: GCA_043772905.1. Taxonomy (GTDB): domain Bacteria; phylum Bacteroidota; class Bacteroidia; order Chitinophagales; family Saprospiraceae; genus JAAFJT01. Next base: position 31,319 of record JAYVFS010000199.1, on the reverse strand, counting down.
TTTTTACTACTTTTATTAAACTGTCGCCTAAAATATGAATGTAAATTCGCCTTTATGTCTACATTAAGAGGCTTTTAATAACTTTTCCACTAATTTGTACACATGTGTTCCAATACTAAAAGGATAGTCACTATGAAGATTATCTAACACTTTAGCTCTCTCAATTGCAGTCACAGTATGAGGTAGGTATGTATTAGGATTAGGTTTTTTGTTGTATCCACGTCCTTTTCCTTCAAGTTTACTAATAAGTTCGTCAATGTAGTTTTTAGATTTATTGACTTTTGCATTTTCTAATATTGAAATTTTTTCTTCTTTCGTAAATTCATTAATATCTTTTAAATGTAGTACTAACCAAATTTCAAAACAAGGATTACTCATGGCTAAATAGAAATTTTTTTCAGCTTTGCAATCTCTTACTAAGCTACTAAAATCGTGTTTATGAATAGTTTCCCAATCATCTCTATCAATTATTAGCCAAAATTCATCTGTTTCTTTAAAGCGATGCTCTCTTTTTGCATTTTCAAGAAGTTTTTTAACGTTTATTGGATCTGATCCAGCGTCTTTTGGTCTTTTTAGTGGAATTGTTTCAATAAGCCCACTATCATTAAAGTATTCCGAAGTCCTCAAGTCTTCAAAATATTTTTTTTCAGTTACCTGTCCTTCATAAGATAATACAAAAAGTTTTTCAGCATTAGCAAACCCTCCTTCTCTTATCAATGGTATTGGTTCTCTTGGCATTATTAATCATTTTTTAGAGGTAAAACAGTTAAGTTGTTTCTATTTCCAAGTTTAGGTACGCCTTTATACCTTCCTAATAAATAATCTCGTCTTACTTCTTTATCAAATCTAATATTATAGTCTTCTAATGAATGTAAGTGACTTGCTCCTGCTTTATCTTTTACAACAAACCAAATTTCATCTTTTCTCAATAGTTTTTGTGTTAATAATGTTGATTCGTGACTTGCAACGATAAATTGACTGTTAATGTTATCACATTTATCTAGAAAGAAGTCAAACAAATCATATATCAAATTTGGGTGTAAACTTCTTTCCATTTCGTCTATTATAAATACATTTCCTCCTTTAAAGAAATCTATAATCAAGGGAATTAAATCCATTATTCTCCTTGTTCCATCCGATTCTTCTTTTAAGTCGAAAGGTTCAAAATTTCCATGCTTTGTTTTTAATAATTTAGCATCAAGCGAATTCTCACTTGTTCTCGAGACAATATAGTATTTATCGTCTTGTGGATTTGAGATAAAAGCATTGTTTTTTTCGGACTTATCTCCTAATAAATCATTTTTTATATCTTCTTTAACTTCATCTGGTACATCAATTTTCTCAAAGTCTGTATCTTTAAATTCAATTCCATCAATACCTGTATCGAAATAATTTAACATTTCCGTAAATATTTTCTGTAAATCAGTATCTGCCATTAATTCAAATTTCTTACCTAAGTTCTTGGAACTAGGATAAATCACTGTTAGGGCATTTTGAAACCAATCAATCACAGCTAATATATCAGAAATATCATTTACATTGTCAGTAACATTTGTATTTCTAATTTGTGTAAGAAATAATTGATTCCTTGGTGTTCCTTTTGCCGTAAAATCTAAAAATTGTTTTTGTTCTCCTTTTTTATTCTTTTTATACAGAAACTCTAAGTCAAAATTTTTAGTTCCAGTCCTTTCAAAAATTTTAGTTTCTGATTTTTGAGAAATCTCATAAAGCCATTCTTCCACAATTTCTTTTGAATTAAATATAAAACCATAAGCATAATTCTTTCCCTCGTGCTGAATTTCGTATTCAATACGTGAATTTTCTTTAATAGTCTGTTTATCTAATTTAAATAGATTAAATGTTATTGGTTGCTCTGCTTTAGTACCCTTTAGCACTAATTTTTTTCCGAATTCTATTGCTTTTATTAAATTGGATTTCCCTGAAGCATTAGCACCGTACAAAACTGCAGTTTTTAACACAGAAGTACCTTTCACAGGTTTTGATTTATGTTGCGGTTTGAGTGTTCCTTTACCTGGCAGTAAAGAAAAGACTTGTCTGTCTTTAAAAGACAAAAAATTCTCTATTGTAAATCTAATTAGCATAGCTTTATCTATTTTTTATACAAATGTAGTGAAAAAATCACAACTTGTATATATTTAGGCACGGTTTTTTATAATCTTAATTTATTTTTTGATAAATAATCTTTTCTGAATACTTTTTCACTATTTTGATGCTTCTTTGTTTATCTTTTTTTATTGAATAATATTTTAATGTTAGATTTAATATATTTTATCCACATAGTTTTATTTTATATTCATAGGTTGCCCACTTCTATTAAGTAGCTATTTACTATATTGACAATCAATTAGTTATGATAAATTTGCCTCTTTCTGTTTACTCGAAGAACGGGTCTTTTTTTGCTTGCACCGAACAATTTACACTTACGTAATCTCGCTCAAGTATCGAATTCTCACACAGTTTTATATCTCTAATCGTATTAAACAGTATCTAAATGCGACATTCTTTTTCATATAAAGTAGTCACAAAATAAAATCTTAATTAACACCTTCACAAATCTAAACAAACAATCCAATGACAATCAAAAAAAATATAAAAATTTTTAATCCATTTGAAAAATTTTATACCCCTCAGTAAAAAAGCTTCTGCAACGTGTTTTGCAGAAGCTTTTTGATTTTAATACCCCTCAGTATTTTTTATTTTATTCTCCCGATTGTCCAACAATATGACCAAACTCTAATGTCCCATTCATGCAGCTGTGATAAAAAATAGCTCCATATTTAAACGCGACATGACAGAAATTTTTGCCATATTTTTTATAGTAATTTCTGAAATATTTAGTTTCTAAATTATCATATTCTTCTTCTGATCTATTATAATCAGCTTCCTCTTTGAAGAGTTTTTGATTCCACATTTTTATAATTTTTTGCCCCAAATCTGAATTTTTTGACGATTGATGGGCAGGATAAAAGTAATAATCAAATTCAAAAGTTTCTATTGTCTTTTTTTCTTCTAATGTAAGTTCCCTTGTTTTTGTTATACTATCACGAATTGTAAATAATTCTTTTATCTTTTTTTCATTGTATTTCTCCAAGTTGCCTATTTTTTGTTTCCATTTTTCATGTAAAGTATATAGATTCCTAATAATTTCTTTTTTTAATAGGACTTTCTCTATTTTCTTGTAATCCTTATTATTATATTTTTCAAAACCCAATCTGTCTAATGCTTGTGGATTTTTCATTTGAATTAATCGAGTATCAGAATAAGATAACAAATAGACCCTAATCTTATCATAATCCTCCTCTGCTAATTCAATCTTAAAAGCCTCGTAAAGCGAAGTTACATCGATGAATATTTCTCTTTTTATATTGTTATTTAGGTTATGTATTATCACCACAGCAAAAGCGGGTCCAGTAGAAACGCCACTTTCAATGACTTCAATGTAAGTCATTTTTGATTTATCTTGACTAAATAAAACAATATGAAAACCTAATGCTATGGATATAATTATATATATTTTGTTCATGATAATTGGCATTAAAAGTGGATTCATAATTATATTTATTTACAATTGCTTACAAACTTTTGTTTATACTTTTTCAATTATATTGATTATTGAACGAATTTTTTGGTTAGGTATTATCTAACACGGGTATCTGCAAAATTGTGAAATTGATGTTTTATTGTATGTATTTTTTTTACGGACTGTTTTTTATTACTTCCTTTTGTTTAATCGAAGAACGGTTTTTTTTTTGAGTTCCAGCGAACAATTTACACTTACGCAATCTCGCGCAAGTATCGAATTCCTACACAATTTTATATCTCTAATCGTATTAAATAGTATCTAAATGCGCCATTATTTTTCATATAAAGTAGTCGCAAAATAAAACCTTAATTAACACCTTCACAAATCTAAACAAACAATCCAATGACAATCAAAAAAACATAAAAATTTTAATCCATTTAAAAAATTTATACCCCTCAGTAAAAAAGCTTCTGCAACGTGTTTTGCAAAAAAAACTTTTTGATTTTAACTCTCCAGTATTCCTCTAAAATAATGTGTTAAAACAAAAGCCCGTTAGGGCTGGCACTGTTTATAGAAAATCAAACCAAACAACGCTGTAAAGGTGCATCGCACCGTCACCATATAAATCGGTGACGGTGCGATGCACCTTTAGGAAACTTTTGCTTTTGTTTTCTATAAACGGTGCCAACCCTAAAGGGTTTATGACGTATTGCTTCGATGAACTTTTTCATAGATTCAATATAAAACAACTTGCAACGTGTTTTGCAGAAGATTTTCGATTTTGATACCCCCTCAGTACAAAAACAAAAACAAGCTTGAAAATTTTAAAAACAAGCTTAAAAATTTTAAAAACAGCTTGAAATTTCAAAAAATAGCTTAAAATTTCAAAAAATAGCTTAAAATTTTAAAAAACAGCTTAAAATTTTAAAAAACAGCTTAAAATTTCAAAAAATAGCTTAAAATTTTAAAAACAGCTTGAATGATTGCCCATTCGATAACGACATTGAAGATGACTCATATCGGGAAACATCTACCATCTTGTAACCCGCCGTTTCAACGGCAGGGTGATAAATACGCAGGGCTCTCATCAAACATCTATTCAAAACACCACATCAAACAGCCATTTTGATGCGGTGTTTTAAATAGATGTTAAAAGTGGGCGGTGATGCCTTACGTTTCCCCTCGTTGAAACGGCGGGTTTCAAGATGATAGATGCCTTAGAAAATGATAAATGATAAATGATAAATGATGAATTTGCAAAACGTTGATTTTCAACAGTTTTGTAAAATGAAATTTGATACTTTATTTTCTCACCATTCCTAACCGTCTTGACCCACCTTCATTTTGACCCATTTTTCATCAAAAAAAAACGCGCTTGTGTGTTTCCCCGCACTCAAATTGAATGAGTAAGAATCAGAAATGTTAACGATTTGTTAATGATAAAATTAACGAAACTATTATATGAATTTCAAAGTAAAAAATCGTTTAAAATTATTTTTTAATTATTAATTTATTTTACAATGGCTCGAAAAAAAGGTGAATCGCCTGCATTGTCAAAATTGACTGCACGCATCACGGGTCTTAAATCAATTAAAGAAGACCTCGTTTTGAAAAATGGTTTGTCAGCCGTCGCAGGCATTGACATTCAAGTCCGATTGAAAACAAAATTGGACAACATCACAACCCAACAAACAATGTTGGAACAAAGCCGCATCGAACTCAAAGAATTGCAAAAAGAAGCCAATGCTTTTTCAAAAAATTCAATGATTGGTGTGAAAAATGATTTTGGCGACGATTCGATTGAAGTCACAAAATTAGGCGGTGTTCGCGTAAGTGACCGCGCTAAACGGGTTTCAAAAGAAGTAAAAGCCATGAAAGCCGCAAAAGCGGCGGCTAAAGCCGTTCCCAAAGTGTAAAAGTTGCCCCATTTGAACAAAATGATAAACGGCAAAGTTTATGCACACCCCCTCAGTATAAAAGCCCATGCAACATGTTTTGTATGGGCTTTTTGATTGTGTACCCTTCTTTACTTTTCTGTTTTTTTCATGGTTGATGAAAATTTTTTACTATTTCGTAACGCAGAGTACACTACGGTAGAACGTTGTACACATTCAATTGAGATTTTTACTTGTTTGATATACTATTGAACAACCAACTTTTGGGTAATAAATTGATTGCCTTTAGACACTTTTGTTAGGTAAAATCCTTTTGTTAATAAAGCAGTAGAAACAGAAATTGTATTGTCAGAATAAGGCAAATTGACCGTTTGCTCAATAACTATATCGCCAACCGTATTTATAATTTGGAGTGTGTAAATACCCGCCTCTTTGACATGAACGGCAAGCCGCACTTCACCCGTTGCTGGATTTGGAGAAATAAACAATTTGAGATTATTGTCTATCGGTGCACAAGCGTCTTGACCTCTAATCCAATAATTTTCCCAATTATCGTTATTGAGTTCAGGATTAATGGCAATATTACCACCAAAAGGACCCAGTTTTGGACAATTTATTCTAATCTCCCGAGGAATACAGCCTTTTAGTTTATTAGAAAAAAGATAAAGTGTCTCTAATTTGTGCATATTAAAGTTTGGTATATTTCCACTCAATTTATTAGAATGCAGAGAAAGATAAGTTAAATCTGGCGAATTAAAGTTTGGTATATTTCCTGTTAATTGATTTTCATATAAGGATAAATACGTTAATCGAGGAAAATTGAAATTCGGTATGGTATCCGTTAATTGATTTTTGGCTAATCTCAAAGATAATAACAGAGGGAAATCAAAAGGCGGGATGAATCCAGTCAATTGATTGCTCTCAATATTCAGCCCTTCCAGTTTCGGAAAATTGAAATTCGGGATATTACCGCTTAGTTTGTTGATATAAAGGTCAAGATAAGTTAATTCAGGTAGATTGAAATTGGGGATTTGACCCGACAATTGATTTGAATTAAGCCAAAGGAATTGTAATTTAGGCAAATTGAAATTGGGAATAGTACCCGATAATTGATTGTTACCAAGAAGCAAGCCTGTTAAATTGGGTAAATTGAAATTGGGAATCTGACCCGTAAATTTATTATTGAACAAAACAAGCGATGCCAGTTTTGGCGAATTGAAATTAGGCAAATTGCCCGTTAATTGATTACTCGGCAAAATGAGGCTTTGTAAATGAGGCAAATTCAAATTTGGCAACGTTCCGATTAGATTATTATTATTCATTAATATCTCTACAACTCGACCTTGTGCATTGACATTGATACCTTGCCATTCTTCGATAGGGCGTGATAAATCCCATTTTTTTATCCAATTTGCACCATTTGTGGATTGATATAAATCCATTAAACTTAAGGAATCCGAGTAACGACAATCGGTAGAAGGACACTGTGCTGATGCAGATAAATGAGAAAATAACCCCAAAATACTGAGGGGTATCCATAATTGTTGTTTCACTAAACTACGGAAAAAAAGGAGACATTTGCGGAGTGGAACTATTGTTCCGAGGTGTGGAATGTTAAAAGTATCAATCATCTGGAATAGGTTTTTAGTACAGATTAAGGAAATTAAAGCCGATTAAACAAAGGTAATTATCCCTATTTTGTATTACATTTTTTTAACTAAAATGAAATGTTAAAAAAGCTGTTGATTAAACCTGAAACAATTGTGATTGGACTCAGGTATAGTAGACAGAAATTTGAATAGTTTTTTATTTTTTTGCAAAAAAATATAAAACTATTCAAATTTCTGTCTACTATACCTTTAGCGTTGACCACCTTATTATTTACTTGTTACCAGTAAATTAAAAAAAAACAAAAAATAAGTAATTTTACATCCCCCTCAGTATTTCAACGATTTGAAATAATAACAGATATAAAAAAACAATGCAAAGAATCATGGTCATCGGTTGTTGTGGTGCAGGAAAATCTACTTTTTCAAGACGCTTACACGCTGTAACAGGTTTGGAGTTGATACATTTAGACCAACACCATTGGCAACCCAATTGGGTAGAAATTGACCGAATGGAATGGTCAAAAACAGTCCAAAAATTAGTAGAAAAACCTGAATGGATAATGGACGGTAATTTCAGCAACACAATGTCCATCAGAATAGAAAAGGCAGATACAATTGTTTATTTCGATTTTCCAACGTGGTTCTGTTTGTGGCGTGTGATTAAACGGATTTGGACATATCACGGCAAAACAAGACCCGATATGACGGAAGGTTGCCCCGAACGATGGGATTTTGAATTTTTACACTATGTGGCAACTTTTAATTTAGTCAAAAGAAAAGCTATTTTAGGAAAATTAGAACAAGTCAAAGACCAAAAAGTGCTTAAAGTATTTAAAAATGACAGAGACGCAAACGCATTTTTAGATAGTTTAATAACAACTGAAGTCCCCCCTCAGTATTCATAACAAAAAAGAAATAAAATGAATCCAGAAGTTGATTGGTTTTTCACCAAAGCCACACAGTGGCAAGAAGAATATGACGCATTAAGACTATTGGTGCTTGATTGCGGACTCACAGAAGAATTGAAATGGGGCTGTCCTTGTTACACGTTTGAAAAAAGCAATATCGTTCTGATACATGGCTTTAAAGAATACTGCGCTTTGTTGTTTATGAAAGGGGCTTTGTTGAATGATACCAATGGCATTCTCATCCAGCAAACAGAAAATGTGCAAGCAGCACGACAAATTCGTTTCACTAATGTTCAAGAAATTGTCGAACAGGAAACCATCTTGAAAGACTATATCAAACAAGCGATTGAAGTCGAAAAAGCAGGTTTGAAAGTTGAATTGAAAAAGACAACAGAATTTAATATGCCCGAAGAATTTCAATTGGTTTTGGACGATATGCCTGAATTAAAAACGGCTTTTGAGGCACTGACTCCTGGACGACAAAGAGGCTATCTGCTTTATTTTTCTGCACCCAAACAAGCCAAAACGCGGGAATCAAGGATTGAAAAGAGTATTGAACAAATACTTGAAGGAAAGGGCTTGAATGATTAATAATTAACGAAATCAACATAAAAAAATGACCAGCAACCGAACCGTATTAATTCTGATTCTCGGCTTACTTTCCGCTATCGGACCTTTTTCAATTGACACCTATTTAGCTGGCTTTCCAGCCATTGCCAACGATTTGCACACAACGGTATATGAAGTGTCTTATACTTTATCCAGTTTTTTCATCGGAATTTCAATTGGTCAAATGATATATGGTCCTTTGCTCGACCGTTTTGGACGTAAAAAACCGCTGATGATAGGCTTAGTCATTTATGTTATTGCTTCACTCGCTTGTACATTTGCCACGACTATTGAGATGTTGATTGGGCTGCGGTTTTTACAAGCTTTGGGTGGTTGTGTCGGCATGGTGGCATCGAGAGCCATTGTGCGAGATATATTTCCTGTTCATGAAATTGCTAAGATATTTTCTCTTTTAGTGCTTATTTTAGGCGTTTCTCCTATTATTGCGCCGAGTATAGGCAGCATTTTAATTGCCAAATACGGTTGGCATTCTGTTTTTGAATTGCAAAGTTTCATGGTTTTTCTCTTATTGATTGCTGTCTATTTTTACTTGCCAGAGAGCAAACAACCCGACACGTCTATGTCTTTAAAACCAAAACCCATCATCAATGGCTTTCTATTTGTTGTTAAAAATCCGACCTTTTTCACTTATGCTTTTACTGGTTCAATTGTTTCGGCGGGCATCTATGCTTACGTTTCAGGTGCCCCCTCAGTATTTATGAAGATTTTTAATGTCAGCGAACAAGAGTTTGGTTATATTTTCAGTTTCCTTGCATCAGGACTTATATTCAGCAGCCAATTGAACAGATGGGTGCTTAGGAAGTATAACAGTATGCAGATTATTAACACCACTTTATGGGTTCAAATAGGCATCGGCTTACTTTTATGCGTGGGTAGCTTATTCGGTTGGCTTACTTTATATTCAATCATTGCATTGAGTTTCCTATTTTTATCTTGTCAAGGTTTTATACAACCCAATGCAACGGCACTCTCACTCGCACCATTTTCAAAAGAAGCGGGCAGTGCATCGGCACTTATCGGTGCTTTACAAATGGGTTTTGGCGCATTAGGTGCAGCTTTGGTCGGCTTTTTGAGCGACGGAACCAGTTTGCCTATGATAGGCGTAATGGTGGGCTGTTCAATTTTTGGAATGGTTATTTTGGGTATCGGTCATTTGTTTTTAATAAAACGGGTTGCATTGACAGTTGAGGAGTAGCTATTTCTATACTCATTTGGAGATTGCCCCCCCCTCAGTATTTTCACTATAAATCATAAGCTGGAGCATTTTTTAATAAACGGCTTAAAACTTTGACTTCAATTACACCATTTTTAAAATTCATGTCTTTGATTTTTACAAAAGTAGGTTCGTCAACAGGTATTACCGTAGAGTCTTTGACAACTTCCAGCACATTTTTACCGCCCATTTTTTCAAAAGATATATAGACTTGATTGGGTAAAAGGTTGTTTTTATCCAATTTTATCGTCTGTGCAAATAAAATTATGGGCAATAAAACGGCAGACAATGTAAGAATGAAGTATTTCATCATTGTTTCAATTTAATTCTTTAAAAAAGGAACGATACTTGCCCAAGCTGCTTCAAAATTTTCTAAAAAACAGCCATGCCCCGTATTTGGAATGATGCTGATTTGATGTTGGGGAATATATCTGCCAGCACTCACCACTCGTTCAACTGGATTAGCACCATCACGGTCGCCAGCCATTACCAAAACAGGGCATTTTATGGTACTCAATAAATCTTTGCTAACCGTCACATTGTTGTAGCAGTTTGCCACTTGGGTAAATAAATCTTCTAATCTATTGGGTTCGGGCATGAGTTTTAACTGTTGTTCCCAGAAAGGTTTGTCCATTTCCACGGCTTGTTTCGCCGTAAATTTGAATTCTCTTAATCCTGGACGGACTTCTCCTGCACCGATTACAATCATTTTTTTAACTCTTTCTGGATACATCGCACCGAGTTTATAAGCCGAATATCCGCCATCGCTAAAGCCCAAAACAATAACGCTGTCTTTTGTAACGGCATTGATAACCGCCATCGCATCATTGGCGCGTTGTTCAAGGGTAAGCGGTTCTGTACCCAATTCTGATTTACCATGACCGCGTGTAGAAATCGCTATGACTTGATAATTTCCCTTCAAATGGTCAATAAAGTCTGAAAATTCGACAGTAGAACCAAACAAACCACCGTGTAACAAGACAATCGGTTGCCCTTTGCCATAGACTTCATAATAGATTTTGGCATCTTTTGCTTGTGCATAATGACCTGCTTTGGGGTTATTGCCATAAGGTATTTTGTTGACCACATTGGGTGGTTGAAAAGCCCTTACTAAATTTTGTTGTCCATAAAGGTTCGAGACTGCGAGCAATAATATGAGCAATGAAATGAATTTTGAATACATCTTGATATTTAGTTTAAATTCTTAAAAAATTAGTTGAGTCTATTTTTTACTTGCTTGATTAATCTTGTTGGTAAAATCCTTGATAAGCCCAGAATACATGTTTTTGATGAGTTGCCAGTCATGTGTGAGCAGAATCATATTAGCACCCGAAGCGACATGTTGAACGGCTTCATCTGCGGTTAATGCAAGGCGAAGAAAGCCTTTATTGGGAAATGTTTTGACCACAGCCGCCATCTCGTCCAATACTTTGACAACCTTCGGATTTTTCCAATCGCTCACGCCAAGCTCCATAGAAAGGTCGCCTGGACCAATCGCAACGCCTGTTACGCCTTCGACGGCTAATATTTTTGAAAGGTTTTCTTTTCCTTTAAGGTTTTCGACAATCATAATGCAAACAACATCTTTACTCGCTTGCTGACGGCGTTCATATTCAATACCAGTATAACCGATAGAAGCCCTTGCAAAGCCTGAACCTCGAACACCGAGCGGTTTGTAGCGACACCAAGAAACCAATTCAGCCGCTTCTTCGGCTGTCTCTACATGAGGGAATAAAAAACCAGAGGCTCCGCCATCGAGCATGCGTTCTACGAGATTTGCAGAACGTTCACCCAATCGGACAAGGGCAGGAACGCCGTGGAGTTCAGCAGCCATAATGGATTGACCAATATCGTTGTAGTCCCGAAGTCCATGCTCGAAATCTAAGAAAAGGAAATCTGCCCCAGCTTCACAAACGGTTTCTATCAGTATCGGATGAGCGATATTGATGACCGCACCCTTTAATATTTCGCCATTACTCAATCGGTCTTTCAGTTTTGGTTTCCTACTGTTGTCTTTAAGCGTATCAGATTTTACAACCGCGTTTTGTGCATTTGCAATAACGGATAAGCATAAAAGGATAAATAAGGAGACATTTTTCATTTCAAAATTAAGTTTGGTTATAAAATCATGAAAACCTATTTAGAGCCTTCAATGGCTTGTTTGAGAATGTCACGGGAATCATTACTACTGAGGGGTCTAACTGTGCGTTGTGATACTTTCCAACCTTCATTAGTTCGCACGAGTAGCCACCTATTTACAGTCAATTGATAGATAGAAAACCCAGGAGAAACGCCCTTACCAGGCAATTTCACATGAGACGCAGCTGTATCAGGCATCACAATAAGCAGATAACCCGTAGCGACTGCACTATCACCGTTGAGCATAATGTGGGGGAGCAGAGGCAAATGTGTCATGCCAGCTTTGATAGCCTCTTTTTGGTCAGAGCCGCCAACAATTTTGCTTGTTTGCCTTTCACGACAATCTTGATTTTTATCCATTCGTTCAAACCCATATCGGCGTAGGATTCGTACATTTCGGGTGCTTCTTTTCTTAATCTTGGAAATTTATAATCGGGAAAAGAAAAATATTGAATGGCATGATTGCGGCGTATTTGTTCTTCAGCCCTGCCGTTGGTCGGGCGAATGTACATGCACTCAAATTTGGAATTGTCGGCATTGATTCTATACGCCAAACCAATAAATCCACGGTCAGACGGTGCTGCACTTTTTAAAAGGCGACTCAATACGGTGATTTCGATAGTGCCATCTTTAAAATCAAGGTTTTTTAGTCGGACAAAAGTCGCTTCATCAACTGCCTTTACAGTAGAATCTTTGATGACCTTCACCACTTTTTTACCTTCTAATTTTTCAAAAGATAGAGATACTTGATTGGCTACCAAGTTATTAGCTTCTAAATTAATTTTTTGACCATAAGTGGCTAATACACCAATGTTTAGGAGTAAGAATACTAATTTTATGATTTTCATTTTAAAAAGTATTGAATAAAATGGTGTCCCGTGCTTCGAATGTACTGATTCTTAGGTTCTTATCATAAGAAAAAGTGCTTGCTTTTGTATATAGACGGGCAGTAATTCCAAATGTAAACGTTTTGTAAGCTTTGATAGAGACAACTGTATCCAATCGTGACGTGGGCGTTGTAATATATAACTTCCCAAAATCGTGATACATGGGTTGACTCGTAGCCTTATCAGTATAACAATCAGTCGTTTTGTGTCCTGCGGCATAAACTGTCAGCTCAACATGGTCAATATCGGTGCGCTCACTTTTAAGGCGTAAAGAAATATTGATGAGACTATCCATCTTGATAGTTTCTTTTATTGTAACAGAAACATTCCCTTTAGGCGTAGAGCTGGTTGGACTTAACACCACATTGGTCGCTACCATGTTGTAATCATCACTTGCAGATAAACTCCAAAATTCACAGTAGTCGGAAAAACAACCATCAAGCCAAAGGAAATGGGCTTTAGCAAAGCCATTAACATCCGTTGTTTCAATATCTTTACTGGCACTGCCTGCAGTTTGTACAACCTTATTTGGTAACGGTTTGCCGTTAAAATCTGTCACCAATACTTCTACATAAGTTGGCATATCGTAGGGTGCACCACATTGATTTTCAGAAGTATAGCGACAACCAACCATCAATAAGAGCAAAGCAAGCGTGCTATAATTTATACAGTTTATCTTTAGCATTGTTATTAATTTAGTTTAGAATAAAAAACCCATGGTCATACCACCCGTCAAGCCTAAAACAATACTTGAGGAATTATTAGGGGCATTTAAAAGTACCCCGATATTCCTTGCTTTATGAAGATAGGTAAAGAAATCTGGGTTGTTTTCGTTGGAATGATAACTGCGAACACCAACGCCTAAATAGCTATCGAATACAAAACGCTTGCCCCAAATAGACTGATGACCAGCTGATGCAAAAGCACGCCAAGTGATAGTCGGTATTTTTGACGTTTCGTATGAAGACGTTCCAGATTGATAGGTCTTTGTTTGATAGGTATATTTCGACAAACCAATCCCGAGTTCTGGGCGAAAATACCAGCCTTGCATCAAACTCTTGTCTTTTTTTGTAGCCCCGAATGCTTTTAAACTAATAGATAATAGAACATCTGTGCTGTTAAGCCTTAGAGAAGATAGGGACTTATTAGCTGGCGCAATAAGTAGATGGGCTTCCCAACTTGTTTGCCGTTTTAACAATTGCTCATAGCTCAATAAAAATGCACCGAAAAATACGTTCAAGGGTGCAATTTTAAAATCTCGTTTAAACAAGATGTTGAAAACCTGTGTTGAATCAGATTTAATAGGGAGTGCATCTTTTTGAGCCACTAAAGGGAGGCTTAATAAAACAAATAGATAGGCGTATAGAAGTTTGTATTGCATGGTTGAATGATGATTTTGCATCAAAAGTAATTTCTTTTTGTCATTAATGCCCCCCTCAGTATTTTACCGTTTTTTTAATGAATATGAATACCCCCATTCACATCAATCGTCGCTCCTGTGGTAAAACCCGACAATTCAGAAGCCAAAAAGAGACACGTTCCTGCGAGTTCAACGGCTTTTCCTACTCGTTTTAAAGGAATGCCAGAAATAACTTCATTTAATTGTACTTCCGTGAGTCCATCTAACATAGGCGTTTCTATCATAGCGGGGCATATTACATTGGCTCGGATATTCATGGGTGCAAATTCTCTTGCAATAGAACGGGTGAGGCTCATAACGCCACCTTTTGAAGCCGCATAATGCGCTCCACCGACCAATCCACCGCCTCGTTGCCCAGCCAACGATGCCAAATTGACGATAACGCCAGATTTTTTTTCCGTAAAAATTTTCAAGGCACTTTTGCAGATATTAAATGTGCCTTTAAGGTTCACATCAAGAATCCTATCGTATTCTGTTTCCGTAATAGACAAGAAGCCGCCAGATTTTACAATCCCTGCACAATTCACTAAACAGTCAATAGTGCCAAATTTAGTAACCGCCAATTCTATGGCTTTATCGCAGTCGGCTGAACTGCATATATCGCATTGTACAGAAATAATTTCAGGTGTATGCCCAATTTCATTAAATATGGATGTCGCTATTTCGTTCGCTATTTTATCGTTCATTACCACATCCAGTAGGACGAGTTTAGCCCCATGCGCTGCAAAAAGTTCTGCCGTAGCATAGCCGATACTGCGGAAGGAAGCTGCACCGACAATGACACACACTTTGTTTTCTAAAAGTAGAAGATTGTATTTTTTATTTTTCATAATTAAAAGCTGCTTTTTGAGATATTAAAGAGGCCTTTTCGGAATGAGAAAAGCCCAATTCACTCAATATTTCATCAGTATCCCAACCACAAGGTGCAGCATTGGAACGAGCCGAAGGATATTCGCCGTCAATTTGTATGGTGGGGCGAATTACCGCCGTTTTACCTTCTGTTGGGTGATTTTCATACCCCAAAAGACCAACAGCTTTTAAATGTGGGTCTTGCGGCAATGTTTCGAGCGTATGGCAAGGCATAGCAGGCAAGTCCGCCGATCTGAATATTTCCAACCATTCTTCTGTTGTTTTATTTTCTAAGGCTGCACCCCGAATTTCAAACCATTCTGATACATATTTTGCCCTGTTTGCTATTGTTGAAAAACGATTGTCATTGAGTAATTCGGCTCTATCTGTTACTTTTAGAAAGGCTTGTACTTGGGCATCTGTATTGATAGTGAATGAGATATAACCGTCCTTTGTTTTCACAGGTTGATTGTGTGGACTCAAAAGGCGTTGGTCGCCCGCTGCACCCATAGGCGGGTCAAAACTTTGTTGCGCTAAATGTTCTTGCAACACGAAAGCTGCCATCGTTTCAAACATCGGAATCTCTATACTTGCCCCTTGTCCTGTTTTATAGCGTTGCATCAAGGCAGCCATGACAGTCCCCGCCGTGATTTCACCTACGACATGGTCGCAAATAAGCATTGGCACATAAGCAGGTTTTCCGTCTCTCGCCATCGTCAAACCCGCAATGCCCGAAGCACCTTGTAAAACGCTGTCATAAGTTGGCAAACCCGAATATGGTCCATCAGTACCATAACCTGTTATTAAACAGTAGATTTTTTCGGGATATTTTGACCTGATTGTATTTGCATCTAAACCCAAACGCTCTAAAGCATCGGGGCGCATATTGGCAACGATGATATCACACCATTCGACCAATTTGTTGCAAATATCCTTTCCTCCTTGTTTTTTAAGGTCGAGGCTAATATTGCGCTTCCCTCGATTGAGATGCAAGTATGCCCCGGAATGTTGACCCGTCGGGGACAAGCCGCCAAGCCCTCGCATAAGGTCGCCCGAAGGATTTTCGACCTTAATAATTTCAGCCCCATACTGTCCCAATCGCCAAGTGGCTACGGGACCCACTACGACGGCTGTTAAATCTAATATTTTGATGCCTTTTAATGGTTCAAATTTCATATCCAATCATTTTACTATAGCTTCCATTTCTACGGCAACCGCATTATTTTCATCATGTATTTTGAGTTGCCTACTTGTTCCACCCCCCTCAGTACAAAGTGTCATTTTACGACCACAGAACAAGGGAGCTATATGTTTTACTTTAATATCTGTTATTTCCAATCCTAAATCCGTTCTTATAAACTCGGTTAATAGAAGTGTTGCTAAACCACCATTCACTACTAAATCGGGTAATCCTTCAATATTTCGGGCATAATCTCTATCTAAATGGATTTTATGAGAGTTAAATCCTAAGGCAGAGTATTGAAACAGAAGGGTTTCATCGGGGATTATTTGTTTTTGCTTGAAAAAGTTCGGGAAACTTTCAAAGTTTCCCGAACTTGCTTTCAACGGAATACTTTTTCCACTTAATAAAATATAGGTTTGTGTTTCTATTATAGCTGGATTGGGTGCGGCAATGGGGCACAATTCATGTTGGATTGTTACGATTGCCATTCGACCCGATTGGGTCGTCTTTTCAGTAATGTTTTTAACAAAACTCGTTCGTTCCACCTCCGAACCAATCACTATATCCCCTTGATAAGACACAGTTCTACCACCCAAAAGCAATCTTGGCAATCCAAGGTCTGGAATCGGAACGCCCAACCCAGGGAATCCATCAGGACGCAAGGCGGATTTACCCGTTTGGCCCGCCAACATAAAAAAGTGCCAACCTCGTGGCAATACATCGCCATTCGAGAATGAATGAGTATCCAAATCCAACATGGCTGCAACTCGCCGCACCATTGTTAGACTGCATGTTTCATTCGATTTTGTTGGAGACTGTACGACGGATTCTTGCATACTGTTTTCTATTAAAAATGAATAAAAAAAACTGATAAATACTGAGGGGGGGTAAATTCCACCCGAAAACACTAAAATTTGCAACAAAATTACAATATTATTTTCATATTTGAAATATAAATTTCATATTTGCAAAAATATTTTTTTTAAAAGACTAAATTTTAATTGATGGAATTCAAATATCACCACATGAATCTTTGCACCGAAGATGTGTCAAGATTAGCCAGTTTTTATAAATCTGTTTTCGGCTTAAATCAAATTCAGGACGAAGAACACGGTTTAACAACTACAGAAACCGCCAATCGTTATGATGGTCAAGTTGAATTTTTAGGAGACGGACAAGTTGAATTTCATATTACGAAGAAAGACCACAATACGGCATTTCGTATGAATATGCCAATAAATCCGATTCAAAATGGTCATTTCTGTTTTCGCACCGACGATATTGAAGGTTTTAAAAAGAAATTGGAAGAACAAGGCATTCCTTATGCGGATTATGGCAAATGGGCTTTGAAGGGTTGGTATCAAATCTTCTTTCATGACCCTGATGGCAATATCATCGAGGTACATCAAATAGGTATGTAATCCGATTAACATGAAAGAAAAAGAAGAAAATAGTGCTTATTCTGCCCCTGCATTAGACAAAGGCTTGGATATTTTAGAAGCACTTTGTCAATGTGAAAATGGACTGACGCAACAAGAAATTGCGGCTCGGCTTGGGCGAAATTTGGGCGAAATTTACCGAATGTTGAATTGCTTAGTTCAAAGGAATTATGTAGCCAACTATGGCAATGTATATACCATTACGTCCAAATTGTTTCAATTGTCGCATTTTCACCCGCCGACTTATCGCTTATTGACGGAGGCAATGCCAATTATGGAGGAATTGTCACGAGCAATTTCCTTCCCTTGCGATTTGAGGGTTTATAATAATCGTGTTCAAACTGTTATTGCTTCCATTCAACCGCCTAATGGGTTGGGCTTTATGACCCGAGTGGGTTCTGAAATTGCGGTTGCACCGTCGGCATCGGGTCTTGTCTTGGTGGCGTTTCAAGACCCTATTATCATGGAATTGCGTATTCGAGAAAGTCTGTTGAACAAATCAGAAACAGAAATCAATACTTTTAAAACTGTTTTAAACGAGGTCACGACTAAGGGTTTTGCTTCTATTCAAAGCAATCAATATGCGGGACTTCACGCTATTTCATTCCCAATTTTGGATATTAATGGTTTTGCCGTTGCCGCTATGACTGTTCCGATGTTGGCACGCATTGATGGTACGCAACAAGCAACACAACAAGAAGTTGAGGATAAACTTAGGAAAAGTGCGGCAAATCTTAGTAATAGAATTGCGCTTGGGCTTATGGAGAAAAAGATATAATAGAGAAATTCTGATGGATGGGGGGGATTCATTATTCTAAATGAATAATTTTATTTTATACTAAATAACAATAATTTTTTTCAAATTTTCAAATTCTAACAAAATGAAATCTCGCTCATTGCAAACAGTCATTTTTCTGTTTTTCATGGTAAATGCCCATGCACAAAACAATCTTATAAGGGCATTCCAAGCACCTGGGGTCGTAAACAAAATACCTTATGGCGCAAACCTCGAGGTAGGTAAATATGCACAAACCAAAGATGCCAAAATCTATTACGAAGTCTATGGCAAAGGACAGCCCATATTGGTATTACATGGTGGTTTGTTCGGCTCGACTGTCGAAATGGCAGATTTTATTGACCAATTAAAACAAAACTATCAGGTAATTGCCATTTCTCTCCGTGGACATGGCAAATCGGAATTAGGTACAGAACCTGTTACGCTCGAACAACGTGCCAACGATGCCTTGGCGGTTATCAATGCCGTTACCAAAGATAGCGTTATGGTACTTGGATTCAGCGATGGGGGTTATACTGCCTATCAGTTAGCGGCTATGTATCCTAACCGTGTTAAGAAAATGGTGGTTATTGGAGCTGGTGAATTACACCCTGGGCAAAGAGAATTCAAATTCACTGCCAGGCAAGCCATGTCTTTTGATAAACCATTTTTTGAGCAACAACTAAAGCTAATGCCCGACCCCAATAAGTTAGAAGATGTGTTTGCAGGGGTAAATGCTTGTTATAGTAAATTAACCGTCGGCAAAGAGCTATTGGGAAGCATCAAATGTCCTGTATTGGTAATGGCTGGCGACAAGGATGATGGCAACCCCGTAGAGCGCGTTGTGGAAGCGGCGCGGTTTATTCCAGTTCATCAAATCAGTATCATTCCAAATACCACGCATGAATGTTTTACCGAAAACTTTAAAGCTACTTGGGAGAGTATACTTCCTTTTCTTAAATAAGAATAGTAATAAGTATTTGGGCAAAATAGATTAACAAAATACTGAGGGGGGTAAAAAATTTAGAAAACCAACTTTTTACAGCATCATGGAAAAAATATATAAATTCTTACTCGGTAGTTCCGCCATTTTAGGTCTTTTGGCAATAGGTACGCTGATTTTTGGAAACGGTCTGCACGATACAGGTCTTTTCGTCATTGGTGCGCTTGTCTGTTTGGCAATTGGCGGACAGGGAAAACCAGCGATTAAGCAACACGCTTTTACGCTTTGGGTCATCATTGCGGTAGCGATTGGCATGTATTACCCGCAATATTTCCGTCAAATAGGGGATTTTAAATTGACAAAACTCATTGTACCACTCATTCAGTTGATTATGTTCACGATGGGGACGGAAATGAGTTTGAAAGATTTTGAAGCCGTTATTAAAACACCGAAAGCTGTTTTAATTGGTTTGGTCTGTCATTTTACCATAATGCCATTGGTCGCAATTATTATTGCCACGACTTTCGGTTTTCCACCCGAAATAGCTGCGGGTGTTGTGCTGATGGGTTCAGTGCCAAGCGGCGTTACGTCTAATGTATTGGCGTTCATTGCCAAAGCGAATATGCCTTTGTCTGTAACGATTGCTGCCATAAGCACGCTTGTAGCACCTATTATGACCCCTTTTCTGATGAAAACCCTTGCGGGGCAGTTTGTAGAAATTGATTTTGTGGCAATGATGTTACACGTTACCGAAATCATTATCGTTCCGATTGTTCTCGGACTCATCGTAAATAAACTCATCCGCCATGGGGCAAAATGGTTGCAAACAGTCATGCCGATTGTCTCTATGGTGGGCGTTTTTATGATGATACTGGTCATCGTTTCAGCTGGAAGAGACAATTTATTAAGCATTGGTCCTTTGCTTTTCATCGCTTCAATGATTCATCACTCAACAGGTTATCTTTTGGGTTATTGGAGTGGCAGATTGTTGAAATTGGATGAGGCGACCTGTCGAACTATTTCCCTTGAAGTCGGTATGCAAAACGCAGGATTGGCTTCGGGCATTGCGATACAAATGGGTAAAGTCGCAACGGTTGGTTTAGCATCAGCTATTGCTGCCCCGTGGATGACAATTTCGGGTTCAATGTTGGCAAATTGGTGGCGAAATAAGGCGATGAAAGAAGATAAAACGCTGATTTCTCAAGAGATTCAGTGAAAATAAGCCTAATCTATACCCCCTCAGTATTTTTACGATTTTACCTCATTTTATTAAGAAATTTTTAGACTTTTAAAAAATATTGACGATGGAAATAAATAAAATTGCTGTCATAGGTGCAGGCAATATGGGACATCAAATTGCTATGTGTGCCGCCCTTTCTGGTTTTCAAGTACGCTGTACAGATACCAATGCCGAAATATTGAATAAAGCGATTCTATTTGCAGATAACTATCTAAAAGAAAGAGTCAATAAAGGCAAATTGACCGAAGAAGCGGCAAAACAAGTCCGTGAAAATCTTACTTTCACCCCCTCAGTAAAAGAGGCTGCCGAAGATGCTGATTTGGTCATTGAAGCGATTATTGAAAAATTAGACATAAAACGCACACTATTTGCCGAGTTAGATAAAATCTGCCCTGCTCACACGATTTTGGCGACCAATAGTTCTTATATTGTCAGTTCCAAGATTGCTGATGCGACATCACGACCAGATAAAGTATGTAATATGCACTTTTTCAACCCTGCCTTGGTGATGAAATTGGTTGAAGTTGTAAAAGGGGCGCATGTTTCAGATGAAACCGTTGAATCCGTAATGGAGGCAGCAAAAAAAATGAGCAAAACACCCGTTTTACTTCATAAAGAGATATATGGCTTTTTGGTCAACCGTCTTTTGCAAGCAACAAGACAAGAAGCCCTAAAACTACTTGATATGGGGGTAGCGTCTTTCGAAGATATAGATGCTGCTGCAAAAAATGGCTTAGGTTATCCCATGGGTCCTTTTCAACTCTTAGACCTTACTGGTGTGGATTTAGCCTATCATGTAGGAATGGAAAAATACAAAGAAAGCGGCGACCCTGCTGACAGACCTTCTCCAACGGTTGTTGAGAAATTTACAAAAGGAGAATGGGGTAAAAAAGTAGGAAAAGGTTTTTATGATTATGATTCTAAATAAATTAAGAGCCAATATCTTATTTTTAGCCACATCAATAATTTTGCCTTGTATGTCTCAATTTCTTAAAAAAAAGGGATTAGATTGTGTTTTTAAGGCGTATTTGCGAGGTATTTTGACTAAAAAGCCAGCCCTTTTAGGACTCCCTCAGTATATTTGAGTTTTAGTCATCTTTTTAAAGAAAATGGGCAATGGAAAACATTAAAACAGCATATAACAGACGGTCATTTTTAAAAGCCTCCGCACTCGTTGGGGGCGGTTTCATGTTGAGTTTTCATGGACTTCCCAATCTTAATGCCGCTGAAATGCCTGAAAATGCGAACCTTTTGGCTGATTTTAATGAACTAAATGGATTCGTCAAAATTACAGCAGATAATATCATCAAAATCATGGCTCCCAATCCCGAAGGTGGTCAAGGCGTAAAAACATCTTTGCCCATGATAGTGGCAGAAGAATTAGATGTGAATTGGAAAGATATTATCATTGAGCAAGCCGATTTAGATACCAAACATTTTACACGCCAGTTTATCGGCGGTAGCCAAGCGATACATCAAGGTTGGAAACCTTTACGTATGGCGGGAGCGGCTGCCAAACAAATGCTGAAACTCGCGGCTGCTCAAAAATGGCAAGTGCCTGTCGATGAAATTAGCACCGAAAAAGGTGTTTTATACCATAAAAACAGTGGTAAATCAGCAAAATATGGCGATGTAGCTACAGAAGCCGCTAAAATTCCTGTACCCAAAGAAGTGAAATTGAAGGACTTTAAAGATTTCAAAATCATCGGCACATCTCGCAGAAATGTGGATTTGGAAAAAATCGTTACGGGCAAACCTTTGTATGGCATTGATACCAAAAAGGAAGGTATGCTCATCGCTATGATTGTCCACCCGCCTGCATTTGGTATGAAATTGAAATCTTTGGACGCAACAGCTGCCAAAAAAATGAAAGGTATTAAAGATGTTTTTGCCATTAAATCTACGAATGAAGACTACGAAAAGACATTTTTTGATACCAATGCTTTTCCTGAAGTTATTGCCATTGTTGGCAATTCTACTTGGGAAGTGATGCAAGCTAAAAAAGCCTTGAAAATAGAGTGGCAAGCGTTTTCAGAATACACTGAAAAAAGGGATATGTCGGAGCGAAAAATGGTTCAGAAAGTCCCTGCTGGATTAGAAAGTACAACAGACCATACCGCAAAAATGGCTGCAATGGCAAACCAAAAGATGACTGTACGCCGAAAAGACGGCGATACTGAGGGGGCATTTAAAAATGCAGCAAAAGTGATAGAGCGTACTTATACAGGACCTTTTTTGGCGCATAACTGCATGGAACCGATGAATTTCTTTGCACATGTAACTGCAGATAAAGCTGAATTGGCGGGTCCACTTCAAAAACCTGAATTTACGGAACAGACTTTATCAGCGCGTTTGGGTATGCCTTTGGAAAAAATTGATATAAAAATGACCCGTTTGGGCGGTGGATTTGGGCGGCGTTCTTATGCACACTGGCTCTTGGAAGCGGCTCTTATTTCACAAAAAGTTAAAGCGCCTGTTAAGCTCATTTACTCACGTGAAGATGATATGACTTCGGGCATTTATCGCTCAACATACACGGCTACATATCGGGCTGCTTTAGATGCCCAGAATAATTTGATTGGTTTTCATGTCAAAGCAGGCGGTATTCCAGAATCACCGTTATACGCCAATCGTTTTCCTGCAGGGGCAGTTGATAATTATTTAGCTGAAGATTGGACGATTGATTCGAATATCACGATTGGTTCATTCCGTGCGCCACGTTCCAATTTTATCGCTGCGGCAGAACAATCGTTTCTTGATGAAGTCGCTGAAGCTGCGGGTAAAGACCCGATTGACTTCCGTTTAGAATTGTTAAAACGTGCCAAAGACAATCCAGTAGGTAAAAACAATGATTACGATGCCGAACGTTTTGCGGGTATTTTGACGCTTGTTAAAGAAAAATCGGCTTGGGGACAAAGCAAAACGGGACAATTTCGAGGCGTTTCTGCTTATTTTTGTCACGATTCGTATGCGGCTCATGTCTTGGATTTAGAAATGAAAGAAGGTCAACCTGTTATAAAAAAGGTATGTTGTGCGATAGATTGTGGTATTGTCATCAATCCAGATATGGCTAAAAACATGGCAGAAGGCGCAGTTGTGGATGGCATAGGAACGGCTTTATACGGTGAAATCACATTTACAAAAGGTGTTCCTGATAAAAGTAATTTCCACGAATACCGCATGATACGCATGAATGAAGCACCCAAAGAAATAGAGGTGCATTTTGTTCAAAATACGATTGACCCAACAGGCATGGGCGAACCTGCTTATCCACCTGTTTTTGCAGCTTTGGCAAATGCTTTATACAAAGCGACGGGTAAGCGTTTTTATAATCAGCCGTATGCTAAGGATTTACCTAATTCGTGATAATTTTAGAAGCTATTTAAAGTGTTTTTTTAGAGAAACAGTCTGTTTTTCTAAAAAAACACTTTAAATTTGAGTAGATTACGACTATATTTGTATTCATTTTTCTTCTTAAAATATTTCGCAACATGTCCTTAACTATTAATTTGCCCACACTTGTTGAGCAACAATTTCGTCAAGAGGCAGCCACAAATGGTCTTAGCCTTGACACTTATTTACAGCGATTATTGCAACAAGCGGCTAATATATCTCGAAAGCAAAACGCTAAACAGCTTTCTGAAAGTCAACTTTTGGAAAAGATAAATTTAGAGATTTCAGAAGCAGAATGGACAAGCTATCGGCATCTCATTGGCTTAATGCGTGAAGAAACTATAAACGAAAAAGAGCATGAAACACTCATTGCTTTAAGCGATAAAATTGAAATTGCAAATGCCAAACGAGTGAAATACCTTTTTGAATTGGCTGAATTGCGCGGCATTTCAGTAGAAAAACTGATGAAAGATTTGGGTATAAGACCTATTGAAATATGAAAGAAAGCATCAAAAAGGCAGTTCAAGAACGGGCTAAACTCTGCTGCGAATATTGTTTAGCTTCTCTTTTATTCTCTACCGATTTTTTTTCAATAGAACATATTTTACCCCTTTCAAAGGGAGGTCTGACAGAACTACATAATCTTGCTTTTTCCTGTCAACGCTGCAATATTCACAAATTCACAGCCACCCACGCCATCGACCCTGCAACAGGTTTAATTTCTGCACTTTATAATCCAAGAAAAGATATATGGACAGAACACTTTGAATGGTATGAAAATTTTACCATTATTAGAGGCATAAGTCCAACAGGTAGAGCCACTGAAAAACGGCTCGTTCTGAATCGAGTAGGTGTTGTGAACTTACGGACTGTTTTAGTTGAGAAAGGATTTCATCCACCATATTGAAAAATTTTATCGCTTTTTCATGCAAACTTCGAGAGACAAAATTATTAATTCAGTCTCAAATATTAGTTCTTCATACTGAGGGGGGGTAAAAACCTTCACCCTTATTTGAAAATCGTAAGTTTTTGTTTGATTACTATTAATCGCCCATTTTTTGAACAATTACCTTTACATAATTTTTCGCCACTTTAAAAAATCATAATTATGGCTAAATTCACTTTAAATATCAATGGAAAAATCCAAAAAATAGATGTTGACCCGTCAACACCGATGCTTTGGGTATTGCGTGACAATCTCGATATGCCAGGCACGAAATACGGTTGTGGCATGGCTCAATGCGGTGCTTGCACCATTCACCTCAACGGTACGGCTACTCGTTCTTGTATGCTGCCTGTTTCCTCCGTTGGAAAAGCAGCCATAACCACGATTGAAGGTTTATCTGAAAAAGGCGACCACCCTGTACAAAAAGCATGGATTGAACACGATGTGGCGCAATGTGGTTATTGCCAATCAGGACAAATAATGAGTGCTGCGTCATTGCTTAAAGATAATCCGAATCCAAGTGATGAAGATATTGAAAACTTTATGAGTGGAAATATCTGCCGTTGCGGTACTTATACGCGCATAAAAGCGGCAATTAAAACGGCTGCAAAGAATTAATTTAACATAAAGTTCTTTTATTTAATTTAACAGATAGTCACATTGGAAACATAGCTTTTTTCTTTTGTCATCCTGAAAGGAACTTAAAAAAGCTATGTGTCCTATATGACTATGTGTTAAACCAAAAAAATAATAAAAAATGGAAAAGGTTAAAACAACATATAATAGGCGTTCTTTTCTAAAAGTATCTGCCTTAACAGGTGGCGGTTTTATGATGGGTATTAATTACTTATCTGGAAAAACGCCTGCAATGTCTGAATTAGACTTGCCAAAAGATTGGTTTTATTTTAAAGGTTATATCAAAATTACGGCAGACAATGCTATTAAAATCATGTCGCCCAATCCAGAATTTGGGCAGAATGTGATGACCTCTTTGCCTATGATTGTTGCGGAAGAATTAGACGCTGATTGGAAAGATATTATCGTTGAACAAGCACCGCACAATAATCAAATTTATGGTCGTCAATTCACAGGTGGCAGTCAATCGGTCAGAACCTATTGGAAACCCCTTCGTGAAGCGGGTGCGACGGCTCGGCAAATGCTTCGGGAAGCTGCCGCTCAAACATGGAACGTGCCTGTTGAGGAAATAACGACAAAAGCAGGTGTTTTGTCGCACAGCAGCGGCAAATCAGCAAAATATGGCGATATGGCTGAAAAGGCTTCGACCTTACCTTTGCCTAAAACGGCTAAACAAAAAGATGTAAAAGACTTTAAAATTGTCGGTACTTCTCGCAAAAATGTAGAAGGATTGAAAGTCGTAACGGGCAAGCCGATGTTTGGGATGGACTATCGCCAAGAAGGTATGTTGATTGCAATGATACATCATCCGCCTGCATTTGGTATGAAAATAAAGTCTTTTGATGCCAAAGATGCCCTCAAAATGAGTGGCATAAAAGACGTTTTTACGATTAAATTGTTTGAAGAAGGCACTGAAAGAGCAGGATTTGATACCAGAACATTCAACGGAGCACTTGCAATAGTCGGCAATTCGACTTGGGAAGTGTTGCAAGCGCGTAAGAAATTGAAAGTTGAGTGGATGACTGCGCCAGAAATCAAAGAAACCATAAATGCGTGGGGTAGTAAAATGGAAGTGACTATTCCTTCGGGTCTTGAAAGTACAGATGTTCACTTGGCTAAAATGGCAGAAATGGCAAAACAGCCCGCCAAACAACTGCGAAAAGACGGAGACCCCGAAGCGGCTTTTAAAAATGCTGCACAAATAATAGAGCGCACATATACAGCACCTTTTTTGGCGCATAATTGTATGGAGCCCATGAACTGCTTTGCTCATGTGACTGCGGAAAGAGCCTTTTTAGCAGGACCTTTGCAAGCACCTGAATTTGCGGAAAAGACCATTGCCAGTAGTATCGGTATGCCCGTTGAAAAAATTGATATTGAAATGACACGCATGGGCGGCGGTTTTGGCCGTCGAGCTTATCCACATTATATGGTTGAGGCGGCTTTGATTTCTCAAAAAGCAAAAGCACCTGTCCATTTGATTTATACAAGAGAAGACGATATGACTTATGGCATCTATCGCCCTATGTACACGGCTACTTATCGCGCCGCTCTTGATGCGAATAAAAATCTGATTGGTTTTCATGTCAAAGGCGGTGGCGTGCCTGAACACCCGATTCATGCCAATCGTTTCCCTGCGGGAGCCGTTGATAACTACCTCGCGGAAGGTTGGGAAATACCTTCCAATATTACGATTGGGGCTTTCCGTGCGCCACGTTCAAATTTTAATGCCGCAGCCGAACAATCTTTCCTCGACGAAGTGGCAGAAGCCATGGGCAAAGACCCGATTGATTTGCGATTGGAATTATTAAAACGGGCAAAAGAAAATCCTGTCGGTAAAAACAATGATTATGATGCGGATAGATATGCGGGCGTTTTGAAATTAGTACGTGATAAATCTGATTGGAATAATCCTGCCAATAAGGGTAAAAACAGAGGTGTCGCCGCTTATTTCTGTCATAATTCTTATGCTGCCCACGTTGTTGACATGACGATTCGAGACGGACAGCCTTATGTCGAACAAGTTTTCACTGCGATGGATTGCGGTATTGTCATCAATCATGATGCGGCAAAAAATATGGTAGAAGGTGCAGTGATAGATGGTATTGGTAACGCTTTGTACGGAAATATGTCTTTTAAAGACGGTAAAACAGAACACAATAATTTCAATACCTATCGCTTGATTCGCCACAATGAAGCACCTAAAAAAGTTGATGTGCATTTTGTTGTAAACGATATTGACCCAACGGGCTTAGGAGAACCGCCTTTCCCGCCTGTATTTGGCGCAGTCGCTAATGCGCTTTTTAAAGCAACAGGAAAACGGCATTATATACAGCCTTTTACTTTAGAAACGCCTAAATCGCAAGGGTAATATACCATTTGCTTTGATTGTAAAACAAAAAGACGGATGCTTGATTGCGTCTGTCTTTTTGTTTTTTTATGAAAAATACTGAGGGGGGAATAAACAAATTTATTACTAAAATAAGAGTTAAGAACTCGTCAGCCCTTTTTTTACAAATACAATGTTATGTGCTGTGCTATTTCAATAAAGCATATTTTACAGTTGGCTCAAATAAAGTCAATTGTTGTGTTTCTGGCAGTTGCTCCAAATAGTTTGAGATAAAAATTTCTTTGCCTTTTTGGTCTGAGCCTTTTACTACATTTCTCATTCCATACATTAATTCCCAAGGCATTATATTTGCAAACGAAAATAATTCTCTAATATATTCGCTGTCGTCATAAGTTATTAGCCACTGGTGTGTGCAATTTTTCATATTTTCAGCAAATTTTGCGTGGTTAAATGACTTGTGCATATTTCCATTTTTACCGTACAATGCTGATTTTGTCGCTGAATAATAGGGTGGGTCAAGAAAAATAAAAACATTTTCTCCTTCTCGTTTTACTAACTCTTCGTAGTCAAGGTTTGTAATGGTTGAACCGTTAATAACTTTTGCAAATTGATTGAGCCGTTGAATACTGCTTTCGGTGAAACGTCCTGTAAAAGCACCTTCACTAAAACCACCGCTTAAACTCGTACCTGAAAAAGTGATACGATTGTAGATGAAAAAAGCCGCACCACGTTCTAAATCATTGAAATTTGCCAGATTTTCATTTAAAAACTTATGCAATTCCTTTCCTACTGGAAATAGATTACGCCATTCATAAACTTTGTCAATGAGTGCATCAACATCTTTTTGTGTCATTTCCCAAAACTTATAAAGTTCAAAATAGAGGTCATTAATCCAATATTTCTTGTTTGGGTAACGTTGTTTTGTGTAGATAAAAATTGAGCCACCTCCTAAAAATGGTTCTCTAAATTCATCAAATTCGGGAATAATAGTAGAAATTAATTCTACCGACCTACTTTTTCCTCCTGGGTATCGTAGTGGGCTTTTTATCATTTTGAGTATTGTATTTTAATGATAAATTTATTTTGGTTTGCTTCGTCAATAATGGTTTCTATCAACCCTTTTTGAGATGCTGAAATATTGTTTTCATCAAAAAAAACGGAAATTTCTTTTTTAGTACTTGAAGAATTGATTGCCCCTTTGAGTTTTGAAGAAGTCAAACATAATACCGCTTCACTTTTTATTGTCTGTCCGTTTGCAGTAACTTCTGAAAGATTACAATACAAAATCATTTTCAATAAGCCGTCTTTAATGTCGCCTTTACTTGGCAAAATGGCATTTTTGCTATGTTTTCCTTCTATTAAACTTACTTTATCTTTCGTGAGTAAAATCTCATCAACGGTTAAAAAATATTGTCCGCCCAGATAATTATTTATGGTAACTTTTGCTTTTGAAAGTGTAGATAGACTTTCTTTTGGCTGAAATGTTAGAAATTCCCTTGCTTGTGCCTGTTCTGCTTTTCCTCTTGAAAATGCCATAAAAAGGGAAACATCTTTACCGATTTTTTTTTGGAAGTTATCTAGACCAGTTGAATTGTGCAGTTTTACACCTGTTGTTTTTTCAATTTCTTTGTAAGAAATTTTTACTTTTTCAATGATGTTGTGCAAATTAGTATTCAATTCGTTTAAATTCCAATGTAAAGCGGAACTATGATACTGTTCAATTTCTTTGATTTTTGAAAGAACGTATTTGTTGTCGAACTGCTGATTTGTAATTTTTTGGTCTGCTTTTTCAGCCTTTTCGTAATAAGCAAAAATTACAAAAACGTCTAACAAAGACATCAACGAAACTGTGTCCCACTGAATATAATCTCTGTCGCCTTTTGCCCCTTCATCTTTTACGATTGGTATTACAGTAATTTTCTTTGAAATATGCAACGTATTAAAAATACGTTCAAAAGGGTAAGAGCGTGTTCTCTTAGGCGAAACCCATTTTGAAATAGCAAAAGTATGTTTGTTGTGATTCAATAAACAAGCCGAAGGTATTTCATTGATATCAAAATCTTTGATGGCAACTTCCTTCAAGTCTTCGGATAGAAGAACTTTATACTTTATGCCTGTTATTTTACCTATTATATTCATTTTTTGTCAAAAATATTTATTACAAAGGTACAGATTATATTTTGAAAGATTGTTTGTATAGCAATTTCGGTATTTTCAAAATAAATCGAATTTACTTGTTACTGTCTTCTACTGGCACCAAACCTTCATCTTCCCCACACCGCGATTGACGACAAACAGTAAGGTATCAAAGCCAAATTTTCACCTTTTAAAAGATTCAAATTTTCACATAATTATGACTCATTTTTAATTTCTAAATTAATGTTTTGAGGTGCGGACAGGCTCATAATATTTTGATTGTCAATACCTTCTGCACAATAAACGATGTCTCTTAATTCAAAAGCCACTTTGTTTTCATTGTCTTTTACCAAGCTATTTGTCAAAATTTTTCAGACGGTCATAGCCATTGACATTTCGACGATATCACCTTTATCCCAATCTCTCGTTATCGTCAAATAACTGTTTGATACTGAGGGGGGGAAATTGTCGTTAAAAATTATTTGAAATTCGTAAGTTTATGTTTGAAAGACTTTAACAGCAACCTTATTCAAACCCTACCTTTGTTATTCATTAAAAAAAGAATAGAACTATGCAAAAGCGTAAATTAGGCAATCAAGGTTTAGAAGTGTCCGCCATCGGACTCGGTTGTATGGGCATGAGCTTCGGCTACGGACCCGCAGGAGAAAAAAGCGAAATGATAAAAGTCATACACGCCGCCGTAGAGCAAGGCGTAACTTTTTTTGATACGGCAGAAGTTTATGGACCTTTTACAAACGAATTCCTTGTTGGTGAAGCCTTAGAACCTTTTAAAGGTGAAGTAGTAATTGCCACTAAATTCGGTTTCAACTTTGTAGATGGTAAAATGGCAGGGTTCAACAGTCGCCCTGAAAATATCAGAAAAGTGGCAGAAGAATCTATGAAAAGACTGAAAATTGATGTCATTGACCTCTTTTATCAGCATCGAGTTGACCCCTCAGTACCGATTGAAGATGTGGCAGGAACGGTTAAAGATTTGATTCAAGAAGGAAAAGTAAAACACTTTGGTCTTTCAGAAGCGGGTGCAAGCACCATTCGCAAGGCTCATGCGGTGCAGCCTGTGACGGCATTGCAAAGTGAATACTCCATGTGGACTCGGCAGCATGAAATGGAAATTATACCCACAATTGAAGAATTGGGCATTGGTTTGGTGGCTTTTAGCCCA
>JAYVFS010000198.1:0-3524 GCA_043772905.1 Saprospiraceae bacterium | reverse complement strand
GTTCTGTCAGCCTAAAAAAGCTCAAAAAAATGTGTACCTCGTTCAAAAGTAAGCGTACAAGTTGAAAAGATAGATTTCACTGTTTCAAAATAGATTTACAAGTTGAAAAAATAGATTTCACTGTTCAAAAATAGATTGACAAGTTGAAAAAATAGAATTCACTGTTCAAAAATAGATTGACAAGTTGAAAAAATAGATTTCACTGTTTCAAAATAAATTTCCACGTAAAAAAGTAGTTGCTCACACGCTATAATCACCCCTCAGTATAAAACACAAAAAACGCCTTGAAACCATCCATTTCAAAGCGTTTTTTCCATTTTTTGTATCAAATTAAGCGGCAACACTTAAAGAGACATCCTCTACAATCGCAATAATTTGAGCATCTAAAACGCTCTCAATTTTATAAATCGTTTGTAAATCCAAGCTGTATGAGCCTGTTAACCAACGGTTAATTTCATCATCGGGTTTGTCCAAAAGTCGTGCAAGGTCTTGTTTGGTTTTACCTTGCGTTTTCAAAATATTAATAATCCGAACAGCAATCGCTAAGTTTTTTTCAACTTCTCTTGTTATGTGTGCGGGTGTTTTTGCAGCAATTCTATCAAAGGCATCCATATTCTTATCATTTAAAAAGTTAAATCAATGTTTTCTAAATCCAAAATCTCTTTTCCTTCAAACTCAAACAAATTTTCAGAAATCAACTTGTCAATTTGCTTCCCCATACTTTTTATAAAACGGAAATGAGGCATTAAATTGGGTGAATCTTCTGTTTTTTGAGATTTCTTTATACCACCATTTGCTAAAATTACTATTTTTTCACTTATCCAAATACAATAAAGTCGCAGACTGTTGTGTTCAATTTCATGTATTTGAAGAATTCTATTGACCTTAAAACTTTGTTTAGGCGGTAAAGCAACGGCTTGGTCTTCTGGTCTAAATAATTCAAAAATAGCTCCTGTTCTGTCTCCAATCGTAATTATCAGCCTATTCAAGCGGTATAAATCATCACCAATGTCTTCGTTAAATTCAAATTTAGTAAAAAATTTATCCGTTTCATTTTGGTTATGTCCTTCAATTTGAAAAGTATAATAACGGACTTTTTGGAATGTTTTAAACACTTGTAAGTTTACATATTGTTTCATTTTGAGTCAATTTTGATGAGTTTTCTCGATTTTTATGATTACTAACCATTTTTATTAGGTGTTACAAAGATACATAAGCTCTGTCAAATGTACAAATGAACCCATAGATGATTATCCGAAAGATTGAGTTGTGTATTGCCCCCTCACATTCGCCATTCACCATTAATCCTTTATCCACCAGCGTATGAGAATCGGATTGATGAATAAATCGCTCATCAAAGCCGTAATCAGCGTCACAGCGATTAATTTTCCGACAATGACTGACGGGGGATGAATGGAAAATATCATCACCAAAAAACCGAAGAATAAAATGATGGTCGTGATACACACAGGTTTGCCCGTTTCTAAAAGCGTGGTTTTTAAGGCTTCATCCACACTTTCACCTTTGCCGCGATTGATATTGAAACTCGACAAAAAATGAATCGTATCGTCAATGGCGATACCAAAGATGACGGTAAATATCATCGAAATACCCGCATCTAAGTCCACACCGAGAAAGCCAATGAGCGCACCCGCAAAAACAAGCGGAAAGAGATTCGGTATCAAAAAGATAGCAATCATGCGGACATTGCGCAGCATCAGACCCATCAAAAGCGCTATCAAACCGACCTCCCAAGCAATGCCTTCGAGCATATCAGCGCGCACATATCGGGCGTTTTTGTCCATAATATACCCCGTACCTGTCCGCCGAAATGTAGCGACCGTAGAGTCTGTATGGCTCGCAATCCAAGCATCAATGCGGTCACCAATCGCCATGACGGAGTCCGCACCCAAATCTGAAATCTTAGTAGCAATACGTGCTTTTGTACCGTCTTTTGACATCAACACTTGCGATGCCGCTTTCGGTATTTTGTCTGCAAAGACTTGATAGTCATAGAATTGTGTCGAATCCTTCGGAAACAGATACGCCTCGTTTCTATTCCCATTGGTCATTTGTCCAATGGATTTATATATCATCGTCGGTGAAGTTACAGAGCGAATGGCGGGAATCGTTGTCAGATGTTCTTCCAAATCATTCATAGATTTCATGACTTCATAATCATCGGCTTGGTGTCCATTTTGCGCAAAAACAGCGTATTCTAAAGGTCGAAAACCCGCAAAAACTTTCTCGAAAAAGAAAAAATCCTGCGTCACTTTCTGCCCAATCGGCATATTGTCCTCGATGCTGTAATTTGTCTTTATTTTTGAAATACCATAAACGCACACCAATAAAATACCCATCGCAACCAGCGCAATGGCTCTTGAACGGCGTTTCGTAAAACTATAAACCCAATCCATCATTTTTTCAATGCGCGTCGAAGACCCCCTCAGTAAAATGAGGTCATTGACATTGAAAAACGAAAATAGGGAAGTGGTAAACAGCAAAACAGTCACATAAGCGACCATAACGCCGACCGCCGCATTGACACCAAACTCTTGAATCGGTATGATGCGGCTCGTCACCAACGTAGCAAAACCGACGGCAGTTGTGACGGCTGTCATCAATGTAGCAAGACCTATTTCCTTCATTGTCAACCAAATAGCGTGTTCTTGCGAATGCCCGCGCCGCAATTCATCAATATATTTTGACAACATGTGTATAAAGTCCGACGTGCCAATAATAACCATTAAAACAGGATACAAAGCTGCCATAGCCGACAATTCACGTCCCCACGCGCCCAATACACCAAAAAACAACAGCATGGAAAGCCCAATAGAAGCCAAAGCTAAAAGGACTGTTTTCCAACGTCGAAATAAAATGACAATGATGATAGCGACTAAAATAGCTGAAATAATGGAAGACACAAGGACTTCACGCTTCTCCATCCACACCAATTCTTTTTGAAAATTGGCACGCCCAAGATAATGATAAGCGGCGAAATTGAAGGGCTTGATGAGCGAATCGAGGGCATGAATGAGTTCATCAGATTCTTTGAGATTGAGTCTGTCTTTTGTTTTCAAAAATAAGACAAGCGCATTGCCATCTTCGGAAATCAGATTGCGCACGAAGCGCGGGTCAGTCAAAACTTTGATTTTATCGGCTGCATAATAAGATGTGTCGTCTATGTGAATCGCTGGCGCTGGAATGATGCCAAATAGCGATTTTACAGGCAGTTTTACCTTTGTAAGCGATTGATTGTCAGTGACATAAGGCAAGCTGGCAGATTGTTCCGTGAGGCTGTCAAAACGTTGGAGAAACGCTTGATTGAAAACAGCACCATTGCCAAAAGAATCGGGATTTCGTTTCTCAACAGTACTTTTAGCTTCCACACCAACAAGCAGAAAGTTATCGTCTGTTTCAAAGTTTTTAATAAACTCTTGAAAAAATACCAAATCAGGGTCTCCTTGAGGGAAAAACTGTTCAAAATCGAACGAAAAGCGCAATTTCGTTGTGAAAAAGATGGC
>JAYVFS010000197.1:0-10344 GCA_043772905.1 Saprospiraceae bacterium | reverse complement strand
CCTTGAAAATGGCGAATCGCTTTTAGGATATTTAGAAATTCTACATTAAATTTGGTTTTAGATGAAGTTGGAAGAGCGTCTTGCGTGCAGGACGCTTTTTCTGTTTTTTGGGCTTTGATACTGAGGGGGTAAAACAAACGCCTTTCGCTTCAAACCGAAAGGCGTTTTTAGTTCTACTTTATATTTTTCAAAAACGATACCCAAGTGACAAAGTCGCTGATAATACTTGCTTACTTTTTCCAATACCGTAAGAATTCTTTTTCACTGTTAAACCTTCACCAATTAAGTAGTATGAGTAATTACTTTGTACATTGAAAAATAAACCTTTGAACACCTTTATTTTAACTGATGCACCTACTGACGGACCAAAATCAAAAAGATAATAACCATATTCTTTCGGTTCTCTTACAAGTGTACCATTCGGTGAATAGTATTCAATATAAGTAATATGAAAAGATTCTGTTCCTTCGAATCGCCAATTTATACCTGTCTGACCATGTATTATTAATCTATTTTGCCATAATTGCCTTAAAGTTCGTTTATATTGTAGATTTAATTCAAAAAAGGCTCTTGATTTCAAACCAGTACGAAAGGGTTCACTTTTTTGATACGTATGATCAAATCCATTATAAAATAAAACTAAACTACTTTTATCATTAATACTTCTTTCAAATCCTAAAAATATAGAGTTTAACAATCTTCTATTTATTGGAGAAGAACGAAGCTTTAATGTCTCACTTGTTTTAAACCCAAATCCATCAAAATAGTTAAAAGTAGATATACCTATTTCGACGCTGTTTTTCTGATTATATACAACGGTACATGATAATAAGCAAAAAACAAGAGTTATACACTTTTTCATCTGCTTATTTTTTGATGAATGTTAAAGTATGACTATTGTGTTCTCCTAATGCTTTAATCAAATATAAGCCTGTATTAAAATCTGCAACATCTAACTCTGTTTGTTGTGCTGAAACAAGTTGCGATAATACTAACCGCCCTAAATTATCAAAAATAGAAATTGTTTGAATATTTTCATTAATTGGAAATTCTAAAGTCAACTTGTCAACAACAGGATTTGGATAGGCTTTAAAATTATAGTTAGATTGAGTAGGCTCGTCATTTCTTCTTATAGAATAACTACTACAATCTTCGAAAGAGACATAAAAAGTACCTGTTTGTTGTGTTAGATTTGAAGTTGCAGTAATAGCTTCATAATCACCCACAGTGGAATAACCAAATGAAGAAACCCCCAAATAATTTCCTGAAGCTTGAGCTGTCCAACCGTTTGGATAAGTCCAAGAAAATGTACTATTTGAAAACTCCGATGCACTGAAATAATAAGTAAAATTACTTATTGGTACGCAAATAACATCTGAATTATTGGGTCCGTATATTGAAACGGGACAAAGTTTAACACCGCCCACACTTACTGCAGCCCATGCATTTGCAACTTCAATATCTTCTATCGTACATCCACCGTATAACTCAAGTGCAGCCCTCATTGTGGCTTCTCGTGCACCAAAGAAATCAGAAGTATTTGACAAATAGCCACAATTTATAGCTCGGTAAACGATTTGAGCTGCTTTATCATAACCAATAGGGTTAACTGTAATGTTA
This sequence comes from Saprospiraceae bacterium, assembly GCA_043772905.1. GTDB lineage: Bacteria > Bacteroidota > Bacteroidia > Chitinophagales > Saprospiraceae > JAAFJT01. The sequence continues at coordinate 8,724 of JAYVFS010000197.1, read as the reverse complement.
TTTTGTGACCCACCTTGTGTTAAAAGATAAAACCAAAAATTCATAACTGCACAATTAATATGTACTCCTCCATCATCAGTATTACTATTGGGATCTATCCATCCAGCTTGTCCAAAAGCAGTAGGGAAGGGTTGCCCAAATAAAGAAGAGTTAGGATCAGGAATGTTAAAATTTCTTGAATCAAATCTTCTAAAAACAAACCCACAATCCTCTCCATGAGTCAAATTATTAGCCGAAGCTCCCAATGTATATCTTTCAGCCATCAAACCCATGATATCTCCTAAAGACTCTGCTATCGCACCATTTTCCCCAACAGACATATCTGGGTCATTTCCATTTGATCCAGGTCCACAAGTATAATGCAGTACACCATGCGTAAATTCATGGGCTGCAATATCAACGGTTGATTGCTGATTTGAACTCACTGGTGCAGGGTTAAACTTTATTCTCCAGTCGTTTAATTCTAATTGGGAGGAAGTTCCATTTGATTCTGATTTAACCAAAACCCTTGCACCAGAGCCATCACAACCATTCCTATTGAAATATCCTTGATAAAAGTCCCAAGCCTTAGAAACTGTCCAATGTGCTGTTGTTGCATCAGTATTTTCACCCGTCCAAACATCATCAGCATCATTTACTTCGCCGAGATTATTCCATCCGCTCGAACCTTTTTTTGTATGAATATTTCTACCATTATCATCAGCCATTAATCGAAATTGATTGCCATACCAAAAGCCTTGAAATTGGGTGTCAATATTCTGTGTGCCATAATCATAATAAAGCGTTTGAGCGGGACCATTATGAAGTTCCATATCTCTTCTTTTTATAATCCTACCATTGTGAGCATCTATATAAATATATTGATTGGCTAAAGGACTTGAAGCATTTACCTCAAAAACCCAAGCTAATCGGTAGTTTTCAGCTAAGAATACTTCATTTTTCACATTTGTAATCACCAATTGACCTTTTGGGAAATAGGTAGCGGAAGGGTCATTACTTTCTATTTGCAATGCTTTTTCAGCTTTTGGGTTTTGCCAAGCATATTCTTTTGCACCAATGGAATCTAAGGCGACTTGCAGGGCTTCTGCTTCTTTTAAGCTCGGAACAACATCAATATTGAGCTTTTCGATAATTTTACCATGTGCTACTTCCACATAGCCATTTTTAAAATGCTCCGAAAACCCTGCATTTTGGATTAAAATGCCTTTGTAACGTTGCTCATAAATGTTATGTGAATAACCCATATCATCTTCTTGACTTTTGATTATTTTCATATCATCTTCTTTGCCTAAACCCATTGCTTCACGATAGGTTGAAAACAGTTCATTGGGCTTCACTTTAGCATTTTTTCTAAAATACAACCAGCCATGTTCTTTTACCTCAATCGTACGCGAAGCAATAGCCGTATTGTCTTTTCGTGCAAAAGTGGGAATAAAACGAGAACCTTTAGTTTGAGCCATTAATGATGTACTACTGTTTAGTACAAGAAAAGAAAGAAGAAGAGTAGTTTGGAACAGTTTGTTTGCTTTCATGATGCGTTAATATTTAGATTGTTAAAAATAAATTGATTAATACTGTAAAGCTAAGTCTTGATATTCAATTAACAAATTTTTTTAACATAATTTTTAACATTGTTTTTCAAAAATTTATCACTGGATAGGCTGTTTGTTTAACGCCCAAAAATAATGTATTCTCTATTTTTACAAATCTTTAAAAATCATTTTTTTTGCAACTAAAATAGCGCGTTTGGAATTTTCAATTTTTTGAACGACTGTTAATTTTCTGCAAATATCAACACATCATGTTCGCCTTTGAGAATTTTCGCTTAGTTTTGCGGTTCTTGCGATACCCCCTCAGTATAAAAGCAAGTTTGACCACTGATTCAACAGATTCGACGGATTTTCGCTGATTTCTTTTCTAAAAAAATCAGAAAAAGAAATCAGCGAAAATCCGTCGAATCTGTTGAATCAGTGGTCAAAAACAAATAAATCTAATTTCTTAATCAAACCACTAAAAATGGACCCTTCCGGTTATGATTCGCTACTATGCCAAAAAAGACGGGCGACTCACAGAGTTGACTACGCCGGAGGTGGGCTGCTGGATAAACGTCTCGCCTCCCTTCAGCCGTGAAGAAATTGACACTTTTGCGGAGCAATTTCTCATACCTATTGACTTTTTAACTGACCCACTTGACATTGATGAACGGCCTCGTTATGAACGTGATGAAGACGTGCGCCTTATCATTTTTGCTACGCCTGTGCTTAATAACGGCATTGACCGCGAAAATCAAGCGATTTATATGACCGTTCCGACGGGCATAATCATCACAATCGAACACGTGATAACGATTTGTGGTTGGGAAAATCCTGTTTTAGAACAGTTTTTAAGCGAAAAAGTCCGTCATTTTGACCCTGCTGACGAACGCAAGTTCATTCTGCAAATTTTGGAGCAAAACGTCAATCGCTATTTGTTGAGTTTACGAAAGCTCAATCACAAACGCAATGTGATTGAAAAAGAACTGTACGAATCCAGCCGTAATATGGAAATCAAACAGTTGTTGAGCATCGAAAAATCGTTGGTTTATTTTGTCAATGCCTTGAATGCGAATGAGTTATTGAAGATGAAAATGAAAAGAACCAATTTCCTACACGTCAATGACGACGAGGATTTGCTCGATTTGTTTGAAGACATTATCATTGACAATTCGCAAGCCTTGGATATGTCAAAAGTTTATACCGACATCTTGGGCGGTACAATGGATGCGTATGCGTCTATCATTTCAAACAATTTGAATATTGTTATGAAGCGGTTGACAACGATAACAATTGTCTTAATGGTGCCAACATTAATCGCTTCCTACTTCGGAATGAATGTTAAAATTCCGTATTTTGATACCGAGCATCCCAATTCCTTTTCTTTGATTTTAGTTATTTCATTGGTTATCAGTTTGTTAGTGGCGTTGTTATTCCGACAACGAAAGTTTTTTTGATATACATGATTGCTTTTTATCAATGTTTCATTCATATACGTTTTTATTTTTCCACAAAAACTTATTAACCGTGTTGAAAACTTATCAACACCGAAAAATAATTGATTTTCAAGTATTTAAAGAAGTTATTCACCGTATGTGGATAACTTCTTTTCATTTGTTTTTAGGATTATTTCTAATTTCGTACCAACAAAAGCAAGCCATTCCCACATAAGGTGCTTTACTCGATTGAGGGTAACTGAAATGAGAGCAAACGACTACAAACAAAACAAACTGAACCAGACAAGATTAGAGTACACCAACTTGCACACACAGTATAATAACAGCAGACAAAAATTCTTTAAGAGCTATGCCCTTGATTTTCCAAAATTTAATTGGATACTGAGGGGTGTGTTCTTATGGATATTACAATAATTTTTAAAATTTTAAAACAAAAAAGATAGTATTATGTCAAATCTCGTAGAACCTATTTTAGCAGCTAACGACAATCGTTTCGTCCTTTTCCCCATTAAGTATGACCAAATTTGGAAATACTATAAGCAAGCCGAAGCCTCTTTTTGGACAGCCGAAGAAGTGGATTTGTCCAGCGATATGAACGATTGGGAAAACAAACTGAACAAAGACGAAAGGCATTTCATCAAGCACGTCCTCGCTTTTTTTGCCGCGTCGGATGGTATTGTCAACGAAAACTTGGTTTTAAACTTCATGCGTGAAGTACAAATACCCGAAGCCCGTTGTTTTTATGGTTTTCAAGTCGCCATTGAGAACATTCACGCCGAAATGTATTCCCTTTTAATTGACACCTATATAAAGGACCCAACAGAAAAGGATTATTTGTTCAATGCCCTTCAAAACCTCGAATGTGTTTCTAAAAAAGGCAATTGGGCGATGCGTTGGATTGAAAACGCACCGACGTTTGCACACCGTTTGATTGCATTCGCAGCCGTTGAAGGCATCTTTTTTTCTGGTTCTTTCTGTTCCATTTTTTGGTTGAAAAAACGTGGTTTGATGCCCGGTTTGACGTTTTCAAACGAACTCATCAGCCGTGACGAAGGTTTGCATTGCGATTTTGCGTGTATGTTGTACCAAATGTTGGAAAACAAACTCGATCCGCAAGAAGTCCAAGACATCATCACGGAAGCCGTTATGTTTGAAAAAGAATTTGTTACAGACGCTTTGCCTGTCTCATTGATTGGCATGAACGCGGCTATGATGTCCGATTATATCGAGTTCTGCGCCGACCGTTTGCTCGAGTCTTTGGGCAATAAGACCTTTTATAATACAGATAACCCGTTCCCGTGGATGGAAATGATTTCGCTGCAAGGCAAAACCAATTTCTTTGAAAAACGGGTGGGTGAATACTCGAAAGCAGGTGTTGGTAAAAATGCAGATGAAAAAGTGTTCTCGATGGAGGATGATTTTTAATCCCCCTCAGTAACAACAGCATTTTTTGTCATTCTGAACGCAGTGAAAGAATCTGAATAAACATCATAAACAGATTCTTTCACTTCGTTCAGAATGACAAAAAAAATCAGCGACAATCACGTAAATCAGAAAAATCAGTGTTCAAAAAAAAAATAAAACTATGTTCAAAGTAGGCGATTTTGTAAAAATCAAACAAGGCATCATGGATGCCGACGAAAATAAATACGACCTAAGCGGTTGGCAAGGGCACATCATCGAGATTCAACCAAAGGACAATCCAGATGATGAAACCATTTATGAGATTCATTGGGACAGCCAAACTTTGCGGGATATTCCAGACGAATACATTCAAGCCGCTTTTGATGAATTGTTGTCGTGGTCAACGTATTACGCAGGTGAAGGCGATGTTGAAGCTGCCGTTGCACCCGAATCGCTTGAAATTTCAGAGGAATTTGCTTATAAAATGGAGGATTCGTTTTTGACGGAAGAGGAAGGCGAGGAAGAGTGAAGTACCCCTCAGTATTTTCTCTTTGTCATTGCGAGGCACGAAGCAATCTGTTTAGTTTAACGAGTAAAATGTAAGAATCACTCAAAAATCACAAAATGAGATTTTTAAAACCTTTTATCCTTGTGCTTTTAGTTTTAGGTGTGATGCTCTTTCTCATAAAGCTTTTTATGTTTTCGACATTTTTTAATAGGAAAAATGATTGGAAAGAGGATAAGGAGAATCAAATTTTATTTGCCAATTATGATGGAGGAGGAGAAGGTATTACATTAGAATTGCTTAATAATCAAACATTTAGAGTTGGGGAATTTAGTTTTTTGAGCCTTGAATACAAAGAAGGTAAATTTGAAATTAAGAACGACACGATAATATTTGATAGAGATTTGATTGGTGGTACAAAAGCCGTTTTAAGAAATGATACGATGTCTATGGATACCGCTTTATTTACACTTAAACCCAATGGCAAATTAAATTTTGCTAATCGGTTTCATGTTCATTCAACTACAAATAGGACGAATATTAAAGTGCCTGTTTTAAGTAAGAAAGAAATTCAAAGTAAATAAGTACCCCCTCAGTATAAAATCAATTTTTTTTTAAAAAAAACATTCAAAAAACAAAATAAAATGTCCAAATTCATCGAAAACGAAATCATCATCAACGCACCCGCTTCTGAAGTGTGGGATGCATTGGTCAATCCTGCAAAAACAAAGGTCTATATGTTCGGTTGCGAAACCATTTCAGATTGGACAGAAGGCAGCGAATTGTTGTGGCAAATGGAATATGAAGGCAAACCCTTCATTCCCGTCAAAGGACACATCGTTGAGATTGAAGAAAACGAGTTTTTGGCTTATACGGTCTTTGACCCAACTTCGACAATGCCCGATGTGCCTGAAAATTACTTAACTGTCACCTACGAATTGTCAGAAGACTTTGGTTTAACAACCTTGACGGTGACACAAGGCGATTACGACACTGTGGCAGAAGGTGAACGCCGCTACACAGAATCTTACAACAACGGCGAAGGTTGGCAACCGATTTTGGAACAGATAAAAGTGTTGGTGGAGACCCCCTCAGTATAAGTGGATATTGATAAACGAGAGGACGTGTTTTAAAAAACATTTGGTAAAAAACCTTATGTCGAATACTAAAAACACTATTTTGCGTATTTTATCATTAATTTGATTGCACGTTTTCTCTTATTGAATCCATTAGCAGCATTTTAGATGAAAAACAAGGCTTTTTGATGCTTTTTAGACATTTTTTTGTTCTTTGGAGAGTGGAATTTGTTATTTAATGAACAAAAAAACGTTTTATATAAACACTTTTTATGTTGTATAATACAAAAAAGGCTTTGTACAAAAGCTTTTTTATGTTGTGCAATACAAAAAAGGCTTTACACAAAAGCTTTTTTATGTTGTGTAATACAAAAAAGGCTTTGTATATAACCAATTCGGTTATGTACAATACAAAAAAAGGTTTGTACAAAAGCTTTTTTGAATTGTGTAAAGCAAAAAAACGTTTAGATAAACCTTTTTTTGAGTTGTAAAAAACAAAAAAGGCTTGTCTGTAATTAATTTGATTGTATGCATAAATAAAAACGAATTTAAGAATGGCTTCTTTTAGAGTAGGCGAATCCGTAAAAATGAAAAAAGGAACGATGGATGCCGAATATGAAAAATGGGATTTGAGTGGCTGGCAAGGTTGGGTCGTGGCAACGCCGAAACGCGGGCAAAGAGACACGTATCAAATCCTTTGGGATACCAATACTTTTAAAAATATGCCCGAGGATTTCATCGCTCAAGCCAATGAAGACCATGACGAATGGGATGTGTATTATACTGTTGCCGAGGAATTAGAATCGGCTTTTGCAAAAGATACGATGAAGGACGCTGAAAAAGTGGCGAAGGAATGGCGGGCGAAATATCCACGGGAAGAGGATTGAAGGTTTGAAAATTATACCCAAGTATCGGATATTTTTAAAATATCCGATACTTACGAATCTAAACACACCCCTCAGTATAAACAAGGATTTAAATCATATTTGAATGAATAGTTGGAGTGAATTAGCAGAATTATTGAGTCAATTGCCCATTATAGCGCAAGTCAATGCGACAAAAAGGCAATTAGACGGTATCAGACCTTTGCCACAAGAGGTTGAAGGACGGGTTATGCAAAAACTACGGCTCGAATGGAATTATCATTCCAATGCGATTGAAGGGAATAAATTGACTTTTGGTGAAACCTACTCGTTTTTGATGTACGGATTGACGGCAAAAGGCAAACCGTTCAAAGACCATTTGGATATTAAAGGACATAATGAAGCGATTGTTTTTTTGACAAGTCTGGTGAAAGATGATTTTGATTTGACAGAGGTGGATATTCGCAATTTGCATAAAATGATTTTGGTTGAATCGTATCAATCACCTGCACAAACGGCTGATGGTACACCGACGACAAAAACAATTCGCATTGGTGAATACAAACAACAACCGAATCATGTAAAAACACCAACGGGTGAAATTCATTACTTCGCAACGCCCGAAGAAACACCAATAAAAATGCACGAATTGGTGCAATGGTACAATGCAGCACGACAAAATGAAAAGATACACCCCTCAGTATTAGCCGCTTTTGTGCATCATCGTTTTGTCAATATTCATCCTTTCGATGATGGCAATGGTCGCCTTGCAAGGATATTGATGAATTTGATTTTGATGAAAAACGGTTATCCACCTGCTATTGTCAAATTGAAAGAAAGGACGGATTATTATCAAGCTTTGAATCAAGCGGATAGAAATGAATATGTACCGCTTGTTGAGTTTCTCGCTGAATCGCTTTTGGATTCTATGAATTTGTATTTGAAAGCGGCGCGTGGTGAGAGTATTGAGGATGATGCGGATTTGGATAAGGAGATTGCGCTGTTTAAGGGGAGTTTTGAGAAGAGTTATAAACTAAAAGACGCTAATACGGTATCAAATATTTTTCATGATACCTTATTAGTTATTTCTAAAATGGCTGAAACAAGATTTATTCAATTCGATGCTTTATTTCATAGAAGAGATATTAAGTATTTTTATGAAGAAGAAGATGATTATCTAAGTGAAGGTGAAAAGCCGCGTTCAGGTAATATGGATTTAGTAGATTTAAATCAAGCTGCTGAAATGGGTGTCAAAATATTAGGTATTTCACATAACTGGATAAATATTAATAACTCTAAGCCTTCAATGTTTAATACTAAATTGATACTTTTTTTTGCACAGAAAAGTTATGAAATAGTATTGAATGATAAAATTCTACTATTAAAACATTATGATGAAATTGTAACAGATATAGAAAAAAATGAAGTTGCAAATAAGTGGGTACGTTTGACTTTTGAAGATTTAAAAAAGAAACTTGTAGAATAAATTTATAAATATTAAATACAAAATAATTAAAAATATTATTTTATAACAATAAAATGGACGAAAAAACAAGAAATTTTATTCTTTTCTTAAAGAGGCCAATTTTATTTAGCAGAATGATTTCGCTAAATTATTCTTTTGATTATGAAATGCTTTGTGAATACGATTATCTTATAAATTGGGATTTAATATCTCACAACAGAAATGTTAAATGGTCAGAGCAAATTATTGATACTTTTTTACACCGGTTAAATTTTTACAATTTAGTTTATAATCCTAACTTACCTTGGGATAATGAATCTATTAATAACTCAACTTACGCAAAGTTTTCATAGTCATATTGAAATTACCTAACTTGGCGCTATGAAAACGATGATAGATTTATACAGCGATTATCTACTTAG
>JAYVFS010000196.1:0-10376 GCA_043772905.1 Saprospiraceae bacterium | reverse complement strand
ACAATTCACAATTCACAATTCACAACTTCATCACTTTCTTAACCCAAAAGTCAACCCCATGATTGACGCGTATAAAATACAAGCCTTGTGGTAACGATGCCAAAGAAATCGTATTGGTTTGTGATGCCATTTTTTCTATCATCAACTTGCCCGATTGGTTAAAAATGTTAATCGTTGCAGCCGTTTTATCATCAAAATCGGTCTCAACAAGCACCAAATCGTCTGCTACTGAGGGGGTTATTTTTACGTTATATTTAGATGCGACAAGGAGTGATACAATTTTTGAATATTCAAAACTGCCGTCATTATCCATCATTTTCAAGCGGTAATAGCTTGTTTTTTGGAAATTATTATCTTCAAAATTATATTCAGAGTCAGTGCCTTTCGCTTTCACAAAACCAATTGGCACGTAGTTTATACCGTCTAAACTGCGTTCAATCTCAAATCCATGAAACCGTTGCTCCGATGCGGTTTTCCAAGTCAAAAGAGCAGAGTTTCCTTTCCCTTTTGCTGAAAAAGTGATTAATTCAACTGGAATTGACGGTGTGTAATTCGTGAAATCGAGGTTCAATAATTTAGTTGTGCCAGTACCTCGCCAAGTAGCTGTGATACCTTGTGGTAAAGTGATATTTGAAAAATTGGCAGTTGAATTAACGATTAAAGTCAATGTTTTGCGCCGCATCCAAGTCGGTACAGCCGAAAGATTCAAGTTGATTTCCAATTTATTGTCATTGGTCAAATTGGTTGTAAAATTGGCATTTTGACGGCTTACGACATATTCATACACCTCTTGCAAAGGCGCAAACCACACGCGGTCACTGCCATTTTTACCATAAGTATTTGCAATATTGACCATATAGTTCCTGAAATTATAGAAATTGAAAGGCGCACTTGCATTAAAATTGTCAATATGATGCACGAACTCATTGTACCAAAAATGTGTGCCACCTGTACTTTGATTGGCAATATTGGTCAATTTTGTTGGATTATCTACTTGCGTTGTTATATCTTCACGATAGGCTTTTAGGTTGGACATATTGGCATTTCCATCAATTTGTATGCCTGTATAACTCACATTACCGAGTGGGAAATTTTGATCAAAAACGGCTTTATGTCCTTGTTGTAAGGCGACATCTTGATAGTTATAATCGCCCGAAGGGACAACGAAACAAGGCATTTCGATACCTAAACGGGTGCGAACATTGTCATTGTTTTGCGTAATTTGATTCGCATAAGTATAACTACCCGTTAAATCTCCCCAAGCACGATGTGCGAGACTGTGGTTTAAAACGTCCCAACCCATATTATAAACTTCTTGCAATTGCGCCCACGACATATAACTCCCATCATTGGCATTGGCTCCATAACCGCTTGTATTTGTCGAATTCCAAGCAATACCGACCTTGAAAGTGACATTATTGCCACATCCATCTGTAGAAAAAAGACCGGGTGATGTATAGCCACTGCCTGGTACAACGCCACCTTGAAACAACGGTTTCGCAACAGCATAGTGATCCGATGAACAATCATCGAGTGTTAGACTGTACGCAAAATCTTTATTGTATCTCAAAGCAGCCTTTGATACTGAGGGGGTGCTTGAAGGTGTTGCATCTAACTGCAAGGTGATTTTTTGTGCTGAAATATTTAAGACAGCAAAAAGAAAGGCGATTGGAAGAAATGTAGTTTTGATCACAGTAAGTTGTTTTATTGAGAGCAAAGCTAAATCTTCTTTTAGAAATCTCCAACTAACATGGTTTTATTTGAATTTTTTACAAAAAAATGGGTATAAATTCAATGATTTTATTTTAGTTAGAAACAAAAAGTTGAAATGCGTCTCTTTTTTGTTTATAAAAAACTAATTTTACGCTTTAAAAAACAGGATAATTGAAACAATGATTCGAGAAGAATTCCCGCCTGAAAACAGTCATTATCAAGGAGGTATCAGCGATGGTTGGCAATATCAAATCCGTTTTGCAGGTTCAAAGCTGCAATCGACGCTTGATATGATTCGAATCTTCCTCGAAGAGGAAGGTTACGAGGATATTCCTTTGCCACGTACTTCCGAAGAACTTTTACACTTTCGATTGCCTTCTAAACAACAGCAAATCCATCTTTTTGGGGATAATGGTTATGTTCATAATCCTATAAAAATTTTATTTGACCCAACAGAACGTGTGACCAAAACCCTTATTTTGTGCATTTTTAATGAAAAAGCGGACAATCATCTGCTCCGTTTTCACGGAAAAATAATGTAACACCCATTTACAACGTAACACCCATTTGCAATGGGTCGTAACGCCAATTTGCAATTGGCGAAAAAACGCAACGATATGAAACGAATAGCCATAGACATGGACAATGTCATCGCCGACATCACAACCGCTTTCCTCGACTCACATGAACGCGAAACAGGCATCCGCTTGATGCTCGATGACATCAACGGAAAAATGGAAAAGGAGGCTTTTCTAAAAGTATTTGAGTGGATTAATGAGAAGGGATATTTTAGGGATTTACTCGTTATACCTGATAGTCAACGAGTTATAAAAAGATTAATGCGAAGCTATGAAATCTTCATCGTTTCGGCAGCGACGCAATTTCCGAACAGTTTATACGACAAAATGATGTGGATGGAAGAGCATTTTCCTTTCATTGGTTGGCAAAATATCTGTTTATGTGGCTTCAAAACAATCGTCAAAGCGGATATTTTGATTGATGACCATTTCAAAAACCTCGATTTTTTTGAGGGTGAAACCTTTCTATTTACGGCAACGCATAATGTTTTTGCTGATAATGGAAGACATCGTCGCGTTAATTCGTGGTTGGAAATCGAGCAGATTTTATTATAATTTTTTGCCCTTCTGAACGCAGTGATAGAATCTGCATGAAATAATATTTAGATTCTTTCACTGCGTTCAGAATGACAAAAAATTACTTGATTAATATTTCGCTTTCCCTACATTTTTAACTTTAAAAACTACTGCCCGAAGCGTAATTAATACATGATTAAAAATATTACCAACCGTTCCAAAATGCGTTTTCAAAACAATATATCTATCCTTCAAAGACTGTTGATGCTGCTTTTTCGAAACACCACCCATCAAGTATTCTGAAACAATTGTATGCGTATTCGTTACATTTCCCCCATTTTTCAAGCAATTAATGACCCAATCAATATCCGCCGCCAAATTATTCTCCAAATACTGAGGGGCTATTTTTCGAGCGGGTAAAAAGGATTGATGACATACCACCATGCCCAAACTCATACTTCGCCAAGTCAATTTTCCAGGCAATTTTTGAACGGTTATATCTGATCGAGTGCCAATGTGTCGTCGAGTTTCATCAACGAGCATCGTTTCGCCGTACAGAATATCGGTATTCAGTGTGGTTGCGGCTGCTATTTTTTCTAAAGTTGTGGCTTCAAAAAGCCAATCTCCTGCGTTCAAAAACAGAACGAAATCACCTGTGGCAAGCCGTAAACCTTTGTTCATGGCATCGTACAAACCTTTGTCGGGTTCTGAAATCCATTTTATACTGCGGGGTGCATTTTGAGCAATATTTTGAATTAACGACACCGTACTATCCTTTGACGCACCGTCAACGATGATGTATTCGTAATCTGTAAAGGTTTGATTTAGAACGCTTTTCATCGTTCCTTCGATGAAAGTTTCGCCGTTATAGACGATGGTTATGATTGAGAATTTTGGATTCATATGACTATAGTCTTATGCCAATGTTTATTGCCAGTGGATTAGGTAATATTTTTACATAGTAATCCATACCCCACTATTTCTTCGCCTTTAATGTCATACATACCACTTTGGTCGAAAAATTTGGCAACTGATAAATATTTACCTTGTACTTTTTCCAGAAAAACCTTTTCAGACATAAAGGTAAATGGATATTTGACCCATCTGTCAGTATAACCCTCTGGTAATTCACCGATACCATTCCAGCTTAATTTAGATGAATGGATGGATACAACATTTCTGTCTTTTTTGTTCAAACCAAGTCTATTAAACAAAAGCCACTTTGCATTGCAGTTAAGGATGTTATTCAAATATTTTAGTGGTTCGTCCACACATTGCAGCGTTCCAGAAGTATGCAGTAAGTCCACTTTACCCAGTTTTTTAATCGCATCGTCTAAATTACTACAAAAGGAAAGTTCATCTGTCTCTAATTTTTTAGCTAGCGCCACCATTGCAGGCGTTTCGACGACGACCCAATTGATTTTTAAGCTTTTGTCTATGATATTTCTCAATTGAAAATAGTGCGCGCCACATGCGCCACCAAAATCCAAGACACTGATTTCCTTTGATTCCATTTCAATCACTGGATTCAATAATGAAACCATGCTATAAGCGGAGGTTTCCCAAATAGGTACAGCTTTTGACTTGATATCCTCAGCAAATCGTCTTGTTTTTTTAAAAATCACTTCTATCAACTCTTGTTGTTCATACGAATCTGTTGTACACAACTTCAAGGCATCTTCATAAGAACGAAAGGTTTGATGTGTCTTATTTTTCTTTATCTTTTCAAGTTTTCTGTAGATAATAGGTGGTATGAGTTCCTTTAACATATTATTCATATTCTTATTTTTTTATTTTCGATTTTATTTTGAATAAACTTTCGGAGAATGGATAAATGGTTATGCGTTTAGTTGTTATTAGACATAGTTTTATTTTTCAATATTACAAGATGGATAATATCAGGCACTGCATCTTTTCATTAAAAGACAATAGTATTATTATTTTTATAGTTCGAGAAGCATTTTCTACTTTTTTTAAAATATAAGAGCAGATGCTTAAAATAATTGTTACGACTCAAATTTGGACTTAAAGGCCAAAAACCAATCCTCAAAATATCGTTTCGACAACCTTGAAACACTAATTACGCCAAATGTTACCACAATATAAAAAAAGATGAAGGACAGGGTAGGAGACATCTGCATCAGCCATTTTTTAAAAACCAAGATAACCCCAAAGATAACGAGCATTTGATACATATATATGCCATAACTGATTTCACCGAGTTTTTCTAAAAAAGGATTATTGAGTCTGAACAACGGCTTCGGATTGACGGACACATTGAGGATAAGCCAGAGGAAAAGCCCCCCCTCAGTATAAGTGCCTAAAACGGGTGTTAGAAAAAATATTTTATAAATAATAAATTGATTTTCAAGGAAATAGCCGTGAAAGAAGAATCTTAAAAACAAAATTGTTAAAAATGAAACTTGAAAAATAGGTTTGAAAACAAGGGCGTTTTCTACACTTTTTCTATTTCTAAAAACAGCACGTGCACCTAAACCACCGATTGCCATGAGTTCAAATTTCAAGGATAATAAAACGTCTTCTACGATTGTTAAAACCTCACTTTTATCATTTTGAGTAGCAAAAAACAAAATAATGATGGATTTTAGGACGATAACACTAATAATGACTTTGAGAATATGGTTTTTAAAAAACTTAAAAAGTGGCGCCCAAATCAAGTAAAAATACTCCTCCACACCAATACTCCAAAGCGGTTCTAACAAGTGACTACCGAACATAGCATTGACCACAAAACTAAGGAAAAACAGGAACAAAACACCGCCCGTTGCCGTATCATAAGGCTGCGTGTTCGGAAAATGAATGACGTTTAGAAATAGAGGAATGGCGATTAATCCAATGAAAACCAATAAATAATACAATGGAAAAATGCGCAATACACGCCGCATATAGAATTTTTTAAGGCAGATAGAACCTGTTTTTTTTATTTCAGTAAGCAATAAAAAGGTTATCAAAAAGCCCGACAGAACGAAGAAAAACGAAACGGCTAATGAGCCATTTCTAAAAAAAGAATAATGTTCAAAATTGGGTAAACCATACTTAGCGCGAATCGTTTCGCCGTGATGCAAGACGACGAAATAAGCTGCAAAAAACCGCAATGTATTAAGACCTGAAAAATGAATTTTAGCGGTTGTGGACATAAGATTTTGATTTTAAATGATACTTTTGAGCGAAATTTTTAACTTTTGAGAATAATACTAAAAGGTCGCAAAAATAGAATTAAAAATTAGACAAAATTCAATTGACAATAATCATTAATTAATGGAAAATTCAGTATTTAAAAAACTCCTACCGCACGGCATTTCGTTTGTTGTTATGGTCGTCTTGGCACTTATCTTCTTTTCTCCGTATGTGTTTGACGGAAAAGTCCTCAATCAACACGATAATATTCAAGCGGCTGCTTCGCAATCTGAAATGGACAAAACCAAATTGGAAACCGGTAAAGCACCACTTTGGACAAACGCATACTTTAGCGGAATGCCCACATTTCAAATTCACTTTGATGCAAAGGGCAATTTGACTGTGCCTGTTTTTCGTTTAATGTTAGCAGGACAGCCGTTGACTTCGCCTTTTTCAGAGGTATTATTAGCGATGTTGTGCATGTATTTTTTATTGACTATCATGCGATTAGATTGGCGTATCTCACTTTTGGGTGCAATAGTTTTTGGCTTTTCGACATTCAATATGGATATTATCGCCGCAGGTCACTCCACAAAAATGGTGGCTTTGGCTTATGCACCTTCTGTATTAGCATGCGCTATTTTAGCTTTTCGTGGGAAATACATTATCGGTGGTTTACTGTTTGCGCTGTTTACGGCTTTACAGATTTATGCCAATCACTATCAAATTACCTACTATACGTTTCTAATTGTTGCCGTTTTGGGCATTTCAGAACTTGTGAATGCTATACGTGAAAAAACGCCTTTGGTTTTTGGAAAAGCCGCTTTATCGTTGATTGCGGGCTTAACTTTTGCGGTTTTGACCAATTTAACGACGATTTGGACGACTTTGGAATATCAAGCAGAAAGTACACGTGGCAAAACCGAACTATCTGCGGCTTCAAAAATGGCTTTGCAAACCAATCAAGGGCAGACGGCTTCGAGCAATCCCGATGGTGGTTTGTCAAAAAGTTATGCCTTCGGTTGGAGTTATGGCATTGGCGAAACGATGACGCTTTTGGTGCAAAATGCCTACGGTGGCGGTGCTTCGCAAAATATGGAAGACGTGGATATTGCCAAACAAGGCTTGGGCGGTGCGCTGTATATGGGCAATCAGCCTTTCGTCGGTGTGGCTATATATTATGGTGCAATTATCATTTTCCTCTTCGTTTTGGGTATTCAGTTGGTTGACCCCCGTTGGCGTTGGGGTATTTTGGCAGCGAGTTTCTTGTCCGTAGCGATTGCTTGGGGCGATAATTCGCCGATTGGCACGCTGTTTTACGATACTTTGCCCCTTTACAACAAATTCAGAGCTCATACTCAGGCACTTGGTTTGGGTCAAATGCTGTTTGCATTGATGGCGATGTTGGCATTGAATCAATTTTTATCCCCCTCAGTATCCAACGAAAAAAAGCAACGTGCTTTGTTGATTGCGACTGGTGTGACAGTGGCATTGTGCCTTGTCAGTATGATGGGCAGCTTCGCAAACCCTGTGGCGGACACGCGGATTACAGAACAAATCAAGCAAAGTAGCCCACAAATTGGTGCGCCACAAATGACTCAAATTATGTCAAGTTTGCACGAAGCAAGGGCAGATTTAGCAAAATCTGATGCGATGCACTCTTTGATGCTCATTTTAGCGGCGGCGGCTTTGCTGTTTGTATCGTTGCGTGGCATCGTTACAAAATCGTGGATTATTGTTGCGGGTATCGGTTTGTTGTGTTTGGGTGATGCGTGGACAGTTTCAAGACGCGTTATATATGAGGAAAAATTTCAAGATGCCAGCAAAGTAAAAGAGGAGACAAAACCAGCTCCTGTTGATCAAATGATAATGAAAGACAAGGAATTGAGTTTCCGTGTCTTGGATTTACGCAGGGGTTTGCCGTTTGAAAATGCCAATACATCTATGTATCATAAGTCAGTCGGTGGTTATCATGCGGCAAAAATGATGATTTATCAAGAGTTGATTGAGCGTTATCTCGGCAGTTTTGAACCCAACAAACCGATGTCAGAACAACCCAATATGCCGCTTTATGGTATGTTGAATGCTAAATATGTCGTTTTAGGCGACGAAATGAATGGTTTACAAATCAATCCTTTTGCTCTCGGTAATGCGTGGTTTGTCAAAAACGTCAAAGTGGTGGACAATGCCGACCAAGAGTTAGAAGAAGTCGGTAAAATAAATCCAAAATATGAAGTCGTTGTTCAGAAAAAATTTGCAGACATCATCGGTTCAACGACCCCTCAGTATGACTCGACCGCAACGATAAAAATGACGGCTTACAATCCCGACAAATTGGAATATGAATCGTCTGCAAAAACAGACCAATTGGCAGTCTTTTCAGAGATTTATTATCCGATGGAAAAAGGTTGGAATATGACCATTGACGGTCAACCTGCTAAATTCGCCAAAGCGAATTATGTTTTGCGTGCCGCTAAAATTCCTGCGGGCAACCATAAAATAGTTATGGAATTTCATCCAAAATCATACTATTCAGGCGAAACATATAGTATGATTGCTTCGGCGTTGTTGTTGCTTGGTTTTGTGGGTGGTTTGTTTTACTACTTCCGTAAAAATGGTTTACCTGAAACGGATTTGTTGCCAGAGCAAGCCGTTGTTGAAAAAGCTGAACGGAAAGCGACCCCCTCAGTATCAAAGCCTTCGGTAACAGAAAAACCGAAGCCAACGATGCGTAAGAAAAAGTAAGCAATAATAACGTAACAACGGCATACCCATCAGTATGCCGTTTTTTTTTGCGCTAAATGCAATTTGGCGTTACGAAGTGTTGCTTTCAAAAAAAATTTAACTTTTTTTTAATTCTCAAAAACCAAACACATCCTTTATATCGTAGATAAACTCGAACAAACAAATTAGATTTTCTCAAATTGCTTAATCAGCACATAAACTAATGAAAACAAAGGTTTTCGCCTTGTTCACACCATTCTGATTTTTTTAAAATATCACTTTTATATTCAAAACGAGCTGCCAAAGTATCGCTACTGAGGGGTATGGCGGAGCTATTTCTTTAACTAAATTTATTAAATTTAAAATGTTCAATTTATGAAAAATTTACCTCCATTTGCATTCAAATCTGCTGTCGTAGCAGTACTCGTAGGTGCGATTGCCTATTTTGGCATCGAAGCCCGCTATCTTGAAGCTTCAAGTCACCGCGAAGCACCGATGATTGCCAATGACCCATTGGCTGACAACACTGACCTTTATGCTTTCCGCAGTCCCGACAATCCAAACACCGTGACAATTATTGCCAACTACATCGGTTTGGAATTGCCACAAGGCGGACCAAATTATGCAACTTTTGGCGAAGACATTCGCTATGAAATCCACATTAAAACAAACCCTTTGTCGTTTGGTGACGACCTCGTTTACCGTTTTACTTTTACGAAAGTGAATGAAGACCCAACGACGTTTTTCAACATTCGCCTCGGCAAACAGAATTTGAAAACAACGTATTTCGTTGAACGTCGCTTCGGTAACAATGGTGCTTGGCAAACGGTTTATACAAACGGACCTGTACCGCCGCCAAACATCGGACCTCGCTCGATTGACAACGCTGTTTTAGGTCTCGGCAAAACGTATGCACAATTGATGCAAGCAGCTGTCGTTACGGCTGGCACAGGTGAAAAAATCTTCTGCGGACCCGCTGACGACCCATTTTTTGTTGATTTAGGTGGTATTTTCGATTTAGGTCAAACCCGTGGAGACGGTGGTGCACGTGACGGTGTTGGTTGCTACAATGTTCACACGATTGCGTTGCAAATACCGATTCAACTCGTTCAAAAGGACTTGAAACCCGTTAGTCAAGCAACAAGCATCCTTGATGGCAATTATATCATCGGCGTTTGGGCTTCTGCAAGCCGTCCAAAAGTAACGACTTTGAACCCGAATGGTGCAAAACCAAGTTATTCAGGCGATTGGGTACAAGTCTCTCGTTTGGGTATGCCTTTGACAAACGAAGCCGTTATTCCAATTGGTCAAAAAGACAAATGGAACTATGGTACGCCTTATGCAGGCGAGCAAGAATTTGAGCAATATTTCACGAATCCAGAATTAGGTCTCTATATGGACGACCGTTTATTTGGTACGGCTGTTCCTGCGATGTCTAAATTGCGGATTCAAACAGCGTCAAAAACAGTCTTAGGCGCAGTGGATTTTGGTAATACGAAAGACGGTTTGTGGGTCATCAAAGGGCATCCTGCAACTGCTGGAACGGCTCTTGACAATGCCGCTTTTGGTAACTATTTGCTCCGTAAAGGTCAACCACGTTCGGTGGATATTTTACCTGCATTCTATACAGGTGTCCCGAACATCGCTCCTTATCAATTGGCAACAGGTAAAACACCAGGCAATCCTTTTACTGCTGGTAAGCCATTT
>JAYVFS010000195.1:0-33503 GCA_043772905.1 Saprospiraceae bacterium | reverse complement strand
TAATAAAAAGTGCAAATAGCTTTTTCATGACAAAAGTTTGTAGTACGGAAATTCATTTCCGTCTGTTAAAGAAATAGATTTTTCAACGGCTTTTTTTTCGCCGTAACTTTACGTCGAACATCAACCCTGCCAACGTTAGTACACAGAATGACAAAAAAAATTAAACAATCGGGTGATTTTAATAAAAATGCAAAGGCAATAGACTAAAAATGTAATGGCATAAAGTCAAATTTAAGACCCCCGAAAAGACATACGTGTTACACTTAACCCTATACGTCATGGACGAACAGCATTATAAAAGTGATAAACAGCCTTGTTTTTCAGATAAAAGAGGCGATTTAACCGCCGAAAAGGTATTTGACTATTTGGAGAATGATGATGATTGGGTTGTTCAATTCGTCGCTTTTCATGATTCGTGATTTTAGATTTTTATGATAGATATTGTTTTCTTCTGTTGAATATGATGCAAAGATATGTCCATTCAACGGTACTTTGCAATATACAGTACCTGTTATTCGATGAAACCTATTTTTAACGGTATGAAAGGGGCAATATTTCGGATAAAAAGATGCTCATCTATAAGACAACTCGTCTCCACAATTCCCCTATTCGTCGGCACATTCTTTTTGGGGAGGTATAAAAGCGCAACTCTGTCTTTTGATTAAGCGTGACTAAGGTCAACAGAATCAAAAATTAATATTTTTATGAAACAATTTTTACTATCGCTCTTATTGGTCACCTTTTTTCAAGTTTCCTTTAATGCCAGCGTAGCAGCACAAACGCCGACGGAAATCAAAGAGTACGTCAATTATCAAACACTACACGAGGTTTTAGAGCTTTTTAAGACCAAATATGGTATGAAAATAAGCTACAAAGAAGAGGATGTCAAGGATATACGCATAACGTATTTTTTCTCTGGAACAAAACCAGAACGTGCCGTTGAGATTTGCCTTCGTGAAACAAACCTTAGTTTTCTTCGAGATGATTCAGGCGCTTTTTTCGTTTTTAATAAGCAAAAAATAGCAGAAGCTAAGGCGGCGGAAGAGAGTACCCGCTTTCAAGGCAAGTCCACACGACAAGGTTTTACACTCACAGGCATCCTCAAAGATGTGAAAACAGGCGAGCCGCTGCCTTTTGTCAGCATCGTAATTCGTGGTACAACGCAAGGCGTGATTTCGAATGTGGACGGCTATTTTACTTTGCTCAATGTGTCGTCAGATACCATCGGTTTAGAAGTTTCTTATATTGGTTACAAAACTAAAATGTATTTTTTGTCGCCAAAGACCCCCCTCAGTAATTTGCTCATCGAGCTCGAATCGCAAACCGAAACGCTCGACGAATTGGTTGTCACAGCCGACCATGAGGAACTGCTGCGTGCCAACGAAAAAATTTCGATGCTCAAATTGTCTCCTGCCAAAATTGCCGCTTTGCCGTCAATTGGTGAAAAAGACATTATGCGTTCTTTCCAACTGATGCCAGGCGTTTCGGCAGCGAATGAAAACTCGTCGGGCTTATATGTACGTGGCGGCACACCTGACCAAACCTTGGTCTTGTATGATGGTTTTAACGTCTATCATGTCGAGCATTTGTTCGGTTTTTTCTCTGCTTTTAATCCAAATGCGGTGAAAGACGTGCAGTTGTATAAAGGTGGTTTTGAATCAAAATTTGGCGGACGCATCTCGTCAGTTGCTGAAATTACAGGTAAAGAAGGCAACAGCAAGCAGTTCAATGCAGGTTTAGATGCGGGTCTTTTGGCTGCAAATGCCTTTGTGGAAGTGCCGATTGGCGATAAAATCACGTCCCTTTTTGCCGTTAGGCGTTCTTATCAAACGAGTTTGTATCAAAAGATTTTTGATAAATACAGTGGTACAACGACGACGACAACGACTCAAACAGCACAAGGTGGTGGTCCAGGCGGTGGTCGTATTAATTTCGCAAGCACCACGCCTAAGTCTTTTTTCTATGACTTAAATGGTCGTATGACTTACAAACCGACTAAAAAAGACGTACTTTCCTTGAGTTTGTACAACGGAACGGACAATATGGACAATTCACGCGACAATAGTTTGCCGAGTTTTGGCGGCGGCGGCGGGCGCAATTTCAATTTCAGCGTTAACGACCAAACGAATTGGGGCAATTTAGGCGGCTCTTTAAAGTGGAGTCGTCGGTTTTCATATGTGTTTTATATGAATACGTTGGTGTCGTATTCTAACTATTACTCCAATCGTGACCGCACGTCTGACGTGTCTGTTCCCGACACTTCGGGCGTGAGTAGAACCATCAAAACAGGTACTTTGGAGGACAATAATTTGAAGGATTATTCAGCCAAAGTGGATTTTGAATGGAAAGCCAACAGCAAAAACAAAGTGGAATTTGGCATTGGTGCAACGCAAAACGACATCAAATACACGTATGCCCAAAACGATACGACGACCATTATTGACCGCCACACAAACGGCATGACGGCAACAGCTTATCTGCAAGACAATATAAAATTCGGCAAATTGAGCCTATTACCAGGACTTAGAATGAGCTATTTTACGCCTACGGCAAAGACTTATATCGAGCCGCGCTTCTCTGCAACTTATGATTTGACCCCTCAGTATAAACTCAAAATGGCGTATGGACAGTACAATCAATTCGTCAAAAGGGTCATCAGAGAGGATATTTTGCAAGGCAGCCGCGACTTTTGGGTGCTGGCAGACAATGCCCGACTACCTGTTTCGACGGCGACACATTATATAGTGGGTGCGGCGTATGAAAACAAAAATTGGTTGTTCGACGTCGAAGCATACCACAAGGACTTGACGGGTTTGAGTGAATACTCGCTGCGTATCCGCCCTTCCCCTCGCTCGGTGAGTTATGAAGAAAAATTTGCCGCAGGCAGTGGTTATGCCAAGGGTATTGACTTATTGATTCAAAAAAAATATGGCAAACTGACGGGTTGGCTTTCGTATTCATTGGCAGAAGTCAAATATGATTTTGCAGATTATGGCAAGGCGTTTTACGCCAATCAAGACGTGCGGAATGAATTGAAATTGGTCGGTATCTATAAATTAGGCAATTGGGATTTTTCAGCAACATGGATTTATGCGAGTGGACGACCTTACACCGCCCCAACAGGCGGCTATAAATTGACTTTATTGGACGGTTCGACACGTGACTATATTACTGTAACAGATAAAAATGGCTTGCGTTTGCCCGATTATCACCGTTTAGATATTGCCGCAACTTATAATTGGAAAAACAAAGGCGGCGCATCTCGCAGCATCAGCGCATCTATTTTCAATTTATACAATCGGACAAATACATGGTACAAGGAGTTTCAAATTGAGTCAAGTCAAATCGTTGAAACGAGTTTGAATTATTTGGGGCTTACGTCTAATATCTCGTTTTCATGGCGGTTTCGGTAGAACACCAACTTTCCGCAAGTTTTAAACTTGCGGAAAGTTTAGATTTTATAAATCATTCAAAATCAATAAAATAGATTTAAAATTTTTCAAGTAAAATATTTATTATGAAAATTCAATCCATTACATATAGCCTATTGCTCATCGTTTGTTTTTTTATCGGTTGCACCAAAACGGATGACCTCTCAACCTTAGCTCCACGTGCCGTTGTGGAAGGTTATTTGGGCGCAGGAGACAGCGTCAATATTCTCATAAAAAAAGAAATTCCTTTTGGCTCAGATACCGTAACGGTTGCCGAACCCCTCAGTAATTTGACCGTTTCGCTTGAAACGGACGGTAAAACAATTTCTTTACAAGCTCGTGACAGTGGACATTACACGTCGAGTACACGTATTATTGCAGAAAAAACATATCTTTTGAAGTTCAATTATGATGGTAAAGCGATAACGGCAACGACGACGATACCGACCAAACCCCAAGACTTTAAACTCAGTGTTTCTGATTTGACGATAGCATCGGTTACCTTTGGCGGCGGTGTGCGCCCGACTTTTCCCGACCCTGTAAAATTGACGTGGACAAATACCGATAACACTTTCTATTTGTCTGCGTTTAAAAATTTGGAAACATCACCCGAATCACTTTTTGGCGGCACTATTAATTTCGGAGGGCGTAATCGTCCACCTGTTTTTAACAATCCAACCCAACAAAACGGAGCAGAAATACAGCCGCCACGCCTTCAATATTATGGCAATTTCGATATTCTTTTGATGCACGGACAACCTGAATATGCGGCTTTGTATGAAGAAACGGGCAACAGTTCGCTCAATTTGACTTCACCACCCACAAATATTACAAATGGCTTAGGCATTTTTACAGGTTTTGCAACAGACACATTGAAATTATATGTTCATAAGTAAGCGCAAGTTTTTTTTCGAAAAAATGTCTAATCAACTATCATTCATAATTCGTTCATTACCAACATTATTCAAAAATGAAAAATCTATATTCTCTAAAAAAAATCCTTTTGGGTGTTTTTTTAATACCCCTCAGTATCTCAACTGTTTTGGCGCAAGATTTTTATGATATTACCAAAATTCAAGAGATTAAAATCTATTTCACGCAGTCCAATTGGAGCAGTTTGCTTGTAACGGCAGCACAATCTACGGCAGAACCTTATACGGTTTGCCAAAAAGTAATTATCAACGGTGTCACTTTCGATTCGGTCGGTGTGAAATACAAAGGCAATTCGAGTTTCAACGCAACGCGCAAAAAGAACCCGTGGCATATTGAATTGGACAATGTCAAGTCGCAAAATTATCAAGGCTATAAAGACATTAAATTATCGAATATATTTTCAGACCCTTCCTGCGTGCGTGAGGCTTTGAGTTATGAACTCATGCAGCCTTACACCAATTTGCCACGTGCCAACTACACAAAATTATGGGTCAATGATGAATATATTGGACTTTATACAAATACAGAAGCGATTACAAAGTCATTTTGTAAGAAAAAATTCCCATCGTCTGACGGCAATATTTTTGTGAAAGGCACACCACAGACAGGCGGAAGTGCAACGAATGGTTCGTCTTTGGTTTATTTGGGTGTGGACTCGTCTTTGTACACCAAATCGTATGAAATTTATTCCGACTATGGTTGGAAACAGTTGATACATCTTTGCGATACATTGAACAACAAAACCGCCGATGTTGAGAAAATATTGGACGTTGACCACACGCTTTGGATGCTCGCTTTCAATATTCTTTTTGTCAATTTAGACAGCTACACAGGGGCGTTTACCCAAAACCATTACCTCTGGCGCGACGATAATGGACGTTTCAGTCCCATTCTTTGGGATTTGAATATGTCTTTCGGTGGCTTCCCAGGCGGCACAGGTGCGGGTGGTACATTAGACAGTTTGGGCATGGCAAAATTATCGCCGTTTCTCCACGAAACGAATGCAGCTAAACCATTGATTTCTAAATTGTTAGCCAATGACCGTTTCCGTAAAATGTACATTGCGCATATAAGAACGATGAATAATGAAGCATTCAAAACAGGCAAATACCGCACACGTGGCGAAGCGATGCGCACCATTATTGACGCTACTGTTCAAGGCGACCCGAATAATTTGAGCACTTATGCTTTGTTCAAAACCAATTTTTACTACGCTTCATCAGGTGGACAAGGTGGCCCTCCAGGTGGCAGCAGCAGCACACCTGGCATTGTAAGCCTTGTCGAAAATAAAATAAAATACCTCGATACATTGGCGGTTATGAAGGCGACACCGCCTGTTATTTCCAATATTACGACAACGCCAAACGTCAGACTCAACGATTCTGTTTGGGTGACGGCTAAGGTAACGGGTCATGTTTCTAACGGTGTTTTGATGGGTTATCGCTTGAAAAACAGCGATTTTTTCAAGCGGGTAGAGATGTTCGACGATGGTTTACACAAAGACGGTGCGGCAAACGATGGTGTTTTTGGCATCGGTTTCAAGATGGGTAATGCGTCAATCGAATACTATATTTGGGCAGAAAACGCAAATGCAGGTATCTTTTCGCCTGAACGTTCAGAGCATGAATATTACAGCATCAACGCCACGAAAGTAGCAAGCGATATTGTCATCAATGAGTTTATGGCTTCCAATATTTCAACCGTCAAAGATGAATTTAGTCAAAATGATGATTGGGTTGAATTGTATAATAAAGGTACACAAGCGGTCAATATTGGTGGTTATTTCATCACAGATAACCCTTCAAACCTCACAAAATGGACTTTTCCTACCAATACAAGCATTCCCGCAGGTGGTTATTTGATTGTTTGGGCAGATGAGGACAGCAGCCAAAACACGACGGGTAAGTACCACGCCAATTTTAAATTGTCAAAAAGTGGTGAGTTTTTAGCTTTGCTTAATTCGACTGGTCAATTGTTAGACAGTTTGACTTTTGGACAACAAGTGGATGATAGAAGTTATGCACGAATTCCAAACGGTACGGGCAATTTTGTTATCAGAGGCTCTACTTATGGCAAAAATAATGAATCGGCAAATGCAACAAACGATGTAGAAAATGTCCGTAAAATCACTATCGCACCAAATCCAACAACTGGCGAATTGACCGTTTCAACCGATGGCGACCCCCTCAGTAATTTATCGGTTTTGAACAGTATTGGACAATTAATGACTGCCGTAAAAGGTATTGATAGTCAACAATATATATTAGATTTGTCCAATTTCCCAAATGGTTTTTATTTTATAAAAATTGGAAAAAATACGGTGCAAAAGGTGGTTCTGCAACGATGATATTAGCGCATTATAACTTGCCTCACTTGCCTTTTTTTAACAGGTCTCCATTGCCTCCATCTTTAGATGGAGAATTAGAAATGCAATATTTTATTCTCCATCTAAAGATGGAGGCAATGGAGACCTGAATAGATAAGATTAAGATGGTTGATAATATTTAATCGCCTTTACTAATACAAGTTGAACCAAATTTATATTCATTTTTTACGCAACCGACTTTCTTTCAAGTTCGTTTTAGGTTTAAAAAAATACAATTATTTCCTATTCGTAAAATCTCTTAATATGAAATCAGCAATACAATATCTTGGCTCAAAAAGCCTTATTTTTTGCGTAATGCTTTTATTATCAACCTATTGCATAGGTCAAGGCTTGCCCAAAGAATACTATTTGTCGGCAGACGGAAGAACGATGCACGTAGGCGGCAAGCCAACAACGGGATTTTATAATGAAGAAATAATTCAAGACATTCGCCTGTCTTTCCCACAAGCGAACTACTTGACTTTGTTGGCAAGTAACTATGCGTCAAAAACCAATATTCCTGCAACGATGTGGCTCAATGGAAAGAGTTACGACAGCGTAGGCGTGCGTTTTAAGGGCAATACATCATATAGGATGGTAAGTACTTCGTTGAAAAAACCGTTCAATATTTCGGCTGATTTTGTCAAACCGACGCAAGACTTCAAAGGTTATAAAACCTTAAACCTCAATAACTCTTATCAAGATGCTTCGATGGTGCGCGAGATATTTTACTATCATCAAATTCGTCGTCATTCGGCTGCACCAAAAGCCAATTTTGTAAGGCTTTATGTCAACGATGGCGACTATGGTTTGTACCAAAATGTGCAACAAATCAATAAGGACATGATGAGTGAATGGTTTTTGAGTAATGACGGCACCAATTGGCGCGCTGATGTGCCTCTTGGCTCAACAGGTACTCCAGGTTGGGGCGATGGCACAGCCGCATTGAATTATTTGGGCGATGATACAACGGCGTATAAAAAATATTATACCCTCAAAAGTAGTGACCAAGCACAACCATGGGCGGACTTGCCGAAGGTTTGTAAAATCTTAAAAGAGACCTCCCTCAGTAATTTGGAAGATTCTCTACAACATTATCTTGATATTGACCGCACACTCTGGCATTTGGCGAGTGAAATACTGTTTTGCGACGACGACAGCTACGTTTATAAGGGAAAAATGGATTATTATCTCTATCAAGATGCCGAAACAAAACGTTTTGTCACCATAGATTATGATGCCAACAGCACGATGAATGCCAGTTTTGCAACCCAATGGAGTCCTTTTTATAACGAAACAAAGGTCAATTATCCCCTTTTGAACCGCCTTTTGGCAGTACCGAATATCCGTCAACGTTATTTGGCGCATGTGAGAACATTGCTTGCAGAATCATTCAACGTAGATTCTGCCAATGCTGTTCTCAATCGCTACACAGCTTTATTGGATACAACTGTTCAAAAAGACCCGATAAAATTAACGACTTATGCCCAATGGCAAACGGGTATGACCGCCTTAAAGACGTTTATCACGACACGTAAAAATTATGTTTTATCTAATGCAGAAGTCGCACAAGTTGCACCGACGATTAGCCAAACAGGTTTTTATACCAACAGTGTAGCATGGCAAGTACCGACATCAACGCAGGACGTAACGATTCGCACTAAAATCACACATACCAATGGTTTATCGCAAGTTTTGCTCTATTTTGGAACAAATATTTATGGTAAATTTCAAAAAACGCTGATGTATGACGATGGCGCACACGATGATGGCACAGCCAATGATGGTGTTTTTGGCGCAAAAATTCCTAAGCAAAATGCCGCTACTTGGGTGCGTTATTATATAGAAGCGACTGCCAATAATACCTCAAAAAGCATTAGTTATGCACCTGTTGGCGCAGACCATGATGTGTATGTATATCAAGTGCAAACCAATGGTTCGGCAGTGGGCGATATTGTCATCAATGAATTTATGGCTTCAAATGTCTCAACCGTTAAAGATGAATTTAGTCAAAATGATGACTGGATTGAGCTGTACAATAAAGGCACACAAGCCGTCAATATCGGTGGTTTCAACATCACAGACAGCCCAACAAACTTGACAAAATGGGCTTTTCCAACCAATACCTCGATTCCTGCAGGTGGTTATTTGATTGTTTGGGCGGATGAGGACAGCAGCCAAAACACAGTAGGTAAGTACCACGCCAATTTTAAATTGTCAAAAAGTGGTGAATTTTTAGCCTTGTTAAATGCAAGCGGTCAGATGCTCGACAGCTTAACTTTTGGCGCACAGGTGGACGACCGCAGTTTGTCTCGGATACCCAACGGCACAGGTAATTTTATTATCAAGGCTTCTACTTATGGCAAAAACAATGAATCGGCAACCGCTACAAATGACTTGGAAAGTGTGGGAAAAATCACTATCGCGCCCAATCCAACAACAGGCACATTGACTATTTCAACCGATGGCGACCCCCTCAGTAATTTATCGGTTTTGAACAGTATTGGGCAGGTGATGGTATCTGTAAAAGGCATTGATAATCAACAATATACATTAGATTTATCCGATTTGTCTAATGGTTTTTATTTCTTGAAAATTGGAAAAAATACAGTTAAGAAAGTGATTGTTCAACGATAAAATTCAGCTTACACGTATCGGAGGTATCCGATACGTTTATCAAATTATTCAAAAATATATGTTCGACTTATCTAACCTATCCAATTCAGCACAGACGACCTCATTAGCACTCATCGCTTTTGCATCACTCATGTCGTTGGGCTTGTCGCTTTTATTGGTTTTTACCTACGAAAAAACATCGCGTGAAGTCGCCCGACCCGACCACTATATTCAGTCATTGATGCTGTTTGCCATCGTTACAACAACGATTATGCAATCTATTGGTGACAGTTTAGCGCGTAGTTTTGGTATTTTTGGCGCACTCGCCATCATTCGGTTTCGCTCACGCATCAGCAATCCGCGCGATGTGGCATTTGTCTTTGCAACAATGGCAGTCGGTATCTCTTGCGGAGTGCATAGTTTTGTGAACGGCATGATGGGCACATTGCTTTTTTGTATTGTTGTTTTTGTATTGCGATTGACACCTTTTAGCCAAAAACAGAGTTTAATAGGCACTTTGCGTTTCGATGTACTCGAAGGGTCGAATGATGTTGTGGCAGTTCAAGCATTGGTCAAGCAGTTTTCACGCTCCTTTTCACTCAAGGGATATCGCATTTTTTTTGATAATGAAAAAAGGCAAGGCATTGAGTATGAATACCTTCTGCGTCTGAAAGACGAAATGCAAGGTATCGCCCTATCAGAGGCTTTAAGAAAATTGCAAGACATCAAAGAGGTGCGCTTGTCTTTTAGTGACACCTACGAAAGCTCGTTAAACTCATGATAAAAAGATTTAATATCCTGTATTGGTTTATCCTTCCTGCTCTTGTTTGGGGCATTTATAAACTCAGCTTGAACTTCAATCATCAAGCCGAAACGTTTTATGGCTTTGCCGAAAACAAAGAGATGCAAATCAATTTGGAGCATCCGCTTATGGTCAATCGCATTGCCGTAACGCCTGGACAAGCGGTCAGAAAAGGCGATTTGCTTTTGGAAGTTACACGTGTTGAACTGAACCTAAAACTCAGCGATGTTGCCCATAATATCTCTGAATTAGAAGCCAGAACCCATATTAGCCGCGCCGAATTGCAGTCCAATATCAACAGACTGAAAGCACAACGAACGGAAAAAGTTGCCGATATTCAAAGTCGTATTCAAGCCGTTGAAGCCGAAGTGTCGCTCAATCAACTGTTGGTAAAAGACCTCAAAAGCGTAAAGGTTTCAGAATCTGCAACGATGCTCAATAATCCTAATCAGCTGAAAATCAGTTCTTTAAAAGAAGAATTGCGCCTTGTTGTTCAACCTTTGGACATTGAAATCAATCACCTTGAAAGTGAATTGCGTGGACAAAACCCGATGCAAGTCGAAATTAATCGCTTGAAAACGCAACGAGATTTTATCGTCAATGAACAAAAACGTTTAGCAATTTATGCACCATCAGAAGGGCTTGTTGGAACGATACATTGCAAAGAAGGTGAGAATATTTCATCCTTTACGACGCTGATTTCCTTCTATGAAAAATCGCCGAATATGGTGGTTGGCTACGTGCATGAAAGTTTAGTCCTGCAAGTGAGCGTTGGCGATTCATTAGACATTTTTTCGAGTTTGCATATTGAAGAAAAATGTCGTGGCAAAGTCATTGGTTTAGGGCATCGCATCGTTGAAATACCCGAAAGGCTGCGTAAAATCCCTGAAATGAAAACCTATGGACGTGAAGTATTGATTCAAATCCCGTCGGACAATCATTTTTTGCAAAGTGAAACGGTTGTTTTGAATTTATTGAACAATCCAAAAGGTTTTTTGCAAATGTTGACTTCCTTGATGACAAAATCGAAAGAAGGTCAACCGAATTGACCCCCTCAGTATTTCAAGCCACAAAAAGCCCTGAAAGGGCGTGATTTAATAGCAATGGGTAACGCCCATTGGAATGTAATAGCAATGGGTAACGCCCATTGGAAATAAACAAATGGGTAACGCCCATTGGAATGTAATAACAAAAGGTAACGCCGATTCAAAATCCGTAATCGCAATAATCAACAATGTCTAAAAATTTCCGAACATATAAAATCATCGTCTTACTATATTTCGGTGTTTTCATTCAAACCGTAGTTGCTCAAAACACGTTGTCAACGAGCAGCATTTTGGCAACAGCCAAAACCCAAACCGCTATTACCTTACAAGAGCGCAAAATTGACGTGTTGAATGCCCAATCCTATAAATTACCTTTTTTAGAAAAGGTTGATTTTCAAACAGAAACCGACCGTTTTGATTTACAGCGGCAGGAGTACCGCGTGCGAACTTCGTTCAATAGTTGGGATGAAATGCGCAGCTTGAAACAGCAAAAAGCAGCCAATTTGGTCAAAGAACAAGCCGAACGCACAGTGCTGTTCAAAGACGTTTTGTACGACCGTTATGCTTTGATTGTCGAATATCGGTTTGAACAGGCCGCACTCAATATGTATCGTCAGTTGTCTACTGTTTTTGTTGATAAACGCGATGTTTTGCAAAAAATGGCAAGGCTTTCGACCAATTTCAATATCGAAGACCTCATTAAAGCCGAAGAAGCCGCCTTTGATTTTCAACAAAAAATGCTTCAATCTGAAGGTTCAATCCGTAATATCAACCAATTTTTGAAGCGGACTTTTAATACTACTGATAGTTTACAACTCGATACTGCCGATTGGTTACCCCTCAGTAAAATTCGCTTTTTGGTGTCTGAATTGCCTACAACAGCAGAGAAAAACCCTGTTTTGACCTATCAACAAGCGGCGATTGGTGCGGTGCAATCAGACTATAATCTTGAAAAAGCGGAAACGAAAAAGATTATTGACTACGCCCAAATTCGCAACAGCGCACGTAATAAAGATGGGCTTGTTAGAGACTGGTCTGTGGGTCTGGGCATTGCGATACCTTACCGAGGTTCTTCAAAAATGGAGTTAAACAAAATCGCTTTCAAACGATTGGAAGCAGAAAATAAGTTAAAAAACCTTCAGAACAACTTCGATTTGGAGATTTTCAACGTCCAACAAGACTTAGACCTCATTTTTAAAGAATATGATTTTGTTGCAAAACAAGTCAACGAAAGCCAAACGCTGTACGCCCTCGACCACTATGCCAACATACAAGGTGCACCGCCACTCGTTTTGTTGCAGATGCAAGAGTTGGTTTTGAAACGCCAAGCGCAACTTGTGACGTTTGAACATCTTGCTTTTCAGAAATATATAAAATGGTTGGATTTGACAGGTAAATTGTCGGAAATGCCTTTGCGAAATTACCTTTCTGTTGGTTTGTCTGCATTTTGACCCCCTCAGTATTTTGCATAAAAAAAGCCTCACATAACGTTATGCGAGGCTTTTTTATGCAAAACAATATTTATGCAGCTACTTTTTCAATAGCTTGACGCAAATCTTCAATCAAATCGTCCACATCTTCGACACCAACGGATAGGCGAATCAAAGAGTCCGTCAAGCCGACTTTCAAGCGTACTTCACGTGGAATTGAAGCATGAGTCATAGACGCAGGATGCCCAATCAACGACTCAACACCGCCGAGCGATTCAGCAAGCGAAAACAAATGCGTACCTGATAAAACGGTTGTCGCATCTTCGACGCTATCGCCTTTAAGGTCAAAACTAATCATACCACCAAACATCCGCATTTGCTTTTTAGCCACTTCATGGTTCGGATGATTTGCGAAACCTGGATAATAGACTTTATCCACTTTTGGATGCCCTTCCAAAAATGCGGCAATCTTTTCCGCATTTTCACAAGCCGCTTTCACACGTAAATGAAGCGTTTTGATACCCCTCAGTATTAAGAAGCAATCTTGTGGCCCGGGCACTGCGCCCGAAGCATTTTGAAGGAAACGGAGTTGCGCAGCAAGTTCAGCATCTTTTACGATGACGCAACCATGAACGACATCAGAGTGACCGCCAATATATTTTGTTGCAGAATGTAACACAATATCTGCACCCAAATCCAAGGGGTTTTGCAAATAAGGCGATGCAAATGTGTTGTCAACACACGTCATAACGCCTTTGGCACGTGCAGCTGCGCAAATAGCGGCAATATCCACAATGCCCAACATCGGATTTGTGGGCGTTTCAATCCAAATCAATTTAGTTTTTTCAGAAATCTGTTCCGCAAAAGCCTCTGGATTGGACATATCCACAAACCGCCCTGTGATGCCAAATTTGCCATAAACCCGAACGATTAGGCGATAAGAACCGCCATATAAGTCATCGCAACTCAATATTTCGTCGCCTGATTGTAGCAATTTGATGACCGCATCCATAGCCGCTAAACCCGATGCAAAACAAATCGCATCCGTGCCGTTTTCAAGGGCAGCCAAGTTTTTTTCTAAAACTGAACGAGTTGGGTTTTGAGTGCGGGCATATTCATAACCTTTGTGGTCGCCCGGTGCGGCTTGTACATAAGTAGAAGTTTGATAAATAGGTGTCATAATCGCACCTGTTGAAGGGTCAGGCTCGATGCCTGCGTGAATCACTTTAGTGGCAAATTTCATTTATAATTTTGTTCTATTTTATTAAAAAATAAGGCGCAAAGTTAGACCTATTTTTTCAAAAAGCATTAAAAACTAAAAAAACGGTCAACATCACAGGGACATTGACCGTTTTTACTGTTGAGGAACGAAATCCCGATACCATCGGGAAGGGGGTATTTTTTTAATCAAATCTCAAAATTATCAGACTCGATATAAGCCTTTATCAAAGCCATTTCGCCTTCCTTTCCCTTCATTGCATTGCCGTGCTCCATGCCAAAAACAAATTCACGTCCGCTTTCTTTTCCTTTTTTGTAGATATGACGGAATATGTTTTTATAATTCATTTCACCCGAAGTCGGTTCGTTGCGCCCAGGATTGTCGCCGATTTGAAAATAACCAGTTTCATCCCAAACGAGGTCAATATTTTTGATGATATTGCCTTCATTGCGCTGCATGTGGTACATATCAAACAGGAATTTGCACGACGGACTGTTCACAGCCTTACAAATCATAAACGATTGGTCGGTATAACGAAGGAACAAATCGGGTGTATCACTCAACGCTTCCAAAACCATCACTAAACCATGCGGTTCAAAAATGGCAGCCGCTTGGCGCAATGTTTCAATAACATGTGCTGTTTGAATCCCCATTGGCAATTTTCGCTCAAAATTACCTGGTACGACAGTCATCCACTTGGCACTGACCCGTTTCGCCACGTCAACGGCTTCGCGGCAAGCGTTTAGAAATTTATCGCGCCATTCTTTATTCCCTGATGTCAAGGAGGTACTGAGGGGCCAATTATCGAAACTGACAACAAAAACACCCATAGTCATACCCAATTTCGCCATCGTTTCACCTATTTTGGTTTGCAGTTCAGGTGTGCGCCCCATCATGCCGTTGTCTTCCAAAGCCGTAAAACCTTGGTCAGCCATGAATTTGAGCTGGTCAATGGGGTCTTCGCCTGCGCTGTTTTTAAACATCCCAAAATGCGGGGCGTATTTGAGTTTGAAGGTGTTTTTACTGAGGGGGGCACTTCTGTTTTCAGCTTGTAAAGTACCGTTCAATAGGCTTGTTGAACCCGCTGCCAAAAGGCTATTTTTCAAAAAATGTCTGCGTTCCATTGATGATTTTTGTTTAAAGTGGTTTGAACACAGATTCGAGTGATTTGCACTGATTTACACAGATTTCTCTTAGTTCCTTACAGGATGACAAAAGCGAAATCTGTGTAAATCAGTGCAAATCACTCAAATCAGTGTTCCATTATGTTATATAAAATATTTCGTTTTACCAGGAATTGCGGCTGCATACATACCATCAGCATCAGGCAAAAGCGGCATTTTAGCATTCCAATCAAACTCAGTTGGCATGATGCTGATACCTGAATTGATGGCTTTATCCCACTCAATTATTTGCCCTGAATACGTAGCCATACGCCCTAAAATACTCGTCATTGTACTTTTCGCACCATTTTCAGTGTCAGCGAATTTATATTCACCTTTGGCAATCGCTGCAAACAATTCATCATGTTCGACTTGATAAGGGTTTTTATCATTTTTATCGTCATGCTTATAAATGAGTGAGCCATTAGACTTTTTCATTTCGCGTTTACCGAACACAACTGAGCCTTTTGTACCAACCAACACTTCATCAACCCTTGCCGAAGTGCCTTTTTGGTGGCGGCATTGACTGTTCAAAATAGAGCCATCGGCATAAGTGAATTCTACAAAATGGTGGTCAAAAATTTCTCCGAAGTCCTTTCCTTTTCTGACTTCACGTCCGCCCATGCCTTGTGCTGAGACAGGATACCCTTTTTTTGCCCAATTGACGACATCAATATTGTGAATATGCTGTTCGGTGATGTGGTCACCACATAACCAATTGAAATAGTACCAATTACGCATTTGATATTCCATTTCTGTTTGACCTTCTTTGCGTGGATGCACCCAAACGCCGTCGTTGTTCCAATAGGCTTGTGCCGAAACAATGTCGCCAATTTTACCATCATGCACCCGACTCATCATTTCACGATAGAGTGACTGATAGTGACGCTGCAAACCGACAACGACATTCAACTTTTTAGATTTGGCAATTTCTGCTGCATCAAGTACTCGTTTGATACCCGCAGGGTCAGTTGCAACAGGTTTTTCCATAAAAATTTGCTTGCCTTGCTTAACCGCTTCTTCAAAATGAATAGGGCGGAATCCCGGAGGTGTTGTCAATATGACCACATCTGCCAATGCCATTGCTTGTTTGTAGCCTTCAAAACCGACAAAAATGTTACTTTCAGGCACATTAATGCGGCTACTGACATTTTGGTCTTTTTTCATAATGGTTTTTAGGCAGGAATCAACGCGGTCGCGGAAAGCATCGGCTACGGCAACCAATTTTGTATTTTCCTTGACACTCAATGCTTGAACGATAGCTCCCGTACCACGTCCCCCGCAGCCGATGAGGGCGATTTTTATTTCATCGCTACCAGCTCCAAAAAAGCGTTGGCTGCCTAATAACGGTGCTGCCATCAAGCCCCCCGTCAGTAAAGTAGTGTTTTTTACGAATTCCCGTCTGGTCAGTTTAAATTTTGACATTTTTTTTTGATTTAATATGAAGAATGTATAGTTCGATAATTATTTTGAAAAGAAGTTTAAATACTATGATTGTTTTGCAAAATAAAGCAAATTTAAAATTAAATTTCATAAGCAAAGTGATTGATGGTTTTTAAAATAAAAAAGCCTCTTCATTTTAATACTAATGGTGATATACTGAGGGGGGCTATTCTCGAAAAAAGAAGACTTTGAGTGAACAATAACGATAAGACTTTCCTTACGTGTTCAAAATAAAATGCTTTAACTGCAATCAAACCCTCATATTTACGTGAAAAAAATTCCTGAATTAAGACCTAACGCTCCTATGGCTCAAAATAAACAAAGTAGTTTCAAAGACCAATTCGCGGCATTAAAACATATTCCTGCCCTATTTCGCTTGATTTGGCGCACCAATCAGTGGTTGATGCTGACCAATTTATTGTTGCGTCTCGTACGCTCATCATTACCGTTGATTACACTTTTTATCGCTAAAAACATTGTTGATGAAGTGGTCAAACTGTCTCAAAATCACACCATTACAGATATGTCCTTTCAGGCATTTGTTACTGATGGGTCTTGGTTAATGACATTGATTGCCTTAGAATTTGGCGTGGTTGCCTTCTCTGAAATCATCGGACGGGGCATTTCGTTGACGGAAATTTTGCTTGGCGATTTGTTTTCCAATCAATCATCTATGGAAATCATACGTCATGCCGCAACGCTTGACCTCTATCAATTTGAAGACCCTCAATTTTATGATAAATTAGAACGTGCGCGTCGTCAAACCACAGGTAGAACAGTATTGATGACGCAAGTTTTTGAACAAGCGCAAGACATCATTACAATCCTATTTTTAGGCGCAGGTTTATTGTTTTTTAATCCGTGGTTGATACTTATCTTGGTTTTAGCCGTTATTCCGACGCTGTTTGGAGAGATTTATTTTAACCAAAAAGTCTATTCTTTAACATTGAGTTGGACACCTGAACGGCGTGAATTGGACTACCTCCGCTACATCGGCGCATCGGACGAAACGGCAAAGGAAATAAAGATGTTCGGCTTGGCTGAGTTCCTCGCTACACGTTTTAAAACCATTTCTGACCGCTATTTTGAAGCTAATAAAATAATAGCGATTCGAAGGGCAATGACAGGAACTGCTTTGTCTCTTGTCGGTACATTGAGTTATTATGGGGCTTATATTTTTATCATTCTGCAAACTGTGGGTGGCATTATTTCATTGGGTACAATGACATTCCTCGCAGGGTCATTTGAACGTATGCGTAGTATGTTGCAAAGCATTATGTTGCGCTTCAGCCGCATCGCTGAATCCGCTTTGTATTTGCAAGACTATTTTGATTTTTTGAATATTACGCCTTTGATGAAAACAGGCGGCGGCTTGCCTGTGCCAAACCCGATTCGTGAAGGTTTTGTCTTCGACAACGTCAGTTTCAAGTATCTAAATTCTGATAAATATGCTGTCAAAAACCTTAGTTTTGAACTAAAAGCAGGTGAAAAACTCGCTTTGGTCGGTGAAAATGGGGCAGGAAAGACCACAATTGTCAAATTATTGGCTCGTTTGTACGAACCTACTGAGGGGTCTATCAAACTCGACGGACGCGACCTAAAAGAGTACGGCCCGCAGCAATTACGTGAAGCCGTTGGGGTTATTTTTCAAGACTATATCCGCTTTGCGATGACGGCTTCTGAAAATATTGCGATTGGTAAAATTGAAGATATTGGGGAACAAAACCAAATTGTGGACTCCGCCAACAAAAGTTTAGCGGATACTGTTATTGAGCCTTTACCTCAAAAATATCAACAAATGCTCGGCAAACGTTTTGCTGGAGGCGTTGATTTGTCAGGTGGACAATGGCAAAAAATCGCCCTCGCTCGTGCCTATATGCGTGATGCTCAACTCTTAATACTTGATGAACCGACGGCTGCCCTCGATGCCCGTGCGGAACATGAAGTTTTTATTCGTTTTGCGGAATTGACAAAAGGTAAATCGGCAGTTTTGATTTCACATCGTTTTTCAACGGTGCGTATGGCTGACCGTATTTTGTTTTTGGAAAATGGGCAACGGCTTGAAATGGGAACGCATGAAGAATTGATGGCACAAGGTGGAAAGTATGCGGAGTTGTTTAATTTACAAGCGAAAGGATATGTGTAAATTTTACTGAGGGGGCATAAGAAACGTTCTTTTCACCGAGAAAAGCTTCACCTTCTGTTGCTTTGTTAATGTCTTGAGCGGCTTCTTCATACAAAGCATGAAGCGTTTCTTGTGTTGTTTTAATGCGCGCCCAAACATCAGGATTGGGCGCAACGGTTGTCTGACGACTCATCTTTTTTGAATTTAAAAGTTAATAAATTTAGATTCCAATATGAGAATATTCACGTCAAGTTTTCCTCAAACTTATAAAACAAAACACAAATACCGTACCAGTAGTATATCAATTAAATGAATTGTATATTTATTTATGTATGTATCCATAAAGATTTATCGCTGTAACGATAGGTTTCGTCGCTGTGACGATAAATTTATCGCGGTATCGGAAGATTTGTCGTTGTGGCGATAATTTTATCGCCACAACGATAGGATCTGTCGCTGGGAGGATAAAATTATCGTTGGGAAGGTAGATTTATAGCTGGGAGGATAAATTTACTGAGGGAGGGTAACATATTTATTGCATTTTGACTATTTTTCTACTAAAAGTCTCGCCTCCCAGTTGATACGTCATAATATACATGCCATTTGGGAAAGTTGACATATCAATCGTTGTTTCGGACTTTAAATGGCTTGAACTGTACATTCTTTTTCCAAAAATATCATAAATCGAGAGATTAGGGGCAATATTTTGAGAAATACGAATGACTAATTGGTCGTGGACAGGGTTGGGATATTCTATAATAGCGTTTTCGTCCATGAGCGATTCTTTTACACTTGTTCCAGGGTATCTTAACTTCACAATCGCCCAATCAGACATTCCTTTGTTTTGGGTGAATGTGCCATCTGTAGAGTATGAGTATCCAACAACGAGTACATTTCCCTTTTTGTCAATGACACTGCTATAAGCTTGGTCTTCTTTTGAGCCACCATAACAGTTTGCATTTTTCAGAGTGCCCAAACTATCCAATCGGACTATCCAAAAATCTAAATTGCCATGATTGTTCTGTACATCTCCATCATTTGATTGGGTAAAACCTGTGACAAGTATATCTCCGTTTGGAAAAGATTTTACACTCTTAGCGTTTTCTGTCTCTGAACCACCAAATAATTTAGACCATTTCCGATTGCCTGCTGTGTCTGATTTTGTAACCAAGTATTGCCATGTGTAGGGTATAGGCGTGTTAGGTGGTAAATCTACAATCATCATTCCTACTGATACAATATCGTTTTTACTCATTGTTATTGCATGAAATTCTTTCAATCCAATAGATAATGTATCAAAAGGCGAACCAAAAGACCTTTTCCATAGGATATTGCCAGAAGAGTCCATTTTTACTGAAAAGTCCCCTTTTGCACCCACAAAATCACCATCATAATAAGAATCGGTACTCCCTGCAATGGCAAAAGTTTTGTCATCAATATTCACTAACTCCGATAAAAGGTCAGACTTACTCCCGCCTATTCTTTTTTTCCAAATAATAGTGCCTTGATTATTTAATTTTAAAACCCACCAATCTTGCTCTCCTGCATTTTCCGGGAAATCATAATCCGAAGATGATGAATAAGCGCCTACAATATAATCACCATTTTTTGTTTGAAATACACTGAATCCACTTTCTCCTTTTGAGCCGCCAATTCTTTTTTGCCATTGAATATTGCCAATACTATCTATTTTGACTACCCACACCCCTCTGATACTGTCTCTGGGGACATCACCATCAGTTGAATTTGTTGCACCTACCAAGATAAAGCCGTCATCAAGCGTTTGAATAATATTTGCAAATACATCTGAACCACTTCCTCCATAAGTCTTTTTCCATAAAACAATTCCATTTTCATCAAGTTTAATGAGCCAAGCATCAGAAAAACCATGTGAATTTTCAACATCGCCATCAGAAGACCAAGTATTTCCAGCTATTAAATATTTGTTATCTTTTGTAACAGTAATAGACCTCGCAAATTCTGTTTTACTTCCACCAAAAGTTTTAGCCCATTCAACAATGGGGTTTTGTGCAAAAATGGTAAAAGGAAAAATAAAAAGAGAGAAAATAATTTTTTTCATATTTATATTTTGTTTTGTAAAAAATCCCGATAGACAATTTACTACTTCAAAGTAAACTATTTATCGGGATTTTTTCCGAAAAATTATCTTGATTTAGTAATACTGCCATTTATGACTTGTCCTCCTACCGTTACAGAATAAGTTAACATCCCTTGTGACAGATTCACAGTATTATTTATCACAATCGAATTGACACCTTGTATCAATTGGCTACTAATAGTCATATTCTGACCCGTTACAATATTACTGATACTAATTGTTGCTAATCCATTTATAGGTGAGTTAACCTCAAAAGTCACTCCATTTTTGAATGGATTAGGGAAAGCATTTACAGTTAAATTGTTAACGATTGAACTGCTGTTGTCTGCAAGTTCCCATTCTAAATCCATCGGAATGAGGTTGCCACCTGCATCATAAAATTCATTTTTCAATATATTGTCATCAAGATTCAAGACCGTTAAGACATCATCAATATTAGTATTTGCTTTTACTTTTGCTTTCAACAAAATTGTACCGTTCCTAATCACTTTTGTTTGCCCGCGCTTATTGAACCACAAGGCACGTAATTCACCTTTATCTTCTTTACTAAAATCAAAAACATCATCTGATGTATTGAAATCTCCTTTTTCTATATCTTTAATGGAGAGTTTTGATTTCAAAAAAGCCATACCAAGTTGCATAGCTGCTATATTTCCTATACTTTTTGATTTTAAAATGATTGTTTTTTCATCCGCATTTCGAAATGCTATATTTCTTGATGTATTGAGCTTATAATGGTCATTCGCTACTCTTGCACTCAGTGTTTGAGCCGTGCTATAATCTTGAAGTATCGCAACAACAGGCTCTACCGACATCGCATTGGGATTATTGCTACAATTAACATCACCAACCTTAAAGGGTCTGAATGTCCAAGCCCACAGACTGCCTCCATCTTGAGTATTCAAGTCTAAAGTTACTTTATCCATATAACTATTGCAAGAACTTGGATTGTAGCAGTATCCTTGATAACTTGCATTAAACGGATCTTGGTTGAATGTATTTAAAAATGCCGGTTGTTGTAAAAAATATTGAGGAACAAAACGCCATGAATTTACACCGTT
Organism: Saprospiraceae bacterium; assembly: GCA_043772905.1. Classification (GTDB taxonomy): domain Bacteria; phylum Bacteroidota; class Bacteroidia; order Chitinophagales; family Saprospiraceae; genus JAAFJT01. Next base: position 11,750 of record JAYVFS010000195.1, on the reverse strand, counting down.
TGGAAATGATGAAATTTGATTGAGTATCAACCGGCGAATATAAAGCATATCTAAAGCATCAATCTCTCCGCTATTATCAACATCAGCTGCTAATAATGTAAAAGGTTCTGTTAATGGCTGAATCCCCAAATTATGACTTGAAATTAAAGCAATATCAAAGGTTGTAACGCCATTTTTAGGGTTTGAGTTGAAAACAGGATTTAAAGTAATTGGTGTATTTTTGGGTAGATTACATGATGTGAAATAACCGGATAGATCTGAAATAGGAGTACAAATTAAATTGTTGTTTGAATTTAGAATATTTACACTTGCATTTTTAACCTTTATTTTTGTATCATTACCATCAGCACAAACAGGAACTCTTTCTAATACACCTAAACCCCCTGTATTTTCTGTACAGGTAGCATTTATTAAATAACTAAGGCGTGTGTCTAATTGGTCATCCATTTTTCTTTGTTGCTCTGACACAAAACGATCAAAACAAGTCTAGTAAGACATCAGATTTGTCTTGTCAGGATTGTATAAATCCCCATTATCATCAACTGCAGTACAAGGTGGTACATTACAATTTATAATCACAGGATAACATGCTGGGAGGTCGGCAGCAGTTTCTTTCATTCGGTCGGCTGCTGTTCTCCAATTAGGTGCATTTGCATTTGGCCTTAATATAGGGTCAGCATCACGTATAACTCTTTCTGGCTCTCTGCTTGCCTCATTAAATGTATGTGATAAACCGAAAGTATGTCCTAACTCATGTGCAAGTACTTTAAAGTCATAGTCGCTTGATAATGAATGCATAAAAACGCTTGGAGAAGTATAGTCTCCAGTCGGATATTGTGCAAAATCCCTTACCGTGGTTTCGGTTATATAGATATTTATAGCATTATTTTTATGATAAGCATTATAAAAATCAATTTGAGGAATTTCATAGCTGGTAATATTATAGAAACGGCTATCATTTATATATGACATACCACATAACGTAAATCTTGCATCATTAGCAAAATGAAAAAAAGAGTTAATCCTTGTTACAGCAGCATTTATATCACTTGCAGAAGGTGCCAAAGTTAAAGTTGATTTATTAATCCAAAAATAAATTGGTATTGAAGCATTTATGGGAATCGATGAGTAAGACTGAGGGGGTGAATTTCTCAATTGTTCTACTGATGCTTCGTATTCGGCTCTTTCTACGGCAGACATCTGAAACCCACATTGCAATGTTTCAGTTTGAGCATGAGATATCCTTACATCAATGAGTGCAAAGATAAGTACAAGGAAAATAAGACGGAAATTAGTATTCATAATAAGAAAAGTTTTGAATTGTTAGTGAAATTTTAGATTACAATCGTTATAAAAGATGATTAATTTCACGGGCTATTGTTGTCATACGGAGGTACAATTCTGACAACTTTAGCCCATTTTAGTTTAATGCGCGCTCATTACCTACGACCGTACGCTTCGTCTGCATAAGCATATATTGATGTACATTCAATACCGAATGAATATCATTTTCACACATTCCAAATGAAATGAAATGAAATGGGTCTTATTTCATTAAGATGATATATTTTCTATTTTGGTTAAAAGATAAAATGTTTTGACGTTGTTAATTATGAAGCAAAGATGAAAATTAAAACCTATCTAACAAAATAATTCTATGGATGTTTTTGACATTTATATTTAACAAATTATAGTAATCTTTATTTCAGCTATCAAAATCCTGCCTTTTCGACCAAACAAAAGCCCACACGTTCAGACGTTGTGGGCTTTTATTTTTTAAAGTCATGATTTATACCTCACCTATCCGTGTTTTCCAAACGGCAGGGTCACGTTTAGAACTTATGATGGATAAAATAATAACAGATTGACCAACAATGGTGTAGAAAATCAAGTAACTGAATTTAAAAACAATGGCGCGACGGATATTAGGAATATGGGTTGGCGCAAGTGAGAATGCTAATGGATTGCGTTCGATAGATTTCAAAGTGGCTTCAACGGTCATCATAAAGTCAACGCCTAATCCAATGCGTTTTTCTTCATACCATAAAAAGCCTTCGCGTAAATCTTCTTGCGTTTCGGTTGTGAAAATTAAGTGGTAGCTCATAGTCGGTTTTCATTTTAGCAATTAGGAATTAGGCTGTTTGAAAGTGGCTGAAAATGTTTTTTTTGACTTCATCCCAACTTAAAAGCTGAGTTTCTTTATTTTTAATTAATGCCAATCGGCGCGCCAATTCTTTTTCAAGCTCAGGCGATATGTCCAATTTTTCAGAACGAGGGTCTTCTGCAATGTCGTCCCAAACACGTTCCACAAGGACAATTTTCTCTTCAAGAGACAGTTGGGCTATTTGCTCTAATATTTTTGTCATGTTATTTTTTTAGTTTTTTATGACGAAAGAACTACAAATTTAATCGAAAAGAAGAAAAATACCTAAAAAATAGAAATCTTTAATTCTAAATTTACAGCGAACAACGAGACACTAATTTCACTCATTACGCGAATTTTTTTAATCTTTAAAATCAATTCGTATAATTCGTGAAATTAGTGTCTCAATTTTAAACCAATCACACAACCAGCTTATGAAATTTTTAAAAGTCTCTATTTTTACTTTTCTAACCACTTCTCTATTTGCACAATATCAAACGTCACCCAATCCCGTTTCGGCTTCGTCGTCAACAGACCGACTAAAAGCGTCGGACGTGCGTAAGAAATTGACTGACAACTCTTTACTCAATGGCGTGACTTATCGCAACGTCGGTCCAACTGTTCAAAGCGGACGGGTTGTTGATGTAGATGTCAACCCAAAGGACCCCTCAGTATTTTACGTCTGTTACGCCTCGGGCGGCTTGTGGAAAACAGAATCGAATGGGGCAGATATGACTCCCATCTTTGATAATCAAGCAGTTATGACGGTTGGCGATGTGGCAGTCAATTGGGATAAAAAAATAATTTGGCTCGGCACAGGTGAAAACAATGCCAGCCGTTCAAGTTATGCAGGGGCGGGTATGTACAAATCAAGTGACGATGGGAAAACTTGGCAGCACCTCGGTTTGGAAGAGACACACCACATCGGACGCATCGTTTTGCACCCAACGAATCCCGACATCGTTTGGGTTGCCGCTTTGGGACATCTTTATTCGCCCAACAAAGAACGGGGCGTTTATATGACCAAAGACGGTGGCAAAACATGGAAACAAACCCTTTTTGTGGACGACAATTCAGGTGCGATTGACATTGTGGTAGACGAAAGCAACCCCTCAGTATTGTATGCCGCTACGTGGATGAAAGAACGCCGCGCTTGGAATTTTGAGGAATCGGGCAAAGGTTCAGGCATTTATAAGTCCATTGACGGTGGCATGACGTGGAAACTCGTCACAACCGAAGGCGCAGGTTTTCCGACAGGTGCAGACGCGGGACGCATCGGTTTGGCACTCGGCAAAAAAGGAAATAACACTTTGGTTTATGCCGTCATTGACAATCAAGGTTCAAAACCGGCAAAAGAAGATGAGCCCAAAGACGACGACATTAAAAAAGAAGACCTCAAAAAGATGTCAAAAGACGCATTTTTGGCATTAAACAAGAAGAAAGTTGCTGCTTTTTTGAAATCAAACGGTTATCCAGAAAAATACAAAGCGGATGACATCATCGAGCAAATTAAATCCAATAAAATAACGGTTCAAACACTTTATGACTACGTAGATACAGGCGACGATGGCTTTGCAAATCGCAACGGACTCATTGGCTCGGAGGTTTATCGGTCAGAAGATGGCGGTAAGTCTTGGAAAAAAACGCATGACAAGCCGATTCCAGACCTCTTTTTCACGTATGGCTATTACTTTGCACAGATACGTGTCAATCAAAACAATCCTGATAAAGTCTATGTCTTAGGTTTTCATGCCGTCGGTTCTGACGATGGCGGTAAAAATTGGCGTAACCTCGATAAAGACAATGTTCACGCAGACCACCATGCTTTGTGGGTCAATCCAAATCGTTCAGGACACTTGATTAATGGTAATGATGGCGGTATTAATATCACTTATGACGACGGAAAAACGTGGTTTAAGTGCAATAATCCGTCTGTCGGGCAATTTTATCACATCAACGTAGATATGGCAGAGCCTTATAACGTTTATGGTGGTTTGCAGGACAACGGCGTATGGTTTGGCAGTTCTAAAACAGAACCTAATATTGATTGGCAAGCATCTGGACACAACGAATACCGTAGCATTATGGGTGGTGACGGTATGCAAACGATGATTGATAACCGAGACAACACAACGGTTTATACAGGTTTTCAGTTTGGGGTTTATGCCCGAACTACTACGAAACCCAATGCTGGACGACCTAAATTCATTACACCTAAACATGATTTAGGTGAAAAACCGCTACGTTTCAATTGGCAAACACCCATTTGGTTGTCGCAACACAATCAAGATGTCTTGTATTTTGGCGCAAATAAACTCTATCGTTCATTGGACAAAGGCGATAATTGGGAAAAAATAAGTGACGACTTGACCAAAGGCGGTAAAAAAGGGAATGTCCCTTATGGTACTTTGACATCGGTACATGAGTCACCGCTTAAATTCGGTTTAATCTATGTCGGTAGCGACGATGGTTTGATTCATGTTTCAAAAGACGGTGGTGTTTTGTGGAAAAATATTACTGAGGGGTTGCCTTCAGACCTTTGGGTAAGTCGCGTGCAAGCAAGCAGCCACGACAGAGCGACGGTTTATGCGTCGCTCAATGGCTATCGTTGGGACGATTTCAACGCATATATATATGTGTCAACAAATTATGGCGACACTTGGACGCGCATCGGTACGGATTTGCCTGCCGAACCTATTAATGTCGTTAAAGAAGATCCTAAAAATCCGAATATCCTTTACGTTGGCACTGACCACAGTTTGTATGTGTCATTGGACAAAGGAAAAACGTTTCAAAGTATGAACAACGGTTTGCCAAATGTGGCTATCCACGATGTCGTCGTTCACCCTCGTGATAAAGAGTTGGTTGTTGGTACGCATGGACGCTCGTTATTCATTGCAGATGTGCAACACGTCGAGCAATTGGACGACAAAACATTGGCAAAAGACTTCGTTTTGTTTGATTTAAAAAAACAAACCAATCGGGGTTGGGGTACGCAACGCAACAAATGGGAAGACATGAAACCCATTACAATGCCGATTCCTTGTTATGCTAAAACAAGTGGTAACGCAACGGTTACGATTCGTGCAGGAAAAGATTTGGTATTGTCAAAATCAACTGTTTCGCTTCAAAAAGGCTTAAATTATCCTGAAATCAGTATGAGTTTTGAGGGGAAACAGACCCCTCCGTACACGACATGGTTGAACACTGACAAAAAGGATAAAGAAGCGAAAGACATCGAATTGAAAAAAGGCGATGATGGTAAATATTATCTTCAGAAAGGAAAATACACCGTTGAAGTAGAGAAAGATGGCGTTAAAATGGAGAAGGAATTGGTGATTGAATAAAAAGCCCCCCCTCAGCATAAACGACAAAATGCTCGAATCACAAGTAGATTCGGGCATTTTGTGTATTAACCTAAACAAAAAACCCGACTCCTGCAAACAGGCGTCGGGTTAAAAAAATCATGTGTTACAATGCGTTGTGTATGTATCTTAATGTTTCATTTTAAGTTTTGGCGTATCTTTCATTGTATTAGTACCACTAAAATAAACAGGCATATTTAAATCGGTATTTGGGATGGCTTCTATATTTCTTTGAGAAAGCATATCCAATCTGTCATGTGGTGCGTCTTTTACCACTAAAGTTTTTTTAAGAATAAAGTCTGCTTCAAAAATATGAGAACGACGATTATTCTCATTTGAAACGATATAATGTTGAACGCGATAGGTGACATTTTTTGAAAAACCGACTTGCACAATATATGGCGCTTTAGATATCGAATCGGTTAAGTAATGATTCCAAGTATTGGTTTTGGAATTGTATGCGAAGTATATAAAATAATGTGTGCAATGTAGGGCTTGTTCAACAGGCATTACGGTAAAAATATAAGCGTTAAGTCCCGAATTGGTAGTCGCCAAGTTGCAAGTCTCATCTAATTGAGGTTGCATTGAATCAGAATATAAAGGTTGTTGTTCAACATTTTGACCTATTGATACTTGAAGGTACAAAAGGCAAATGATGGAAAGGGTGGTAAGTATTACATTCTTATTCATGGCGATATTGTAATTTATTAGTTATAAGATTATAATTTTTATAATGCTTTTGTGATAAAAGAACTCTGATTGTCAACTGATAGGACAAAGGTGCAGAGGAAAAACACAAGAAACAATTACAATTTTTGCTACTTTTCGGAAATCTGTCGTTCAAAATAAAAAAAAAAGACTCCATTCTGTCTGATAAGAAAAGAGCCTTTTTTTTAAAAGCGAAGGATTTTTGGATAAAAAAACTGTTCATGGGTTTATGCCGCCAAAAATACTTGTGAAGGCATAAACCTTTAATAAACTTCAAATCCCCTTTTTAAACTACAATTTAATGATTTTACCAACCATTCGCTCATTACCTGCTATGATTTCATAGATGTAAACACCCCTCAGTAATTCGGCGGCTTTCCACTCTATGTTTTGTTCTCCTTTACTTTGGTTTCCATTGACTAAAACGGCTATCTGCTGCCCGATTGCGTTGTAAATAGATACGCGAACAGGTGCATCAGCTGTTAAAACATACGAAATAGTTGTTGTGCTATTTGTTGGATTAGGAGCAACTTGATGCGTTGAAACTGTATTTGATTTTATGAAATTCCTTGTATTTACGCCTTCAGCAGCATCTAAAGCGATGACCATTTTGTGTTGGTCATTCACTAATGCCAAAGGTTTATTCTGATTATTTGCAGCCATTGCACTACTTGCAGCCATTGTTGAGTTACAATTGTAAAGACTCAAAGTGGTTCTATTCATCATAAAACGTATCGTCGCACAGGCATTTGTGCCACAATTTTGAATGTTATCTATTATAACAAAAATTTTTCTATTTTGGTAGAAAGTGATAGACGAATTATCACTGGCAACGAAGTAAGTCAAATCAGAACTTAAAGTTTTGCGGAAACTTAATAAATCTGATTGCGTATCATAAAAAAGTTGAACATTTAATTGTGTGTTCCCGTTACTGATATCTGCAGCCCATAATGTCCCATTTTGAATGACAATATTAAGATAATCCTTCGCATTTTTGGTTTGAGGATTTCCCAAACTGCAAGGAGCGCTGCTACTACGCCCTTCAAACATAACCAAATCATCAATGACAACGTCATCATACACAGCAGATGTGTGCGAAAATGCGCGGATACTGAGGGGGGACGTGAAGATGCCCAAAATGATAAGAAATAGGATCGACTTTGTTGTTAGATTTTTACGCATTGTTTCTATTTTTGTATCTCGTAAAATAATAATTATTTAAAATGCAAATATAAGGAATAGAGTTATTCCAACCTATTACAGTTTTTGGCGTTTTTCGGAAAAAAAAAATTTTACCTTTGGAAAAACATCCACAAAGAGAATCATTTGAGGCTATGAAGTTATTAGAAATATTGTCCCTATTATCACTTAAAGAACACAAGCGGTTCTATAAATTTTTGCTCTCACCGTTTTTTAATGATGGGTATAATGCGGTGTTTATTGTCCAACTTTACGAATATTTGAGAGAGCATAAATTTGATGAAAACAACCCTGAATTGACCAGAGAACGTATTTTTAAGCATATTTTTGGTGAAAAAGATATGTTGAAGCATAAGTTGGATTTAGACCGCTTACTGTCTGAATCGTTAGATTTAGTGGAACAATATATAACATTTGAGCAAAATCCATCAACAGAAATGCGCTGGATGAAGGCGTTGTCCATGGCTAAATTTTATAGACAGCATGGACTGGTTAAAAGATTTGAAACAGCGATTGAGGCAACTAAAAAAGAAATAAATAAAAATGCTTTTCAAGACAGTCAATTTTTTTATCAAAAATTTTTGCAAGCACAAGAAGAGTTTGAGTTCCAAAGTTCTTTTAATATTAGACGAAACGATGCCAATCTATTAGAAACCCATCGCAATTTGGACATTTTCTACAGTATGCTTAAAATGAATTATTCTTCTATTCTGTTATTGCAAGGTACTATGACGGAAATTGAGGCAAAAGAGACTCTTCAATTCGTCGAGACAATTAAGCACCATTTGGAGAATAATTCTTACCTCATGACACCTGTTTTGGACATTTATTACAGAATTTATCAACTCTTGCATGATGCGTCTGATGAAAAGGCAATACGTGAACTCGAGAATCTTATTCAAGCGAATGAATCGCTGATTCCGCTTAGTAAAATGAAAGATATTCAAGCCTTTTATAGGACTTTTTGGGTGAAACGTTATGTCAACCATAACACACCAGATGCGCTTAAGCATTTATTTGACATCTATGAAAAACATTTAGCAAAAGGTTATCTGTACAGAGATGGAAAGATTTTTTCTTCTACATTACAAAACTTGACCAATACTGGGTTGAAGTTAAAGAAATATGACTGGGTCGAAAAACTATTAAAAAACCATGAAGCGCAGGATATTATTGGGAAAGATGATACGGTTGAAATCCACAATTTTTTATTGGCGAATTATTATTTCTGTATCGTTGAATATGAGAGGGCTGAAGAAATATTAGGGTCGCTCAAATTCAAAGACATTTTTTACGATATTCAAGTCTATTTTTTAATCATTAAGATCTATTATGAGCAAAACTCACCGCTTCTGCACGATAAAATGAATGCATTGAAAGTGAAAGTTGCCAGAGGGAACTTGCCTGAACCTAAAAAAGCTTTCTTCTATAATTCATTGAATAAATTAGCCATTATTCAAAAATTAAGATATGTACCAGACAAGTCCCTAAAAATGAAAGTAATTGAAGAACTGAACAGTTCAAAGACTTTTAGTGAACGCGAATGGCTGATTGAGAAAGCAATGGCATTATAAATTGGGCGATATGCTAAGCTCTCGAATTAAAGCATCAAATAGTTATCAACAGTTTAAATCTTTGTTAAAGTGGTCTATAACACCGCTTTTTACTGAGGGGGTAGCGTCTAATAGATAGTTAAAGTTTTGGAAGGTGTTTGTTCATATCTTGAACAGCAAAATCTTAAACCCAGCTGATATCCATTAGATTATTGACCTTTAAATGTAAAAAAGATGAAAAAAATAAGCATAATCCAATCTATTTTATTTTCACTATTGTTGACAACAACAGGTTTTAGCCAAAATTATCCAACAGACCCACAGGCTTCACAACCCTATGATGATGCATATTATGATGGCGGTGACAATGGGCAGGAGGCCGACCCCGGTGCTTACGATGTTTTTTATGATGATTTGTCGCCTTATGGTAGTTGGATAAACTATGCTGGATATGGCTATGTCTGGATTCCACGTGTAACAGGTGATTTTCAACCTTATGGTACTGAGGGGCATTGGGTGATGACCAATTACGGTTGGACTTGGGTTTCTGATTACCGCTGGGGTTGGGCAGCCTTTCACTATGGCAGATGGGCTTTTGAGCCGCGCTATGGCTGGATGTGGATTCCTGGACGTGAATGGGGACCTGCATGGGTGTCTTGGAGACAGAGCGATGCGTATTTTGGCTGGGCACCTATGGGTCCGCGTACCCGAATTTCTATCAATATCAGTTGTCCTTACGACCATTATCGGTTTGTGCCACGTCGTCATTTTACAAACCGAAATGTGTATAATTACTACTCCGATAGGCGTAATAATGTGACCATCATCAACAACACGACGATTATCAATGAAACACACGTCGTCAATAAGAACAAATATTATTATGGCCCACGTAAAGATTTTGTAGAAAGAGCGGTTGGTCAGTCTGTTAGAGTAGCAAATGTCTATGACAATCCAAGACCTGGAGCCGATGACTATAAAAATGACCGAGTCAATGTTTATCGTCCACGCATAGATAAAGCACCAGCAGGTGTCCGCAGTGCACCCAAAAGAGTCGCTTCTACTTCTGATTTGCAACCTATTTCGAAGGAAAGACAATTGACATCCAGCGTCAGACGAGAAAAACCTCAAAATACAGAGGGGGCGCAAACACGTCCGCAAGTGAATCAACCACGACGGAATGAGACACCGCGGGAGACACCAAATGTCAATAGACAACCGACGCAGAATAATACGCCGCGTCCAGAAGTGAATCAACCACGACGGAATGAGACACCGCGGGAGAATCCAAACATCAATAGAGAGCCGATGCAGAATAATACGCCACGTCCAGATGTTAGGCAACCGCGACGGAATGAGACACCGAGGGAGAATCCAAATGTCAATAGAGAGCCGATGCAGAATAATATGCCTCGTCCAGATGTTAGGCAATCGCGACGGAATGAGACACCGAGGGAGAATCCAAACGTCAATAGACAACCAATGCAGAATAATACGCCGCGTCCAGAAGTGAATCAACCGCGACGGAATGAGACACCACGGGAGAACCTAAGTGTCAGTAGACAACCGATGCAGAATAATACGCCGCGACCGGAGGTTAGACAACCACGCATAGAGAGAGAGAATCCTCAACCTGCGAAATCTAACGAGCCTGTTCAAAGGAAGAAAAACAATAGAGAAAATAATCTCTAAAAAAACGGTTGTCTTAACTGGTTTCTCAAAACAAAAAGTCCATTCGATATGCTAAAACATGATCGAATGGGCTTTTTGTTTTGACAAATTACCCCTCAGTACTTCAGTCTATGTTGTCGTTATCATCGGACGACCATTGCGCGACCACTCGCTCCAAGACCCAACATACAATTTAGGAATTTCCATACCCGCATAAGCCATTGCCAAAAGCGTATGACACGCCGTCACGCCTGAGCCACAATGCACGATGACTTGTTCAGATTTCTTACCCTTCAAAGCCTTTTCATACTTTTCACGCAATTCAGAAGGCGGTAAAAAGGACCCCTCAGTATCTAAGTTGCTGCTAAACGGAATGTTGACTGCATTTGGAATATGTCCCGCAATCAAGTCAATGGGTTCAAATTCGCCATTAAAACGCCCTGTTTCACGTACATCAATGATAAGACATTGGGCATCAAGCGTGGCTTCATCTACTTCGGCAATGTCTGCCATTGGCAATTGCCATTCGCTCATTTGGTAAGTTCCCCTTTGCTCCTTGCCTTTTGCCGCTTGCCCTTTGCCCTTTGTCTCTGGGTATCCTGCTTTAATCGCAGCGTCCATGCCACCGTCGAGAACTTGTACAGAATCGTGTCCAATGGATTTGAGCATCCACCAAAACCGGGCAGCTGCATTTGCGCCATTTTTATCGTCGTAAATGACGACCAAAGTATCGGGTGTAATGCCTAAAGTCGCCAAAACGTTTGTAAAATGAGCGAAATTGGGCAACGGATGCCGTCCGCCGTCCGCCGCATTCGGTTTTACATCTGCTAAGTCATTGTCCAAATCGGCATGTTGTGCGCCTTCTAAATGGCTTGCGGCATATCTTTCTTTTGCGTTTGCACCTGCACGGGCATCTACAAGGACGAATGTTTTTGTTTCTTTCAAAACCAACAACTCTTGCGGTTTGATGATGGGCGATGGGTTGTTTGTCATTTATGCTGTATTTTTATAATTATGGATAAAAGCCAAAGATGTTTACAGTCGAATATTGATGAGTAAAAGTAATTAAATAAATTACACCACAAATCATTATGTACTTGCCTCAATTGC
>JAYVFS010000194.1:0-33547 GCA_043772905.1 Saprospiraceae bacterium | reverse complement strand
CGGATACAGAAATTTGAATAGTTTTTTATTTTTTTTGCAAAAAAAATAAAAAACTATTCAAATTTCTGTATCCGATACCTGCAGCGTATTTATCTAATCAACTCTTCTTTTTCATGGAAGATAACGCCATAGTCTTTCAATTCCTCTAAGACCGGTTCATAGATTTCCTTTAAAACAGGGATATTGACACCAATAGAATTGATATTGCCCAGCATAACGTGTTTGACAAAAATGCCAATAGGTAGACCAACCAATTTAGACATAGCCGTTGATTGCGCATCATCGCCTTTCATAACCATCGTTGAAGTCAGTTTGTAGTTTTTACGCCCCAATTCGTACTCCAATTCATGTTGCATGATGACCATGTCGCGTTCATTGTCTTGCAATTTCCATTTTTCAAGCAACAAATTTTCAAGAATTAAGGAAGGTGTTGCACTACGCATGCGTATTTTTTTCTTACTGAACAAACCGAGCCAGTCGAGTTTCTTAATCGTCTCGCCGTCAACGGATTCACCAATCAAGTTGGCAACTTTTTCCTTTACACTGCTGCCCGGAGCCGAGTTCGCTACATAAGCATCAATCAACTCGTGGTATGTAATATCTTCTGAATCTAAGATTGGAAAAGAACCATCGGTCAAACCAATTTTAACCAAAGCATCCCACGCCTTACAGAATCCTTTATGTCGAATCGTACCTCTCAGTAAATTTGGGATTGGACCCAAATCATACAATTCACGGTACAAAAGTGAATCACGGTTCACATACACTTCATATTCACCCATATTCGGAACTTCAATCGTCCGTGTTTGAGCGAAAATACGGTTGTAAGGCACATAGCGCAATTTGCCGTCTTCCAAATATTGTGCTGTCCCCTGCCCTGCCAAAACGACGTTGCGGGGATTCCATGAAAATTTGTAATGCCACGGGTTGTCGTCGCTTTCAGGAGCGACTAAACCGCCTGTATAAGAGCGAAAAGACTTCAAACGACCACCTTTTGCAATGATTTGGTCTATTTTTTGTTTACCACTCATGTGGTCAATACCTGGGTCAAGTCCCATTTCGCCCATAAAAATGAGCGCACGTTCACGCGCCTCGTCGCCAAGGGCATACATTTGCTTAGAAATATAAGAAGCAGTGATTAGATGTTTCTTTAATTTCAAACAATCTTGTGCGACTTCAAGATGTAGATGCGCAGGTAAAAGGGAGACAACGACATCTGATCTTTGAATCAACTCACGACGGTCATTTACTTTTGTGGCATCCAGCCAAGTAGCCCGTCCATTAGGGTGTCCGTTTACTTTTTTAGCCGCCGCCTCATGGTCAGCATCTGCAATTGTAACAAACCAGTTGTAATTTTTCGCTTGCTCAAGAACGTATTTGATAAGAGCCGTTGCAGAGCGACCTGCTCCAATAATTAAGATATTATTCATTTTCTTTTTTTGCTATTTTACGATTTCAATCTTTCATAACACACTCATACTGAGGGGGTGAAATAGATTGTTTCATTTTGCGCAAATGTACGAAATTATACCATTGCCCTAATTTTCAGAGGCTTAATAGATCTTATTATTTTAATTTTATTCGTAAGTTATTGACAATCAAGGTGCAATCTATTAGGGCTTTTTGGGGCAGAAATACTGAGGGGGGCAAAATTAATTGTTTATTCGCCCCTAAAAGTCTCCTATTTTTCTACCTTTGCGGCGTTTTTGAAGAAAATTTTCTATTTTGAACTCTTTATGACTTTAAACAAATGACAGAATTCTTAGACTTTTTCCTACATCTCGATAAACATGTTGAGACTTTTTTTACACAATATCAAACGCTTTCCTATTTCCTTATTTGTTTGATTTTGTTTTGTGAAACGGGGCTTGTTTTCACACCTTTTCTACCAGGTGATTCTCTCCTTTTTGCCGTAGGCGCAACGATTGCTAAAATTGGCATTTTGCGTCTTGAAATCATGATTCCACTTATGCTCATTTCCGTTATATTAGGCGATAATGTCAATTATTTTGTCGGCAATAAAATTGGTAAACGGCTGTTTGAAACCAATAATGCGATTCTCAAAAAACTGTTGAAACCAGAATATTTGACCAAAACAGAAGACTTTTACGCTAAATACGGCGGAAGAACGGTTATTATGGCGCGTTTTGTCCCCATTGTTCGCACTTTTGCGCCTTTTGTTGCGGGCATTGGTGCTATGAATTTCAGAAAATACATTGGTTATTGCGTAGCCGGTGCTTTGTTGTGGGTTTTATCAATGACTTTAGCGGGTTATTTTTTAGGGCAAATACCGATTATTAAAAACAACTTTGAAATCGTTGTTTTAACCATTATTTTTATTTCTGTTCTGCCTGCGGTTATTCAAGTTGTTAAAGAAAAAAGAAAAGCAGCTTGATTTTTTTTGCCCACTGATGACTCATCAGTGGGCAAAAAAAAAACTTCAATATTCACTCCCAGCACCGCCGCCATCAAAATCTCCTCCTCCATATTTAACAGTTTCTTCTGAAGTCGTTGTATGCGCCGCTTGTTGCAAAAGTTGATTCATCACCAATGATTCAATAAAATTAGTTTTACTTGTTTTGAGCAAATAAGCGAAACCATGTTGCGGTGTTTTGAGGTATTTTATCAAGAAAACAACCAAAACCAACACAAGAATCCCTGCCAATGTCAAAGCCCATTCAATCGGCATAATCGCAAAATAATAACGATAGGTCATGATGGAAGCAACTATGCCTAAACTGCCCAAAATCCATAAAATGCGGTCTTTGGTTTTGATACCAAAAAACAAATAAACCAAGGGAATAACTACTGTTAGAACCGAAAAGACCATATTAAATGGTGTCGGAACACCCATGCCCTCATTGTTAAATAGGAGTATTTTGTCAACAACATAATAATTGATTGAGCCATATAAGGCGACCAAACCTGTTATTTCTAATACTTTCAAACAGTCTTCCCAATAATACAAATCATCATTTTTTAAAGCTGTTTTTGAAAAATAATAAACAGATAAAGACAGTGTGATACCTATAAATGGTAAGACAAAATGAGGCGTTTGGCTTTCTTCTATCAATGATATAAAAGTCAAAACCAAGGTATAAAAAGAGCTAAATGCCAATAATGGGTCGCCATAACGATAGGTCGCTATGGTTAATACAACAAAACTTAGTAACAGAACCATAGAAAAACTTTGAAACTGACCTATCAAATACACGCCACTGACAAAACAAGTGATGGAGGCATAACACAGTGCATTGTCGCTGCCTTGCCGATACCAATGACGATTACGAATATAGTTTGTATTCAGAACAATGAG
The DNA here is from genome assembly GCA_043772905.1 of Saprospiraceae bacterium. Lineage (GTDB taxonomy): Bacteria > Bacteroidota > Bacteroidia > Chitinophagales > Saprospiraceae > JAAFJT01. Next base: position 30,231 of record JAYVFS010000194.1, on the reverse strand, counting down.
TGCAACGCTAAAGATGAGCAATAATATCCCAAACCCTGTCTCACCAAAATTCGCATTATTCAATAGAAAAGCGATAAAAGCAATAGAAAAAACAATACATAATGAAGTAAAAAAGAACAAACCCAAACGTACAAACAAGTTTGGTTGGTTCAAAACAACTGGAAAGTCCGTTTTTACTTGTTCATACTGAGGGGGTGTCAAATTGCCTTCATCAAAAAGTTCGGCGGCTTTATTGTTGATTTGCAGATTACGGACTGCCGTTTCGTCATATATTTTCAAGTTCATTTGAGCAGTTTTTTAAAGTTTAAAAAGAAAAGGACGATTGCAAAACAAGAAACGACTCCATAGAACATCCAACCACCAAACTCTATTTTAGCTTCTGAAATGAGCTTTGTGAAAGCGATATAACCATAAATTGTACCTGCTAATAAGAAAAAATAGGATTGTTCACGGCGTGCATACCAGATGCCCAAACCACAAAATGCCAAACACAAAACGCAATAAAGTGACTTGTCTATCGCAAATGAGCCATAAAGGGCTGCTATGCACGCTAAGTTAAAACCGAAGTTAAGGTAACTGAAAGTGAAGTGTGGTTTGATTGTTTTATAATTTAACAACAAACCAACGACGACTAAAAACACACCAACCGCAATGCCTGTATGAATCAATAGTGGTTGGTATTTGAACACATTTTCTTGAAAAATACTGAGGGGGGTCACTGTTAAGCCTGTCCATGAAACGAAGGCGGTCATTGCCATTGTCAAGACACCAATATGGTCAAAACGATAAGCGCAGAAGAAAAAAAGTACGGCAAGAATCAAGGTCGCTATACCATAACTTGTCCCAAATATTTGATATTGAAATTGTAAATAACCTTCTAAAATGAGGAAAAGAGAACAGCCGAGTAGCAGTATATTATCCGCTAAAGGCTGCGGTTTTTGCATTTTATCAAGCAAAAAAGGTTGTTTATGACGAATAACATACCAACCACAAGCCATTGTTGCCAAAGCAATGAGACCGATAATAGCTTGATGTCCAATGGTATCAATGTGTGTATAAATCAATACACCTAAGCCTGTTGTCAAGCAAGCAATGCCCGCTAAAAGCAAAAGGTTTATTTCCCAATGAAGAGAAATCGGGCGCGTTTGATGCTCTTTTTTGAGCGCATCAGATTGTTCAGGAGAGAGAATGGCTTTTTCAGTCAGCCAGTCGAGGGTTCTAAAGATGGTCATTTTATCGTTTTTAGATTGTTGCTGTTTGGTTGTTATAAAATTGACCCAAAATAGCATTTTTCTGATAAAATGGCTTTCTCTTTCATCACAAACCAATTTTATTTTTGCAATGAATAAAGAAGTCCCCCCGCCCTCAGTATTTTACTCTAAATTGATGATGATACTTTCTTTTTTTCTACCAGAAATTCTGCTTTTAAAGAATTCCCGTATTTGTGTCTCTGTGCTTCAAGAAATAGTTTGACCACGTTATTTTTTTCCGTTTTCTTATTAATGATTTTAAAACTTTTTTCATTTCCTTAACCTTTGCACTTGATGCCAAATGTGTTCTCAACACGTATAACCTCTCTTTGATGCAATTTGTCATTTGGAAAACATAAGAACGTTTTGAGCAAGTCGGAATGTTCTTCCGTTAAGCCTTCCAAAGTGGTCAATTCATTTGAATGGGCGTATAATTCGGTCAATTTTATGAGGTTTTGAACAGGTTTCAAACTGCTGATTTGGTTGTTTTGACAATAAATCTGCTCCATATTTATCATAGCTTCAATACCTTTCAAGCTGCTTAACTGATTGTCATTTATAAACAGTTTTGTTAATTTATCAAGTTTTTCCAATTCTTTAAGGCTGTGAATGGCATGGTGGGTAACGAATAACATTTCTAAATTCGTCAAATGACTCAAACCAGAAAGGTTTGTTAATTCAAAAGTCATATTCGGAAAAGGCGCAGAAGGACCAACAAGGCGTAAAACTGTTAATGATCCTATGTTTTGCAATTCGTCGTCAGTGGGTGCATTTTTATGACCCAATACCGTTTCTTGAAAAGCCAATTGCCATTGAGGTTCGAGTTGTAACCACCAAGTTCGTTGTTTAAGTATATCGTGGAGTGAATCAGGTAAAAGCATACGACAAAAAATTTAGTTTTTTAAAGAGATTGTGAAAACGATTGTTCACGACTATTTGAATAAATTCATTTAAAAAGAAAACACCGATAGATACCTAAATTCCATTAAAACGTTGAAATTCAATGATGTATCTAACGGTGTTTTTGCTTTACTTAACGTACAAAAATGACAATTTTAACTACGCGAAGGGAATATCCCAACTAAAGCGATGCAATAATAGACCGCTAAATAGGGCTGTTGAATGGAATGCGATTGATTTCCGCCGCTCTGACTGATAGCTTGATTATTCATGGCCGTCAGCGTTCCTGTGCCATATTCTTTATCCAATGCGCCAGTATCTGCCAACAGCATGTTTGAAGGGTTAGAAGCCGTACCTGCAGCATTAGAAGCCATCAGTGTATGCGTATGGCTGGGTATTTCGTTTATATTAAGCGTTACACGTTCTTGCCCCCCTCTTTGGCCCCAACTATAATTGCTCAAACCTGCTCCTGTACCAGGGCTTATAGGTACGCGTCCGCGCAAATCAGGTAAGCCAAAAGTTGTGCGTCCGTCACCGCCATAAGTCGTTCCCAATAAGGAAAACAAAGCAGAATATTGTGAAATGGCTAAAAGTTGTCCTTCACAAAATGCCCAACCACGCGGAGCGAAGTTGAAGCCAAAAAGTTGAATCTGACCGATAAATGGTTCCATAATATTTATTTTAATTTTATGATTAAATAAGATTATTGAAATGACTTAGAATGATTTTTTTATCTGCGATACGACTGCCGTTGTCCCAGATTTTGACATGGGTAAAAACATTTTTATCGTGAATCGTCTTCATTAGCATTTTTCCTTTTGCGGTATGATGACCCATGAAATCCAATGTTTTTTTACCCAAACGCGGCATAAGCACCCCCTCAGTAAAATCGTCAGAAAGTTGCGCTAATGTCTTCATTTCCAAGCCATTGACTGTTGTGATGTATTCCCAATTCTCCTTTTTTTCCCAAAAGAGAATCGTAACATCTAAAGGTGTTTGTGATGTTTGCCAGAATTGCCACAAAGGACGCGCCACGACATTTGAATTTTTGAACAAAACAGGTTCACCCCAAACGAATCGGAATTCAGAGCAATCCGCGCTGTGGGTTTCAGACAGAAAGATGTTTTTATCAAGCACAAAGCTTACACTTTCTCCGCTCATTTTTTGGATGAAATGCGCCCAATTCTTTTTCAAATGGGGACTTTTAAATGATTGCTTGGTTAGGATATTGGGCAAAATACCCATGGAAACGCTCACTGAAAGCAATGATGAATGTTTAATGAAATCTCGTCGATTCTTATGATTCATTTCTTTTTTGTGTTAGAAATTAAAGAAAAGTTGTTATGTCTAAATTGTTAGTTCTTAATCAATTTTGACCGATACACTTCATTATCATAAAGCATTTCGATGATATAAGTTCCTGCAGGATATGCCGATATATCAAATGTTTTTTCACTCACTACTGTCGTTTGAGTAATAATCACACGACCGAGTAAATCAAACACATTTATACTGAGGGGGGTGTTTTTATCTGGATTTGTCTTGACAATAAAAAGACCTTTTGAAGGATTCGGGGAGATCTGGTAGGAAAAATCTTTCGTGTTTTTGACGCTCACTGCTTTTGAAAACATAAATGCACCATTGTAGTCCATTTGTTTCAAACGGTAATAATTGATACCTGCAAATGGTTTATTATCTGTGTATTGGTAGTTTTGCGTTGTGGCAGAAGTACCAAAACCTTCAACAAAATCGAGGTATTGCCAGTCTTTTCCGTTTGTGCTGCGCTGTATCTCATAGCCTCTGTTGTTGCTTTCGCTGGCCGTTTGCCATGTCAAAAGGGTTTTATGCTTATCCATTTGAGCCATGAGAAACGTTAATTCTATGGGAATCACACCACTGCCCGTAATACTGAGGGGGGTGGTGTTGGGGCAATTTGTGGGGTCTAAATTTGTCCAAGTACCGCTGGTCGTAGATATGGGTTTATCACCTTGAAATGTACTAAAAAAGTAAGGTTGTCCGTCAAATTGAAGCACCCAAACATTATCGGGCGGTCCTAACCATTGAATAGAAACTTGAACGCCAGCATTCCCTGCAACTGTTCCTGTGCCTATATATGTAGGCTTTCCGTTGACAATAGGCCCATCAACAAGGTTTATTGTCCCCGTCATACAGGCACCCGATACGGAAGCCGTTTGACCCAATACCGTATTTGGTTGCATAAAAGAAGTTAAAAATCCAAGGGCAGCGAGAAGAAATAATCGGTTTTTCATATATTTCATGTGTTTAAAAAGATGACTAAGTTAGAATTCAGAAATATCAAAGCGTATGAAGAATGATTTTCTAAATAAAATAATCAACAAATTTGAAAAATGCAGTACTCCCCTATTTGATGGAAGTTTGATTTGCTGAAAAAGGAGGAATATATATTCTCGAAATGAGAAAAGTTTTTTATTGTTTCTTTTGGATTTTCACACTAAAGCATGTAGCGCGATTCTTATCTATGAAAATAGTTTTTATCTATTTACATCATTAATAATTATCGATGTTGGCAAAACTAATAAATATTTTCTCATAATTCAATTAAATTGAAATTATTTTTATTTGTTAATTCGATACTATTGGCATTTTAAATAATCCTAAAATGCCAATAGTATCGAATTAACTAATGAAGAAATGCCTTCTTAAACTCTGGCAACACCCTATTTTTCGATGCCTGTTCATAAGCAAATGCGAGGCTGATAATCTCCCCCTCCTTGTAGGCACTGCTAAAAAACGACAATCCCACAGGCAAATCATAGACTTTTCCGCAAGGCACACTGATATGCGGATAACCACTCATCGCCGCAGGTGATGTCAAAAATACATCGCCCCAACGGTCGCCGTAAATGGTGTCAATGCTGCAAGCGGGTCCCATTGTAAGTCCCGCAATCGCATCTAATTTATTCTGCTGTAAAGCATTATCAATGATACTTTTTGCACCTGTATGGCATTTTTCCAACGCCTCCACATATTCTTTGGTTTTCAAATCGCCTTTGGCTTCACATTTTTCAAAGGTTTCTTGTTTGAATGTCGGCATGGCTTTGTCTTCATTCTGTTTGTTGAATGCAATCAAATCTTTGAGCGTTTTCATTGGCGAGTTGGCGGTGGACAAGTATTTATTAATGCCCTCTTTGAATTCATAAGCCAAGACATTAAACTCTGCATCACCTTTGGCATTTATTTTTTCCAAATATTCAATTTCTACAACTTCGCCGCCTTGTTGTTTTATGACATCAACAGCTTTTTGCAACAACCGATTGAGAAATTGATTTTCATATTTCTTTTTTTCGATGCCTATTCTTTTACCTTTCAAACCGTTGGGATCTAAAAACTTGGTGTAATCAAACACTTTATCTCTACTTTCTTTGGTTTTCGCATCCTCGTCGTCTATGCCCGTCATAACACCTAAAAGAATGGCGGCGTCTGTGACCGTTCGTGTCAAAGGTCCCGCCGTGTCTTGTGTATAAGAAATCGGAATAATACCTGAACGACTCAAAAGTCCAACCGTTGGTTTGATGCCGACCACGCCATTAACGGAGGCAGGGCATGTGACCGATCCATCCGTTTCAGTGCCTACGGCAATGGCACATAAATTGGCAGAAACCGCAACACCTGAACCTGCACTTGAGCCGCAAGGATTGTGGTCAATGATATAGGGATTTTTTGTTTGACCGCCCCGACTACTCCACCCTGAACACGACTTGTTCGAACGGAAGTTTGCCCACTCGGTCAAATTAGTTTTACCCAACAACACTGCCCCCGCTTCCCTTAGTTTTGTAACAATAAACGCATCTTTTGAAGCAATATGACCCACCAATGCCAAAGAACCCGCCGTTGTCATCATCTTATCGGCTGTGTCAATATTGTCTTTAATCAACACAGGAATGCCATGCAACGGGCCTCTCAATTTACCTGCTTTTCTTTCGGCATCCCTCATTTGAGCAATAGGTATGGCATCTGGATTGACTTCAATTACTGAATTTAAGGCAGGTCCTTTTTTATCTATGTCTTCAATCCTTTTCAAATACAGCATGGTTATTTGCTCCGATGTGTATTTGCCTGAACGCATCATTTCTTGAAGGTCAATGATGGTGGTTTCGTTCAGTTCAAAATTGTCTGGCATAGTAGCGGACGTTTCCCCCTTTTTATTTGAAGCAGCGTCATTGTTGCATGACGTTGTGAGGATACTCGTTAGTCCTACAGCAGCGAGTGTGGTGTTGGCAAGAAATTCTTTTCTGTTCATTTCAATAGTTATTTTGTTTGATGAATTGTTTTGCCCCCTCAATATCATTTCATTGTTTGAGGTTATAACGAATTGTTGAATAAAAGTAAGAAGAAATGTTTGAATTATTATTTTTTACAAAAAATTATGCAATTGGTTGGGTAATCAAAATTATGGTTTACATTTGTTTCAAATTACAAAAGTTAATTCTGCAAATTAACACGAATAGGTTGTTTTGATTTTATAGAATTACGACTCAATTACCAACTTATTTTATCGGTTATACCATGAAGGCTTGCCTTTTTTGTTTAACAAGCCGATTGGTGAGTTTTTTTTATGTCCCAAATGAAAAGTGTATTACAGACACTTCTAAGTTTAACATCAAATTTTCTACTGAAACACTATATCATATGCTACGGATGGTTTCTCTGACAGTCGAATGCAAAAAACTGAATATTAACATCTTTCATCAACCTTCATTCCTTATTTTTTAAACATTTTTAAACATAAATTAAAAACACATCTTTCCCGTTCGCTTGAGGCACAATGAATATTAATGTCACTATTTTAAAATTTAAACTCTTTATTAAATGAAACTACTTGCAATGTATCAAACTAAACTCTACTTATGGGCTTTTATTTGGCTATTGGCAATACCCTTATCCGCCCAAACAATTCAAGGTACCGTAACTGATGACAAAAACGAACCACTTGTTGGTGCAAGCATCGTCATTCAAGGTACGTCTAAAGGAACCCTAACAGACATCAATGGCGGCTACAAACTTGACTTGACAGATGCCGAAAAGTCAAGCATCCTCGTTTTCAGCTTTGTCGGTTACGAAACGCAAAACGTTTCTATTAATAATCAAAGCATTATTAATATCAGTCTGCAAACAGGGAACAGTTTAACAGAAGTCGTAGTTACCGCTTTAGGTATCAAGAAAGAAGCTAAAAAGCTGGGTTATTCGACAACTACAGTCAGTAAAGAGCAGCTGACTGAAAACCGCTCGCCCAATTTTATCAATGCGTTGTCTGGTAAAATTGCGGGTGTAAACATTTCTGGCTTAGGAACAGGTCCTGCTGGAACAGCCAAAATCAGAATTAGAGGGCAATCCTCTATTTCTGGTCAAAACAACCCTTTGATTGTCGTCAATGGCGTACCCATAGATAACACCAATTTTGGCACAAACCCTGGAAATGCGGCGGCAGATAATTCAATCGGTGTCAGAGGCGGCGGCAATACTTCGGACGGTGGCGATGGTTTATCGTCCATCAATCCCGATGATATTGAAAGCCTTACAGTACTGAAAGGTGCAACGGCGGCAGCCCTCTACGGCTCGCGTGCAAAAGACGGTGTCATCATGATTACGACCAAAACTAAAGGCGATAGTAAAGGGATTGGCGTGACTTATAACACCAATTTTACAAATGAAACCCCTTTGGATTTTACAGATTATCAATACGAATATGGTCAAGGTGAAAACGGCGTAAGACCCACAGCACCGAATCCAACATCGGGTCAATGGTCGTTTGGCGAGAAATTTCAACCGGGTATGACACAAGTTTTGTTTGATGGTGTCACAGTGCCTTATGTGCCTGTTCGAGATAGGATTCGGACTTTTTTCCGTGATGGTCAAAACTTCACGAATACAATTTCATTATCATCTTCGGGCGAAAAAGGGGGCATGAATCTTTCTTTTTCTAATATGGATAACAAAGGTATTGTCCCTAATAATACTTTCAATAGGAAAACCATTAATTTAGGTTTTTCTTATGATTTATCAAGTAAACTCAGCTTTGCGGGAAATATCAATTATTCAAATGAATTCAATAAAAACCCGCCTAATATTGCCAATCAAGACAATTCTATCCCAACGGCTCTTTATAATATGGCGAACTCAATGCCGCTTGATTTATTAGATCAAAAAAAATACAATGCCGCAGGCAATGAATTTATTTATTCGCGGTTTCAAAATCGAACAAATCCTTATTGGACTTTAGCAGAACAGTTTCAAAAAATTCGTCGAGATAGAGTTTTTGGCAATGTTTCCGTGAAATACAACCTTTTGTCGTGGTTGTATGTGCAAGGACGTGTTGGACAAGATTATTGGTCACGTGACCAAGATTATAATAATTTCCCCACAGGTCATGCGTCTTTGGCAGCCGCTCCTGCGGGTTTTGTCAATGGCATGTACACCCAAGAATCCAGAAGATTTAGAGAAACAAATGCTGATATCTTGGTTTCAGGCAATAAAACCTTTGGTGATTTTGGTATTGGTTTAACAGCAGGTGGCAATCAAATGTATCGCCGTTCAGATTTGAATTCTGTACAAGTAACAGATTTTGTTGTGCGCGGTTTATATACTGTCATGAATGGGCGTGTGAAAGACCCTCTTTATGGCTTGTCTGAAAGAGCTGTTAATTCTGTTTACGGTTCGGGTGAGTTCTCGTACAAAAACTTTTTATACTTGAATGCGACCGTGCGAAACGATTGGTTTTCAACACTTTCTCCTGAAAATCGGAGCATTTTATACCCCTCAGTATCTTTGAGTTATGTCTTCTCTGAATCGTTTAAAAATCTGCCAGAGTGGTTAAAATTTGGAAAATTTAGAGCCGCCTATGCTGAAGTTGGTAGCGATACAGACGTTCCGCCGTATTCCAATAATTTATTTTATGGCATCAACGCTAATCTTTTTGCTAACCCTGCGGGTGCATTACAGCCTGTGGGCGGTTCTTCAGGTACAACTTTGCCCAATCCAAATTTGAAACCCATGCGCGCTTCTGAAAAAGAATTGGGTTTAGAATTGAAAATGTTTAAAAATCGTGTCAACCTTGATTTTGCTGTTTATCAAAAATTGACAACTGACCAAATCGTTTCGGCTCAAATTTCAGATGCTTCAGGTTTTGTTACGACATTGATTAACAGTGGTAAAAGTCAAACCAATGGTGTTGAAATGCTTTTGAACTTAGTCCCTATCAAAAGGGCGGGTTTCCAATGGGATTTTACAGTCAATGGTTCTTATAACATCACAAAAGTATTGAGTTTGTTGACGGATAAGGAAGGAGAACGTATCACCGTTGGTACACACGTTTTTAATGGCGAATTGCGTCAAGTCGTTGGGCAAGAAATGGGTCAAATCTATGGTTTTGGCTTCAAACGCGATGCTCAAGGGCGCATGATTTTCGGTGGCAATGGTATTCCGTTGCGGACAACTGACTTAATTTCTTACGGCAGTGCTTTACCAAAATGGGTTGGTGGTTTCACCAATTCATTCAGCTATAAAGGCTTTAATATGTCTTTCTTGATTGATTTCAAATTAGGCAATATGATGTTGTCGGGTACTAATTTCAATGCTGTTCGCCATGGTTTACATAAAATGACTTTGGTGGGACGTGACGGTGGTGTTTTAGGTATTGGCGTTAACGACAAAGGCGAAACCAATGCGGTCAAAGCCCCTGTTCAAGACTATTGGTCGGTTGTGCGCTCATTGGCATTGATAGAGCCTATTGTTTATGATGGCGGCTATTGGAAATTACGCCAAATCACATTTGGCTACGATATTATGCGGTTTATGCCTAAAAGCGTGCCTATCAAAGGTGCGAAGCTCAGTTTAGTTGCCAATAATGTTCTTTTACTCAAAAAATGGATAGACAATATTGATCCAGAAACATTTGGTTACTCATCAGACAACCTTGTGGGTATGGAATCAACGGGTTTACCTTCTACACGTAGTATCGGCTTTAATTTGAATTTGAAATTTTAGACCACAGATTGGGCTGATGCGACTGATTTACGCTGTTTTTCTTTTTGTCATCCCGGAGGGAACTAAAAATCAGTGTAAACCAGTCGAATCAGTCAAATCTGTGGTCAAAGTCCCCCCCTCAGTATTTTGAGCATTTTATTATGTTTTTTCATTAAAAATCTAAATCATTTATTGATATGAAAAAGATACAATTTCTATTTTTCAAAAAAATGCCCTTCGTGGCAATGTTGTTATTAGCAGGTTTGGTGTCTTGCGACAAAGGTTTTGACGACCTCAATATCAACTCAACCGCCGCAACAGCTATCAATCCCGTATTCACGTTGAACAATGCTACCGTCAACTCATCGTTTGTCACCAGCACAGTCCTCTATGAAATGGGTATTGTTCAGCAAATGGTGTCGCCCAACTCTGGTGTTTTGACAGGCGCAAATTTCAATCAAGACAACCGTGACAACACCGTTCAGCATTGGCAACGGTATTACCGTACTGTCATCAGACATTCGCAAGACGTTATCAATCAAACAAAATCTTTGCCGACTCGAGGTAACCTGTCCAATATGGCACGTATTCTTAAAGCGAATGCTTTTATGGTGCTAACAGATTCTTATGGCGATGTGCCTTATTCAGAAGCCGCCAAAGGATATACAGACCTAACCTTTTTGCCAAAATATGATACCCAACAAGCTATTTATACGGATATCATCAAAGAACTCACAGAAGCCACAACGGCTTTGGATGCATCAAAAACCATCGAAACAGCCGATGTTTTGTATGGTGGGAATGTCGCTTTGTGGAAAAAATTTGGCAATTCACTATTGCTTCGTGCAGGTATGCGTTTGACAAAAGTAGATGCTGCACTCGCTCAACAAACGGTTACAAAAGCCCTTGCAGCAGGTGTTATGGAAGCCAATACAGACAATGCTTTCATTAAACACGACGCCAATTATGTCAATGGCATTGGTAATATGTTAAATTCGACAGAGGCTGCGAATATCTATTTAGCAGCGCCTTTTGCCAACTATCTTAAAGCAACAAAAGACCCGCGTTTGAAATCCATTGCGGTGCGGTATGTCGGCGCAAAATCAGGTCCAGAGCAAACAGCCGCCAAAGCTTCAACGGACACATCCGTACAAATCGGAATGCCTTTTGGTTACGACAACAGCTCTATCAGTGCAGAAGTAACGAAAAACGGTTTAGCCAGTTTTTATGATTTCAGTCAAGTGGATAGAACACGTATGACTAAAAACACTGCTCCACTGTTTTTAGTAACGGCTGGTCAAACACAGTTGCTATTGGCAGAAGCCGCCCAAAGAGGTTGGGTAACCACAGCAACGGCTGCCGTTTATTTCGCCAAAGGTATTCGATTACACATGGAACAATTGGCATCGTATGATGCTAATTCTGCCGTACCAGCAGCTTCCATTGATGCGTATTTATTAGCCAATCCGCTCGTTGCGACAACGGCTTTGCAACAAATTAATACGCAGTATTGGGTCGCTTCTTTCCTCAATGGTCCAGAAGCCTTTGCCAATTTCCGTCGCAGTGGTTTTCCAGTTTTGACGCCCAATCCTTTTCCTGGAAAAAGTATCAAAGGCACATTCATTCGTCGTTTGACTTATCCAAATTCTGAAATATCTGTCAATAAGACAAATGTGGATGCTGCGATTGGTCGTCAAGGTGTTGATGACTTGGATACAAAGGTTTGGTGGGATAAATAGTTTTTTTGAATATCGAAGAGGTTGTCTCAAAAGGTATTTCAAGTTTTTTCATCCCGAATATTATTCTTTTTGAAGTTTATGTTCGGGGAACTTCAAAAGTTCCCCGAACATGATGTCAGAAACAAAATAATATTTTGACTTGAAATTTTCGTTTTTAACTTTGAGACAGCCTCTTCGATATTCAAAAATGCCCCCATCAGTATTTTCACATAAAAACCACACTTTTCTAAACAAAACAAACCGTCTTATGAAAAATCTACCCGTTTTCTTTTTGTTGTTTTTTGGTCTAACATCTTCACTTATAGGTCAACATGTCACCTTGTCAACTGACCAAATTAAAGCTTTAACACCTAATTGGACAGGAGAACGCTCCGATGATGGCAGACCAAAAGTCCCTGAAAAATGGTTTGAGCGACTAAAAGGCATTCATCTTGAAGAAGCATGGGGTGTTTTAAGGAATAACGGCTATCAAAACCAGTTTGAAGGCGATTGGATGGTCATTCATCCCGACTCTGCAATGGTTGGTAGAGTCGTTACTGCTCAATATTGGCCTTTGAGACCTGACTACGATAAAATCATAAAAGACAAAGGCAAAGCGGAAAACCGCGTCGGTGCCACCAATTCTTGGCCCATAGATGTTTTGAAAGACGGCGATATTTATGTTGCTGACAGCTATGGTAAAGTCGTTGATGGCACTTTGATAGGTGACAATCTCGGCAATGCCATTTATGCCAAATCCAAAAGAGGCGTTATTTTTTATGGTTCAGTGCGCGATGTTGAAGGTTTGGAAGAAATCAAAGGCTTTAATGGATGGATTAAAGGCTACGACCCTTCTTATATCCAACAAATGATGTTAGGCGGCATCAATGTACCTATTCGTATTGGTAGAGCGACCGTTTTGCCAGGTGATATTGCCATAGCCAAAAAAGGCGGTATTGTTTTCATCCCCGCGCATCTTGTTGAAACGGTTGTTTTGAATTCTGAATTCATCGCATTAAGAGATGTTTTTGGACATCAAAGACTACGTGAAGGGAAATACACGCCTGGTCAAATTGATACACAATGGACGGAGACCATAAAAGCCGATTTTTTGAAATGGATTGACGAAAATCCCAGTCGCCTGCCAATGACCAGAAAAGAATTAGACGAATTTATGAAAAGTCGAACATGGTGATATTGGATGTTACCCCCTTCAGCATTTTTATAAAATATTGATTTCTAAAGGTTTAAATTCACAATTCGCTGTTTTAAATTTATTTCATCAACTAATAAAACAAATGATAATGGCTACTCCTTCTGATAAATTCCTTGCCAAATTTGGCATAAAAAACAACGATAACGAAGTTATTGAAAACAAACAAATGAAAGACGGTTCTCATGAAAACAGCCGTCGTTCATTTTTTAAAAATACGGCTTTGGGCGGACTTTCATTAGCCGCCTTTATGAATTCATCTTTAGAAGAGTCGCTGGAGCACAGCACGTCAAAAGTGCGCCGCAGTTCCGCACCATCGGACTTAAAAATCACCGATATGCGCTATGCAACGGTCATGAATCCAGGGCGGTGCAGCATCATTCGCATTGATACCAATCAAGGAATTTCAGGCTATGGTGAAGTCAGAGATGGCGCAGATTGGCGATACGCTTTGTTCTTAAAAAGCCGAATTTTGGGCATGAACCCTTGCAGCGTTGAGCAAATATTCAAACGGGTTAAGCAATTTGGTTTTCATGGCAGACAAGGTGGCGGCGTTTGTGCTGTTGAGATGGCTTTGTGGGATTTAGCAGGAAAAGCCTACAATGTACCCGCTTATCAATTGTTGGGTGGCAAATACAGAGATAAAGTAAGGCTTTACGCTGATACACCGCAGGTGAAAGACCCCGATTTATTCGCAGCAAAAATGAAAGACAGATTGGTAGGAAAAGGTTTTACTTTCTTGAAAATGGATTTTGGAATTGAATTAGTCAAAGACATTTCAGGTACCATCGTTAATTCAAATTTTTGGGAAGTCGGTCGCCAATGGACAAATGAGCCTATGACTTATGGAGCCGCTTTGCACCCATTGACACAAGTGCAGATAACGGATAAAGGGCTTGACGAATTAGCCAAATATGTCTCAAAAGTAAGAGATGCTGTGGGCTATGAAATTCCGCTTGCTTCCGACCACTACGGCCATTTTGACCACAATAATGCCATCAGATTGGGCAAAGCCGTTGAAAAATACCGTTTGGCTTGGTTAGAAGACCTCGTGCCGTGGCACTTGACCGAACACTGGAAAGACATCAGTAAAGCCATAGAAACGCCCACTTGCACCGGCGAAGACATTTATTTGAAAGAAGAATTCATTAAACTCATTGACCAAAGAGCGGTGGATATCGTTCATCCTGACTTAGCAACTTCGGGAGGATTGATGGAAACCAAAAAGATTGGCGATTATGCAGAAGAAAGAGGTGTCGCTATGGCAATGCACTTTGCAGGAACACCCGTTTCGTTTATGGCAAATGTTCATTGTGCTGCAGCAACACAAAATTTCATGGCTTTGGAACACCACTCCGTAGATTTAGATTGGTGGGAAAAATTGGTCAAAACGAAAGATGGCAAACCCATCACAGAAAAAGGATTTGCCAATGTACCCAATACACCAGGCTTGGGTATCGAATTGAATGAAGATGAAATTAAGAAACATCTCGACCCTGAAAACAAAACCTATTTTGAACCCACTCCTGAATGGGATAAAGTGCGGTCTTGGGATAGGTTGTGGAGTTAAAACAATATTACATTTACCATTACACGTATGGATACTTTGAAAAGTATCCATACGTGTAACTTATTCACATTCAAATATTTATTCGAATATGTTCAAACGGAAACCTGAAACTCTTTTTTACAGTATAGCGGCTGTTTTGATTTTATTGTATGTCGGCTCAACAATGAATCAACAACACAATTGGGCGGGCGGCTTGCTCATGCTCTTTTTTGCAAGCCTTGCTTTGGCATTCAGAAGCCATCCGTTTCTGAAAACCATTTCATTTACAGTATTCATTTTCGCTGCTGTTTCTATGGCGATGTATTACCCCCAGTATTTCTTAGAATGGGGCGGTTATAAATTAAGTGGGTTAATCATTCCTTTGATACAAATCATCATGTTTGGCATGGGCACTTCCATGAGTTTAAGTGATTTTGCAACTGTTGTCAAAACACCAAAAGGCGTTGTTATTGGCGTTTTTAGTCAATTTATCATCATGCCTTTGCTCGGATTCACGCTCGCATCTTCAACCAATTTCGAGCCTGAAATAGCGGCGGGCATTGTTTTAATAGGTTGTTCACCAAGCGGTTTGGCATCTAATGTCATGGCTTATTTAGCAAAAGCAAACTTAGCTTTGTCCATCACTATCACCTCCATAACGACTTTAATAGCCCCAGTCGTTACACCTATGTTGATGAAAGTTTTAGCGGGTGCATTGATAGAAATTGATGTATATAAAATGATGTGGGATATTTCTAAAATGATCATCATCCCAATTGGTGCGGGACTGCTTTTCAATAAACTTTTACGTGGTAAATCCAAATGGGTTGACGATGCTATGCCCATTGTTTCGATGCTTGGCATTGCAACTATATTGGTTATAATCACTGCTGCAGGAAGAGAAAATTTAGTAAAAATTGGTCCCGCCTTGATAGGTATTGTTTTGATTCACAATCTTTTCGGCTATTTTTTGGGCTATTGGTCAGGTCGTTTATTCAAATTACCGGAAAGCGATTGCCGCACTATTGCTATTGAAGTCGGCATGCAAAATGGCGGATTGGCTTCAGGGATTGCCAAAGAAATGGGAAAAATAGCGACTTTAGGCTTAGCTGCTGCTGTTTTTGGACCAGTTATGAATATTACGGGTTCCATACTTGCCAGTTGGTGGCACAGCCGTTTACCTAAAAAAGAAGAAATGGAAGTAGTCGAAGTTGCATAATACTGAGGGGGGTAGTTTTAAGAGTATTTATTCATCAAAAAAAAAATTGCACTCAATGTCAAAACTGAAATATGGGTTGATTGTTTTTAGCATTATGGCTTTTTGTTTCCAAGCAAAAAGTCAACAAATATCAAAAGAAGAACTTATTTTTCTAACACCTGAATGGAAAGGAGAACGTTTTGCCGATGGTCGCCCAAAAGTACCTGACAATCTGCTTGACCGTTTAAAATTAGTCACGCACGAAGAGGCTTGGGCGGTACTTCGAAATGAAAATTTCAAGCACCAATATGAAGATGGTTGGCAAATGATAAATCCAGACAGCGTTCTGGTTGGTAGAGCAGTAACGGCTATTTTTATGCCTGGCAGACCCGACATTCATCGTGTCATTGACAAAAAAGGGCATGAAAAAGACGGTCGGGTGAAATCACAAAATGCTTGGCCCATTGACATACTCGTCAAACGTGATGTGTATGTCGTCGATCAATTTGGCGCACATGAAGATGGTCCAACAATTGGCGACAATTTGGGCAATTCCATATTTGCCAAAACGGGAAATGGTATTGTCTATGACGGTGCGGTTCGAGATGTTGTCGGTTTAAAAGAAATCGGTTCTTTTACGTCGTTTTTCCGAAGTTATCATCCTTCTCACCATCTCAATAATCCTGATGGGCAATTGAATACGACATTAATAGGTATCAATCAACCGACAAGGATTGGCAAAGCAACCGTCATGCCCGGCGATGCTATTTTAGGCAGAGATGGCGGGGTCATTTTTATACCACCTCATTTAGTTGAAAAAGTGGTCAAAACATCAGAAATCGTCAGATTGCGCGACATGTTTGGTCATGAACGTTTGCGTGAACAGAAATACACGCCCGGACAAATTGATACAAAATGGAGCGATGACATAGAAAAAGATTTTTCGAATTGGCTCAATGCACATATTGACAAACTGCCTGTTCCAAAAGAGCAAATTCAGGAATATTTGAAAACGAGAACGTGGTAGTCTTTTTAAATGATGAATGGTGAATAACGCAAGTTATTGACTATCAAATAGTTGAATTATTCGCCATTCACCATTTCTACCCCCTCAGTATTTTCACCTTTTTATCCATAAAAACAATCGAAAATGGCAAATCCAACGAATAGAAGGTCTTTCTTTAAAAAAGCAGCAATTGCAACGGCATTAACAAACCTTTCTCCTTTTACAACCTTCGGAAGGGGTTATGAAACGGCCATAGACAAAACGCCTAAACTGTCAGCACCAACTGATTTGAAAATTACAGAAATCAAGTGTGGTTATGTAAAAGGCAGTCTTTTTGTAAAAATCCATACCAATCAAGACATTTGGGGCTGTGGTGAAGGCGTGGATGCCATACCCGGCACTTATCATCTTGTGAAAAATTTTGAACAAAGGATAAAAGGTAAAAGCCCTTTGAATGTGCATCGGCTTTTTGAAGACATTCGTCGGTCAGGTTTTTTTCAAGGGGCACAATCGGGTATGTATGTAGCCGTTTTATCTGCAATTGAAACAGCATTGTGGGATTTGGCGGGAAAAGCCTTGAATTTGCCAGTGTATCAATTGTTGGGTGGTAAATTTCGAGATAAAGTTCGGGTCTATTGTGATACGGCACTCTACCAAAGGAATTTGCCGACACCAAAGGATTTTAAAGAAGCTGCATTAAATGCTACGAAAATGGGCTTTAATGCCTTAAAATTCGATTTAGATCAAGCCAATGACCCGAATAAATATGATGCTTATAATTGGACCGCAAGCCCGATGGAATTGCAACGCATGTATGACCAAATTGCTGCTGTACGTGAAGCCGTCGGACCCAATATTGATATTTGCGTGGATATGCATGGGCGGTACGATGCGCCCACAGGTCAAGCCGTTGCTAAACTTTTAGAACCACTGAAATTGATGTGGTTAGAAGAACCCATTCCTGCTGAAAACGTTGAAGCCTATAAACTCATCACCGAATCAACCAGCACGCCCATCTGTGCGGGTGAAAATCATTATCTCGCTCATGGTTTCAGAAGACTTTTAGAGATAGGTGCTGTGGATATTATCATGCCCGACTTGCAAAAAGCGGGCGGTTTGGGTGAAGGACAACGCATTGCGAATCTGGCAAATCTTTATTATGTGCCGTTTGCGCCACACATGGTCGCTTCATTTTTGGGTGCAATGGCTTCTGCCCATGTTTGTGCTTCAGTACCTAATTTTTTAATATTGGAATGGCAATCGTACTTTCATACCGACCCGATGTACAAGGATATTATTACGTATGAAGGAGAATGGATCAATAAAAGTTTCATCACTGTTTCAGAAAAACCGGGCATTGGCGTAGAAATAAATGAGGAAGGGATGAAGAAATATGCGATTAAGGGCATCCCATTTTTTGAGTAAAAAGATGCCCTCTCAGTATAGAAACGGCTTAAACCCATTATTTTTAAGCCGTTTTCTGATTTTATAAAAATTTTACAATCAATTATTTGTTAAATAATCACCCCTCAGTATCAACGTGTTAATTGCATGAAAAGAGCCACATCATACGTCCATTCGGGGCGATACTTTTCCAAAAAGCTCTCATGTGCTGCTTCAGGATATACACTCATGGTTTTTTGGGTGCTTTGTAAATTCGTGAAAATTTCGCTTATTTCCGCTTCACTCACTGTTGGATCTTGGTGACCATACATCAAAAGCACGGGGCACGTAACGGCTTTCGCATATTCCGTCGGATTGTGTCCAAATGCCCAAAAGCCATTTTCAACGCCACCCCAAAACACTAAAAGTCCTGCCATTGGGAAAGCAGGGAGATTCATGGCATTAAATCTGTTAGCAGTCGTGGCATACATAGACCCAAACGGATATTCTAAAAGGAGACCTTTGGGCTGCATCTGATAGTCATGTTCAGCCTTCAAAATTGCGACGGCTCCCATAGAAGTACCGAACAAATAAATATTCTTTTCGCCTTTTTGTTTCACAAAATCAAAGCAAGACTTCACCTCTTGCGCTTCAAAAAAGCCCACCGTTGATTGATTGCCTTCCGAACCACCCGAACCCATAAAATCAACCATCAACACATCATAACCCATTTGCAAAAAAACCTCTACCCTATTCAACATAGATGATTTTTCGCTGCTGAAACTGTGAAAGAAAATGACCGTTCCTCTTTTATCCGAAGCCTTTTGAAGCACACTTTCTGCCTTAACCCACCACGCTTCAAGGCGTTTATTGCTTTGAATCGTCACCGTTTCATAAACCCACGGCGGAAATAGATTCGTACAAGGTCTCGGGTTGTCCATGCCAAAAAACACTGTTTTTAGCTTCCCTCCAATTGAAAGTTGTTTAACATCTTCTGTTCTTTCAATATCTCTATCCGTAAAATGCGTAAATTTATAGGCATGAAAAAAGGCAATGATATTCATGATTATGAATACCCTTGCACCTATTTTGAGCCATTTTTGAATTTTGTTATTTTGAAAAATCATGTTTATGTGTTTTTATCGTGTTTTTACTGAGGGGGTCATCATTTCATAAAATCCTCCCTCAAAATCTTCTTTAAATAACGAATTAAATCTACCGCATTGTCTTTACTAAAACACATCGGCGGTTTTATTTTTATCACATTGTTTTGCGGCCCGTCCACACTCATTAGGATACCATGCGTTTTCATCCGATTCGCCAAATAAGCGGTTTTTGCTGTGGCTGGATTTTTTCCTTTTTCGACCAATTCAAAACCTAAAAACAAACCTTCGCCACGAACATCACCAATAATGGGAAATTCTGCTTGCAATTTAATCAATTCTGACTTCAAATACAAGCCCATTTCAAGGGCATTCTCTTGTAAATGCTCTTCTTTTATCACTTTTAAGACCGCTAAACCGATGGCTGATGAAACGGGATTGCCGCCAAAAGTGTTGAAATATTCCATACCATTCGCAAAAGCCAACGCCACCGCTTCCGTACAAGCGACCGCCGCCAAAGGATGCCCGTTGCCAATCGGTTTGCCCATCGTCACGATGTCGGGAACAACATCATGGAGTTCAAAACCCCAAAACTTTTTGCCAACTCGACCAAAACCGACCTGCACTTCGTCTGCAATACAAACACCACCCGCTTTACGGACAGCGGCATAAGCCATTTTCAAATAATTGTCAGGCAAATCAATTTGTCCGCCACAACTGACGATACTTTCAGCAATAAAAGCGGCAACACCTCGACCTTTTGCCTTGATATTGTCAATCGCTTCGTCCACATGAGCCGCATAACGTGCGCCTGTTTCGCTTTTATCGCCTTGATAAAGACCTCTAAAACTATCGGGTAAAGGAACAATATGTGTGTGTTCAGGCTTGCCTTTACCGCCTTTTCCATCAAATTTGTAGGAACTGATGTTGATGCAGCCGTTTGTATTGCCATGATATCCGATTTCAAGCGCAATCATATCTTTCTGTCCCGTAACAGCTTGTGCCATACGTAACGCCAGTTCGTTGGCTTCGCTGCCTGAGTTGACCAAATGTATAATAGACAACTCTTTGGGCAAAGTAGTTGCCAATTCCTTAGAAAAATCGAGAATATTGTCGTGTAAATAACGTGTATTGGTGTTCAAAACCGCCATTTGTTGCTGTCCAGCCTTGACTACTGAGGGGTGTTCATGTCCAACATGCGGCACATTATTAACGGTGTCCAAATAACGCCTGCCTGTGTCGTCAATCAAATATTGCCGCTCGCCTCGTTCTATTTTCAAAGGTTTTTCGTAAGAAATACTAAGGCTTTTGCCCAAATGTTGTTTTCTGAAAGCCAATAATGCTTCATGCGTTGCTTTTTGCTTTGGTAGAAGTTGTTCATTTTTAAACAACACATTTGGGTCAGGCGAAATAGACGACCACACGTTTATCGTATTCGGTGAAGCCACGCCATTGAAATTGTTTTCAAAACCCATCAAATCCAAAATAATTTGAAAATGTAGGTGAGGTGTCCAATTACCATTTTCGGACGGTTTGCCCAATTCGCCTATCTTTTTACCTTTTTTAAACTTTTTACTGAGGGGGGCATTTTCGACGCTGCGTTTGCTCAAATGACCATAAAGTGTATAAAAAACGCCTTTTTTATCGTATTTATGCTTCAAAATCAACATCCCACCATAGTCTTTGTCGGCTGTGTTAAAAACAGACGAAACGACTTCACCATCAAAAAGGGTATAAACAGGCGTTTTTTCTTGATGCCAAAAATCAACGCCTAAGTGCATCGTTCGGTATTCATAACCGTTGTTACCTTCTTTTTCAAATGCTTTTGTCGCATAAAAAGGACGTGCTTCTAAATAGCCTCCTGCCAACAAAACATCGGGGTTTTCCGCTTGCAGTTGATTGATTTTAGAGGTAAAAACGGCTGTATTTTTATATTCAGAATAATTGCCCAAAAACAAACTGCCGATGCTTAAATCCACATTATAAACACTTGAAAATGAAAGCGTTGGCAATAAATCATGGACACTTAGTTGTTGCGTTGCTGCCCATTCTTCAAAGGCTTTTTGTTGCGGCACAGGCGTAAAACCACACGCCGAACGGAAAGAAAAGTGCGCATAGGGGGGGGGTATTGTTTTCAATTTAAACAACACATCCCAAGCGGGTTTTTCACTGATTAATAGGTATTCATTGTCAGGTTCTTCAATTTTATTGATAGCAGATTTTGTCACGCTGATTGCCAAACGCAAAGCCGTTAAGGTATAAAGCATCGACAATTCAGACTCTTCCAAAGGGAATTTGCTGTGATAACCCGCCACCAAAGGCAAGGCAGCCGCCAAAGGGTCGGGCTGTCCCATAATCGCATAAGCCAAAGCGACCGCTAAATCGTTGATGGTTTGCGTATAAACCGCATCGCCATAATCTATGACTGCCAATACTGAGGGGGTGACTAAATCATCACTGACAATGATATTATTGTCATTGGCATCGTTGTGAATGACGGACTTTCTGAGTGACTTATACTCTTTTTCAAAATCAACAAATTGATTTAAATAAAAAGTCAAACACGTTCTTTGTTTGTGATTAAACAAACTTAAATGTTCTTTTATCCAATTCACTTGTGCGATGTCCCATTGAAAAAAACGCGTTGCATGAGGGTGCGTAAAATCGTTTAAAACCTGTGTAATTGCACCACATTTTTCTCCCAAACTGAATCTTAAATCGTCTAATTGAGGATTAACAGTTGACATTAATCGTCCCGAAACCCATTTTAAAAAACGTATTTTTCGTGTTTTATTATAATTATCAAGCAAAACGATGTCATTTTCGCCTGTTTTCGTTTTGACAATTTTGGGATATAAAAAATCAGGATTTTTACTGTTGATATGAAGTAACAGCTTTTGTTGAAAATCAAAATTCGTCTCTGACACATCAGGACGGCTTATTTTCAGGATATAATTGTCTCCATTTTCTGTTTTAACTTTATAGTTAAAATCAATTTCGCCAACTTGTTTTTGGGCTTTTCCGATGATGCCATAATGCTGTTCGCACAAGGCTTCTACTTGTTCATTTGAGAAAAGGAGGTCTTGATAGTTGATTTGTTCTTGCATGATAAAAGTTAAGTTTTTAGGCCACAGATTGAACTGATACGACTGGTTTTCACTGATTTCTTTTTTGATTTTAACAGAAAAGAAATCAGTGAAAACCAGTCGTATCAGTTCAATCTGTGGCCTAAAAAGAATCATTAATAAAGATTTACAGAATCCGACATTTCATAACCACTCGATTGTCTTGCCAAACATTGTCTGGACTGATATACGTGTCATTATAAGGCATAACGACATTGGATTGGGCTAAAATATCGCGGACAAATTCGCTGCAAATATAATCACGATTATTACGCCGCTTAGTGATTTTAAAGAATATGCGAATCATAATGCGAATGATTTCATAGTTGTCATAAGGTCGTGTCAGTTCGTCTAAACCGAAGCTGATACCGTTGTTTAGGTCTTGTTTACTGAGGGGTATCAATAAATTCGCTAAAGCGATTTGACCTTTGTAAGACTTCATTTTGCCTTTATAATCGTATAAATATTTGGACAATGGAATCATTCTGACACCATAAAAAGGTTCTGCTTCAAGGACTAAAACCCGTTGCAACTCCTCATCTTTGTAAATAATCGCCACGTGACTCCATGTACTTTTGGTCAAACGTTGTATAATGCCTGAGAAAAAATAGCTGCCCGAACCGAAGAACAAGTCGCCTGTTTTCAGTTCGTCTCTGATTTCTTGATATGAGACCATAGGGAGTTCTGTTAAACCCTTTTTTGTGATGCTGCTTGCCATACTGATTTCTATTAAGATTTGCCTTAAAACGGTGCAAATAAACTACAATTAGATAAAATATTCGTAAAAAAACCGTATTTTGTATCCTTGAAACTGTATTCAAATTTATACTTTTACCAATTAAAATCAACAGTCATGACAAAAAGGAAAACACGGAGTTACAACACACCATCTAACAGCTCTAAACGCGCGACAAAAGAACCGAGTAAAGCACAACAAGCAAGAGACACGAAAGATGCTAAAAAGTTTTTTATTGTATTAATCATCGGAACAATACTTTTGGTGTTGTTTCTTTACTTTATTTTTGTGGGAAGGGGGTGATTTATGCCATTGCACTCTGGTAAAATGCCTTACAAAAGCTGATTTGTAAGGCATTTTAATCAATTAATAGTTCGTTTTTGAAAAAATAGATACTTTTGTACAAAGATTCTTAACTTTTAATAAAATCTCAAATATGAATGTTGCAGAAATGAAAATAGAGATGATAAGCATCTTAGCTCAAACTCAAAGCGAAGATAAAATTGTCCAATTTTATGAAAAAATTCAAGAAGTTGTGGATAAACCAGAAGCTGATTGGTGGGACGATTTATCGCCTTTACAGCAACAACAATTGGTTCATTCGTTAGAGGAAAGTAAAAACCCAGAGAATTGGGTTGATTATTCTGATATTAAGAAAAAATATGCCAAATGGTTCAAAAAGTAATTTTCACTAAAACAGCCGAACGTGCTTTCAGTGATATTGCTAATTTTTTAGAAGAAAATGCTTCTATAAGAATGGCTCAACAATTCGTTAACAGCGTTGATGAGAAAATTGAAAGACTGAAAGAACATCCATATATCGGTCGTCCATCCATGAAAGCTAAAACTGTTAGAAAAATAAATGTGTCAAAAAACATTCAAATGATGTATCGTGTAGTAGGTAAAACGCTTGTAATAAGTAATTTTTTTGATACCCGACAACATCCAGATAAAAGTCGATTTTAGAAACAGTTAAAAATACTAATCTTCAAGGTAAACTCATCAACTTTTAGAATAAAGTGTATCGAAGTACCGTTTAACATCCTTAATACAGTCTAAAAAACAAAGTAGTTTTTTTCATTCTTTCTTTACATATAGAATGAAAAAAACGTTCTTATTTTGGCGTTCCCTAATGTCGTTTTCATAATTTTCATAAGTTCTATGTTTAAAAAATTCAAATCGAACCGTTCGCAATCACTCATTACGCTTCTTTTGGTTGCCATTATTCTCATCGTTGTCAACATCATCGCCAATACATTTAATACGCATATTGACTTGACGGAAGAAGGGCGTTTTACGGTCACTGAACCGACAAAGCGGCTCTTGAAATCGGTCAAAGACCCTATTTTAGTGCGCGTTTTGCTCGATGGTAAATTTCCAGCAGGATTCAAACGTCTGCAATCTTCGACGCGCGAGATGCTTGAAGATTTTCATAAAATCAACAGCACTGTCGAATATAAATTTGAAGACCCCTCAGTCATTGGCAATCCTGACGAAAAGAAAAAACGCTATGAGGAAATGGCAAAAGAAGGACTTGTACCGATGCGTTTGCGGGTTGTGGACGACAAAGAAAAGACCGAACAATACATTTTCCCTTACGCTATTCTCAATTATCATGGCAATGATGTGGTTGTTAAACTTTTAGAAAACGATGTGCCGGGCATGAATCCTGAAATGTCATTGAACAATTCTATTGCTCTTTTGGAGTATAAATTGTCCAATGCAATTCAGAAATTGATGGAAAATCATAAGCCTTTTATCCTTTTTACTGAGGGGCATGATGAATTGAAAAAAGAGGAAACGGCGGATTTAGAACAAACTTTGAATGCCTTTTACAGAACAGGGCGCTTGAATTTGGATAGTATTACGATGATTCCGTTCAAAGATTCCTTCAATCGGGTGGATGTTTTAGTGATTGCTAAACCCAAAACTGCGTTTTCAGAAAAGCAAAAATTTCAGATTGACCAATACATCATGGAAGGCGGCAAAGTGATTTGGCTTATTGACCGCCTCGATGCCGACCTTGCGGGCATGCACAAAACAGGTGAAATGATACCTGTTGATTATCCATTAAATATTGAAGACCAATTATTTAAGTATGGCGTTCGTATCAATCCAAATTTGGTTTTAGATATGCGCTGTGCTAAAATACCTTTGAAAGTCGGTGCCAATGGCAATGCGCCACAAATGGATATGTTCGATTGGTACTACTACCCTTTGGCCTCGCCGAATAACAAACATCCTGTAACAAAAAGCCTTGATTTGGTTTGGTTGCAATTCCCTGCTTCCATTGATACGATTCGGACAAAAACGGATATTTTAAAAACACCACTTTTGATTTCTTCAAAAGCCAGTCGGACGCAATTTGCGCCGACAAAACTAAATTTTGAAATTCTGCGCTACCGTGCTGAACCAGAGAAATTTAACAAAGGTTTTCAACCGATGGCAGTTATGCTCGAAGGCACATTTACAAGCCTTTACGAAAATCGAGTGACGACTGAACAAACCGCCATTTTGCAACAATTGGGCTTAGAATATGCCCCCCTCAGTAAAAACACGAAAATGTTGATCGTTGCAGACGGTGATATTGCTAGAAATGAATATGATTTCAAGCAAAATGCGATGTTGCCTTTGGGCTACAATCGTTATGTGAATTATAAATTTGCAAATAAAGATTTTTTGCAAAATACGATTGAATACATGCTCGATGACAAAGGCATCATCGCAGCGAGGAGTAAAGAAGTAAAATTGCGTTTGATGGATAAGGAAATGGCTGATGAGAACGCGACGGGTATTCGGTTGGTCAATATTCTATTACCGCTGGTTTTGATTGGGTTGTTTGGCATGCTGTTCATGTGGCGCAGGAAGAGACGTTACGCTGTTTAGGCGTTGGGGATTGGGGATTGGTTATTTGTTTTGGACGAGTAACCAATCACTAACAACCAATCCCCAATAACTAATAACCCATCACAAATTTAGTAGATGCCCCATAGCATTTTGCTTGGTTTTCAGATAAAAAGCGTTTTCTTCTCTGGGCGCAATGAGGATGGGTAAACGTTCGACAACCTTGATTCCACCTTTTTCTAAATAATTGACTTTCAACGGATTGTTTGTTAGTAAAGCAACGTTTTTTATATCCAAACTTTGAAGAATGGCAACCGCATCGTCGTATTGACGCTCATCGCCTTCAAACCCTAAATGTAAATTGGCTTCAAGTGTATTAAATCCTTTGTCTTGCAAATTATAGGCTTTTAACTTATTGAGGAGACCGATGCCACGCCCTTCTTGTCTTAGATATATGACCACACCACCACGTTCAGCTGCTAAGCGCATCGCATAATCCAATTGTTCGCCACAATCACAACGGTTAGAATGAAATACATCGCCCGTCATACATTCAGAGTGAATACGTACGAGGGTTGGCTCGTTTAAAGGGTTGAAACTTTCGTGAACCATAGCTAAATGGGGTGCTTTGTCATTTGAGCTTCGGGCATAGGCAATCATTCGAAAATTACCCCAATCGGTCGGTAACAGAACGTCAACTTGTCTTTTCAAAGGTGTCATACTCATTTATTGAAATTTCTTGCGCAAAGATAGGAAAATCCTTGCATTGGTTGAACAGCCTAAAAGGGATAAGGTTTAGATTAAGATTAGAAAAACGAAACAGCCCTAAAAATGTCATCAGGCATTTTTAGGGCTGTGTTAATCGTATTCGAAAAAAATCATTCTGTTAATAATAACGACGATTTTTAGAAGGCGAAGTGACCAAATTAAAAAGAGTACCAATTGTAAAGGCGATAGCGACGACGTAAAGAATAATCATAATTTAGTTTTTAATTTTTGTGAAGATTCTAAAAGTATTTGTTAGCAGATTCCTGTAAAGTTAAATTAAATACCCAATTCAAAAAACATTTCTGCCCTGTTTTTTATTTTAATTGACTTAAATCAATGACCCATTGTATTGTAGACGGTTAAATCAGCCTTCGGTCATTATTTTTCACAAAAAAAAAGCCCCCTCAGTAAAAAACGTTAATCACAAATTATTAATTCAACCTCTGAATCAACAAAATAAATGACAACAAGGCAGTCGCTTGAGCAATCGAGTCGGCTAATACTTTACCCCAATCCACTTCTTTTTTATCACTTTTGATGGTCTCTTTTTTCTTTTCGGCATATCCAACCGAAATAATACTTCCTTTTTGAACTTTGGGATAAATTTTAAACAACAAGAAATCTTTTGTCCTTTGGATTTGCCCGTTTGGATGTTCAACAGAAATCAAACGCTTGCGTCCTTCTTTACCGACACCAGCGGCATAATTGTCCACATAATACCAAGCTGATTTATTGCCCTGAAAAGCAACATTAATTTTACCTGCTGCGAGAATTTTATCGGGATACAAATCAACCATTTGCGTCGCTCCACGAATCGTTACAATGTCTTTGTTTTTTGGAATATCAATATTGTCGCCCTCTTTTAAGATGATATTGTGATAGGAAGTTTGATTTTTTATCGCATCCTCCAACTTAACTATAACGTAACCAATATTGTCTTGATTCCGATATAAAGTTGCACCCGAAGGAAAAGCTTCGGTAGATAAACCACCCGCTCGTTGAATAACATTCATCAAACGTTCGTTTTTGTCAATCAAAGCATACTGACCCGGGTATTTGACTTCGCCTGTGATATTCACCATTTTTTGAAAACCAAATTCAGGGATGCTTCTAATGACAATTTGGTCATACGGTTGAAGGGGAAAATTAGCCGCCGCTTGGTTGCCGAAACTGAGATTTTTATCAACTTCAACGGTCGCAACAACTGTTCTTACCTCATCATTACCATTGAGTTGTACACGTGACACATCTACCCTATTGGCAGCCGCTTCAAGTTTCAAACCACCTGAAAGCGTTAATACATCACGTAGCGTCAATGTTTCGTCCCATTTATACTCACCTGGAATACGTACAGCACCTGAAATACGAACATAGGCTTCATCAACATAAGTCACTCGTGACTGTATCCGCAGTTCGTCATTGGCTTGCATAAAGACATTTTCATCAGAATTGACGCTTTCTAATGCTTTTTTCAGTTCTATACGCTTGTATTCAACCAATTTTACATTATTAGGGTCTCGCCGAACGATATAAGCAAAGTCCGTTGCGTCAGGTCTTAATCCACCTGCCAAGTTGACGATGTCACTGATACGAATCGTTTTAGAAGGGTCGAAAGGAAACCGCAAAGGTGTTTTAACTGCGCCAGTCACAAAAACGGAGTCTTTGGTCATGAACCTCTCTGTCGTGTATATGAGTAAACGGTCTTTGGCTTGAAGTTTAAGATTGGACGGCGCATTAGGGTTTTTCAGTATGTCGTCAATATTAAGGAGTTTCAATTGCAATGTTTGGTCGGGGTTTGTCCTTTGCAAATAAGCGATGTCTGTACGGGCTTCTTTTTTCAAAACAGCTTTCGATAACACGTCTTTGACAGTCATGCCTTCCGTAATCTCATATTTTCCAGGCAAATCAACTGCGCCAACCACGTTTGCAAAGTTTTCAAAAATAGTTGGAATTGCTTTAACAACCACTGAGTCGCCATTGAGTAACTCAAAATCGCCGCCTCTACCTATCAGGTCTTTGTAGTTGACATCAATAATTTTCTCTCTATCATTGACGAAACGACGAACTTGCAATGTCGATTGAACCGCATTTTCTGCCAAACCGCCTGCATAAGTCAGGGCTTTCATTAAGTTTTCGTCGCCAATTAATTCATATTTCATAGGACGACGAACGGCACCCGCGATTGAGACAATGCGTTCGGCAAAAGGCACGCTGATATAATCATGGTCAAACAGTGAAAAATCACGCGCTACTGAGGGGTCTATCATAAACTCATAAACATCGAGACGCTTCTTCTCATTTGACCCTGCACGAATGAGTCTGATATTACGCACACTACCAATATTTGTTGGTCCACCCGCAGCAATGAGGGCGTTAAAAGCCGAATTGCCCGCTGAAATAGTATAACTACCCGGACTGAATACTTCTCCGACAATATTGACCGCAACTATACGTGTTGCATTGACCGAAACCAAGAAGTCACCAGGGGAAAATGGATAAAACCGTTGAAAACTCGATTGCAAATTGCGTCTGGCAACGCTCAAAGGCAACCCTTTTAGAAAGACGCGAGGCATTCTATCGGGCTGAATATACCCCTCAGTATTTATCGTAAAAGTTTGGTTGAAATAAGCCACACCGGAGATACTAATGGTCACTTTATCGCCACTCGACAAAACATACGAATCGGGTGCTTTAAAGTCTTTGTCTTTAATAAAACCTAATTTCCCATCTTGAAAAACTTGATGACCATACACCATCATCGGTTCACTAGTGTCTTTCATTGTAATTTTTGAAGGCACTTTCAAACCGAAAGCCTCTTCAATCGTAATACCTTTCGCCCTTCTGACACTGTCTCTTATCGCTTCTTTTGCCAATTCTATGGCTTTTTTTCGGGAAATTTTAGGGTCGTCAATATCATCTTCCTCTATTTTTTTCTTTTGATCAAGGGGCTTCACCCGTTTAGCAGGAATCGAATCATCATCAATATCTAATACTTTCCTTTCATTTTTTATCACTTTATCAGACTCATCCAGTTTATCGTTTTTTGCCGTTTCCGTATCTAACTTTTGCTGTTTCTCTTTCTCTAATTCAGCCACAATCTCTTCGATTTGCTTTTGAACACGCGGCAGGTCTTGCGGGCGAATATTGTCAATATCAATACCCTTTTCTTCAAGACGTTGACGTACTTCTTCTTCGCTCAATCCACGTTTTCTTAGTTCTGAATTAATGATGGAGGTATCTACACTAGTTACTTGCTGCGCAAAAGTCGTTTTGGTCAAAAAGAAAGCACAAAACAAAAGGAATATGTATTTTTTCATTATTAAATAGTGCGTTTTTTATTTTTTTAGGTAAAAACGTAATAATGAATAATGGATAGTGGATAGTGGATAATGGATAATGGATAATAACCTAAATTATCCATTATCCATTATCCA
>JAYVFS010000193.1:0-83558 GCA_043772905.1 Saprospiraceae bacterium | reverse complement strand
CCTTCAACCTTGTTGGTTCTATTGACGATGCAATTGCAAAAGGTAAAAAAATGCTTGCGGAAGCAGCTTAATCTAATGATGAATGATGAATGATGAATGATGAATTTTTACCCCCTCAGTAAATTCATCATTCATCATTTATCATTTATCATTCTAATCATAAAGAGAATGAATATAACGGTTCTAACTCCCGATAAAGAGATTTTCAATGGTGAAATCACATCCGTCAAAGTGCCTGGCACTGGCGGAGAATTTCAGGTTTTGAAAAATCACGCTGCAATCGTTTCATCTTTGTCAAAAGGCAAAGTGGCGATAACAAAAGCTGACGGTGGAAAAGTTAATTTTTCTATCGAAAAAGGCTTTATTGAAGTACTCCGTAATGAAGTTTCATTACTTGTGCAAGGCGTAACAGAGTGATTTTTTTGTGTCATTTTATTGAGGTGCATTTTTTTACAAAAAAAAAATCGCTGAATCTCAACATGACTCTTAACAAATCACTATTTTTGTAAGGCAAAGCTTTTTCATGGCATAAAGTTGGGGGTAAAGACACTAAGCGTGCCTTTGCCCTTTTTGTTTTTTATACTGAGGGGGTGCTTTTCGTCGAAAGGACTTTATAAATTTCCTACTGGATTATGTCCATTCTCTTCTCGAAATGCTGCAACATATTCAGCTTCAAGGATTTCGGCTTGCTTCCGGCCAGAGATGCCGACGACTATAACCTTTGCAAAAAAACGATTCATTCCTACAACTCTGTTATACAGTCCTACTTGCTCATTCGCACGAGGCGACGAACCGTCTGCATTGAACGATTTGCCACAAATACCAAATTTAAAGGTGCTGTTTCTCTCTACATCAAAAATTTCGTAAAGATGATGGTCCGCATCGTTTTCATGCGAATTGGCGTGAAGTTTCATAGCATATTAATGAGTCGGTCTTTGAGTAGAACAAGACCTTCCCAACCTTCTGGGTTGCTGAATGTCTCATGCCATATTTCAGGAAAATAACTATAATTGTCTTGGTTTGTTTTATGTTGCCATGCTTTTCGAGGTAAATAAATCAAAGATTCAAATGTATATTCTTTCGGCATTTTTGTAGGATTTTCAAGCACTTTTTGATAAAAAACCTGTCCATTAGCAACAACACAACAACGGCTATAAAGAAAACTATCGGCTGAAAAATATTTATTTTCATCTGGTGCATACCGATTGCTGCCTAATTGTTCAGCGAAGCGACGACCATCTAAGGCATACAGTTTTTTATTTAAAATATCGTGAAAAGCATGAATATTTTCTTTTGAAAATTGGCTCAAAGCCTCAACAGCAGGGGCTAAAATGGCTTCGCTATCAAGTGTTCTCCAATCAAATAAATCAATAATTTGCCAGAATTGGGCTTCATCCATCACGCTATTATTTTGACTAAGCTCAACCTCAACCCTAAGCGTAGCACTTGGATATTTAGATTGTAAATCATGAATTGTGGACGAAGACACGTCTCGTAAAGGTATTTCAAGTAGCGTCGTCATTATCTTTTTATTATTGAATGAAATCTAATGGTAGTCATATTCATTCAAAGTTAAGTCATTCTATGAAAATAACAAAACGGACTTTTGCTTTTTATACTGCGGGGGTGGTTTTGCACATTTATTAATCGTGAAACTCTACTAATTTCAGTTTTTCTAAGCGTTTTTCTTTAAAAAGACGTAAACCGAAAGGTGCTAATGCTTCATTAGCGGCATCAAAATCATTCAGTTTGTTGTATTCAATGAGCATATCAAATCGTCGTGTATCGTCTATCTCGGCATATACAATATGTTTTGAATCAGCTTCAATTAACTTCCAAATTGATGATAAATAATAAGAAGTAAGTTCGAAATAGTGTTTACCATCTTTATCTATTGTGCCAGACCCTGAGACAGAATGAGGAATATTTTTAACGCATGTTGCAAGTTTTTCTTCATTAATTACTTTTGCTACCCATACTTCGCAACTTTCTTCTATGTCTGAGACTGAAAAACCATAAGTGATTTTTAAAACACTTAATATAAGAGTGTATGCAGGGTCTTCTTGATTTTTGGATTTTGTCACATTGTTGATTGTTGAAGCAAGAGCTTCCTGTTCTGATGTTTTTATTTTTTTAGGTTTTACAACAGTTCTACCAATGCCTTCCATATCAGAATTAAATCGCTCGCCCCAGTAGCTGATATGCTTATCGGGTATTTTGCCCAATGCTTTTACTCTTGCAATACTCATATTTGTTAATATTGCAACAGCATTAATTAAATCGCCTGTGTAAATGAATTGTTCTCCTAAATCGAAGCTTGACACACCTTCCGTTGTATAATTTAATTCTCCTACTTCTACTCTGTAAAGAATTGCACGTAAGGAATCCTTAATTAGCTTTTCTGCAAACTGATCCATTGGCAGGCTTTTTCTCTGCGATAAAACTTCGTCATATCCCAACAATAATAAAAAGAACAACATGGTTTTAAAACTAATTTTCTTCATAATAAACAAAGTTTTTATAATTTTAATAATAATGAAAAATATCCTGTTAATATTAAGACGAACCTCACTACCTCTAATTCTATATGCAAAACAAGGTTCAATTCAAAAATAATAAATTATAGTAACTTCGGAAATCTTTTTCATTAACAATACAGTTTCATTAGTAATATAGATTTCCAAAGTTAGTAGTAAATTAAATCTATAACAATAGATTTTTATTTTTTACAGGGAGCGTTCGGTATACTCGTGTCTTGGGTTTGTACACTTGATAAAGGTGTCATAGGAGATCCTCCAAACGCTATAAACAGGGCATTAGGATTTAAATCCAAAACTTGGGCTTGGGATATATGTCCTAAGTTATTTGTTAAATAATCATTAAGATATAACAAAAATCTACTTTGAGTATCTTCCTTAGAAGTTATTATTGGCTCGTTGAATAACATAATATCTTTTTGAGTATCCGTTATTGCTTGATTAAAAGCATTTGCTATCATTGTGTTAGCATTAGGAATAGGAGCAGGAAAAGGATCCACACCTCGAGAAATATGAAAAGTTAAATAAGGAAAATTAAGATTAAAAGTTCCCCCCACTAATGGTTGTCTTTTCAATTCAATATTAACATTTATTAATCCTGATGTTTGCGTATAGCCCCCAAAAATTGATTCTAATGTTTTTAATTCAGGTAATGCTTCTGCACAAAGTTTCTGTATTGGTGTAATAGTACCTCCTCCTAAAATACCCGCACCAGACATATTGATACCAGTGGCATTCCCTGAAGTACTCGATGTATTCGTATTTACATTGTTATTATAATCTGTGGGTACTATAACACAATAATAACTTCCATCAAAAGAGCATGTTGTTGGTCCATAATATCCTGCAGAAGGTACGCTCACTGATTGACAAACCTGAGCAGGAAAACAAACCGTATAATCCTCCTTGTTAGGATCATGTTTAAGATTTTTACCCATGAAATACTTCAATTCGCCATTTTCAATCAATACAACCTTTTGGTCAGTAAAGTCAAAATTTTCTAATTTTATCATACCATCAAATTTCTTTTCCCTAAAATTATCGCGGTTGATTTCTTCAATATTTCCAACAAACTTTTCAGAAGGGAAGTATTTGATAATAGCGGCATCAATTGAGTGACCATCTAAACGGGCAATTAACAATCGAGTAACACCATGTAGTTTTGGATTATCTACATTGATAGTGGGTCTGATAATTTTATCCTCTAACAAAACAGGTACCTCAACTGCACCGTTCAATTGAAGGGCTAAATCCCATTGTGGCACGTAGTGTTCTTGTTTTTCCGTTTTTGTCCAAACCGTTTTGGGTTCAGTTTCATCGAACCATTCTTTTGCTTTGTTGACATTCATAAAATTTTGTTTACTGACGGGTACTTTGACAATCTCGGAAATGTCTTTTTGACAAGCAAAAAATAAAGCAATTACCACAAAGGCAAAAAATAAGGCTACTTTTTTCATTGTTTATGAATTTTTAAAAGTGAAAAATAAAATTTATTTCTCACAAAACTCATAGTATTCAAACAAAATAACTTATTTCCGTGGCTATAAATCATAGCTTTAAGTATGGTAAATTATTACACTTTAAGCTATATTTTAAAACCAAAAAAATCTTTTTAAAACTTCAAATAACAAAACAATGACCATTGGAACTAAAATTCGCAAACTTCGTGATTTACAAGACTTGACCCAAGATTATGTAGCTGCAAAACTGGGCATTTCTCAAAATGCTTTTAGTAAAATTGAACGTGGAGAAACCGACCTGACTTATTCTACCCTTTCCCGTATCGCTTTAATCCTCAAAGTAGATGTGTCTCGATTAGTTGATTTTGATGAAAGACAGATGTTATCTAATATTACAGATAACAAAGACCAAAACACTAATAGATTTATAGTGCCAACAAGTAAAATAGAAAAAGAACTTTATGATAAGGTTATAGAACAATTGCAGAATGAAAATAGCTATTTGAAAAAATTATTAGATTCGTATATACGATAAAAACTAAAAATCCCTCACAGGTAAACCTGCGAAGGATTTTTTTTATAAAAATAATCTTTCGATTAAGCGCGGAAGTGAGCAAATGCGCGGTTTGCTTCTGCCATACGGTGAACTTCTTCTTTCCGTTTGATAGATGCACCTTCATTTTTGCTGGCTGCCAATAACTCGTTAGCGAGTTTGTCCGCCATGCCTTTACCACTACGGTTACGGGCGAAACGGATGAGCCACTTCATACCAATCGAAACTTTACGCTTTGGACGAATTTCTGTTGGAATTTGGAACGTTGCACCACCAATACGGCGGCTACGCACTTCCACTTGTGGCATCGCATTTTGTAATGCTTTTTTGAAAATGTTGTACTCACTTTCACCTGTTTTTTCTTTGATGATGTCGAGTGCATCATAGAAAATAGTGAAAGAGACCGTTTTCTTGCCTTCCCACATCATGTTGTTGACGAATTGCGTCACAGTGGGATCGTTGTAGCGTGGGTCGGGTGCTATCACCCGAATCTTCGGCTTCCTTTTTCTCATTTCTTTTAAAAAAATTAATCAGTCATCTGTTTTTAGCTATTTGTAAAACAATAATGACCAATAAGTTAGGAAATTTTGGAACCGATGGATACTGAGGGGGGACTTTCCTTAAACCCTCGCAGGCTGCCCAGCTTTTTGCAGCCACTTCTCCAAAGTGTTCAGCTTTTGTTTGACGTAAAGGCTTTTAATATTGCTTATTGTTGATTGCTTATTGTCTATTAATCAATAAACAATAACCATTAATCAATAAACATTATTACTTTTTACCTTTTGCTGGTGCAGCAGCAGCTGCGCCTGGCTTAGGACGTTTCGCACCGTATTTAGAGCGGCTCTTCTTACGGTTTTTAACGCCTTGAGTGTCGAGTGCGCCACGAACAATGGTGTAACGAACACCCGGTAAGTCTTTTACTCGACCACCACGTACAAGTACGATTGAGTGTTCCTGCAAGTTGTGACCCTCACCTGGGATGTAGCAAATTACTTCCATTTGCGTTGTTAAACGAACTTTTGCAACCTTGCGGAGTGCCGAGTTCGGCTTCTTAGGCGTTGTCGTGTAAACACGTGTACACACCCCACGACGTTGTGGACATGCTTTAAGTGCGCGTGTTTTACTTTTTTCGACGATGACCTCTCTGCCTTTACGTACAAGCTGGTTAATAGTAGGCATGTAGAAATTATTGAACTTTTGTTAAAAAAATAGAAAACTAATTGTTTTTCAATGAGTTATATAAAATACTATCGAAAAACGCCCGCAAAGTTACACTTTTAAAACCAATTGAGATAATATTTTTCACTTTTGGTTCAAAAAACTTTGCTGTATGAATAGGTTAATAACTCATGGTGACAATCTTCTCCACATCAGCGGGTTTTAAATTTTTATGTTCGCCTAAACCCAACCAACCTCGTTCTGTGAAACGTTGGGCGATTTTTTCAGCCGTACCCTCGAAGTCTGCAGTGTACTCAGACAGTTTTGTTTGAATATTAAGAGAATGAAAAAAGGCTTCGGTTTTCTCAATAGCGGCTTGCGCTTTTTCGTCAACGCCCCCCTCAGTAATGCCCCAAATCCGTTCAGCATATTGCGCCAATTTCTCTTTTTTTGCTTCAAAATTGTACTTATAGTGGCTCGGTGCGATGATACTCAACGTTCTGGCGTGGTCAATACCGTACATAGCCGTCAATTCATGTCCCATCGCATGAACCGCCCAATCGTTAGGCACACCTTTTTGAATCAAGCCATTGAGTGCCATCGTGCAACTCCACATGAAATTAGCCGCAGCCGTATAGTCCGAAGGGTCTTTCATAATACGTGGCGCAACTTCTATCAAAGATTGCATGATGCTTTCAGAAAAATGGTCTTGTAAAATTGCGCCAATCGGATACGTCATATATTGCTCCAAAACGTGGGTAAACGCATCAGTAATACCATTTGCCAACTGCCGTTGTGGAATAGATTTAACAACTTCGGGGTCTAAAATCGAAAATTGAGGGAACAAACCGGATCCACCCATAGCCAATTTCTCTTGCGTTTCCGCGCGTGTGATGACCGACCCTGAATTCATTTCAGAACCCGTTGCGGGCAATGTGAGCACCGTTCCGAAAGGCATACCTTTTTCAGTCCGTATATTTTTCTTCAAAATATCCCACGGATTGTCGCCTTCGTACAAAGCCGCAGATGACAAAAACTTTGTGCCATCAATGACCGAACCGCCGCCCACAGCAAGCAAATAGGTGATGTTTTGTGTTTTAATGACCTTCAAAGCGTCCATCAAAACGGCATATTCGGGGTTGGCGGGAATGCCACCAAATTCTATGACCTTAAAATCTTTTAACGCTGTTTTGACCTGTTCATAGATGCCATTTTGCTTGATACTGCCGCCACCATATAATAGGAGTATATTTGACTGAGGGGGTATCTCTTTAGCGATTCTTGCAATTTGTCCTTTACCAAAAATGATTTTAGTCGGATTTTTAAATTCAAAATTGAACATTGTTTTATTTTTTTTGTAAAAACTTAGGCGACACGAATTGCACAAATTACACGAATTGATTTTTTTAATATCAAACCTAAATTCGTGTAATTTGTGAAATTCGTGTCGGCAAAGAAATGACGTGTTTTTAAAAATGATGGATTTGATTCTAATTTTCAAGCGTAAATACGAGTAATAAACCTTGAAAACCGCTTTTTGTTTAGTAATATGTCAATAGTAAGGTGTTATTTACGAGAAAGCCGCTTGATGTTTGTAAAACATCAAGCGGCTTTCTTGCTTTTAAATCAATATACTGAGGGGTTGAAAAATCAAGCTACTGTTTTTTTAGATTGAGCAGCCAACCGATTTTTTTCAATCATTTTAACAAGCTGATCAGGATGTTTAATAATACCTTGCATAAACAAGATATTTGAAAAACCGAGTGTATTTATCTTTGCAAAAACAGTGTCCAAGGGTCTATAAGGCAAGCGTACTTCTGATTTTCGAGCTTCTCGCACGAATAAAAAAAGCTCTTGCGTTGATTCATCTTTGAACCCTAATTGAGTCAATGCGTGTGCCACTTCCCCATAAGTCACCTCTAATTCTTTATATACGTTTGTCGCTAAGTTATAACTATACATGATTATTTAATTTAAATTTTGAACCAATTGTTTGATGGATTTTGAAACAAAACGGTTTTCAATTGGAATATTGATTCTAAAATATTTCTGAATATTATCCAAAAGTACACCATTTTCGCTGCCCAAACACACCCACAAAAGTTATCCACATTTTGTTAGCATATTATTTAAACAAAATGGTGATTTTGACCTAAATTTGTTCCGCTTTTTAAAAATCCATTGTTGGACGGTAAAAATACTACCCAAAGCAACTATTATTAATGACTAATTTTAACGACTAATCTATCAACGTATGAAATTCAGCGTTTCGTCTTCCGACCTATTGAAGCAATTACAAATCGCAGGTGGTGCCATCGGTTCAAACCCCGTTTTGCCCATTCTTGAAGATTTTTTGTTTACGATACAAGATAATAAACTTCTGATTGCCGCCACAGACCTCGAAACGAGTATCTCAACGGAGTTAGATGTGATGAGTGATTCCGACGGTTCTATTGCCGTTCCTGCCAAAATTTTGATGGATACGCTCAAAGCGTTGCCGCAACAACCGATTACTTTTAGTGTCAATGAAGATAATTTCAGCATCGAAATCACGTCGGCTTATGGTAAGTATAAATTGGCTGGCGAAAACAGCGATGATTTTCCAAGCATCCCACAATCGGAAGCGGATACGTTCATTACGATTCCAAGCCATACGTTGGCACAAGGCATCAACAAGACTTTGTTTGCCACTTCAAACGACGAGTTGCGTCCCGCAATGACAGGTGTTTACTTCCAAGTGGATAATGATAAATTGACTTTTGTAGCGACTGATGCCCATAAATTGGTGCGTTATTCATTCACAGATGTCAAAAGTGCAGAAGCAACTTCGTTCATTGTGCCTAAAAAAGCCTTGAATTTATTGAAAAATGCTTTGCCACAAAACGATGAAGTCCGCATTTCATACAATAAATCGAATGCTTTTTTCAATTTTCCAAACGTCAATTTGGTTTGCCGTTTGATTGACGCACGTTATCCTGATTACAATGCGGTTATTCCGATTGACAATCCGAACAAGGTGACGGTGGTGCGCACAGATTTCCAAAATTCCTTGAAACGTATTGCGATTTATGCAAATAAAACGACCAATCAAGTTGTTTTAAACATCAACGATAAAAGTCTAACGATTTCAGCGCAAGACCTTGATTTTTCAAACGAAGCAACGGAACAATTGGCGTGTAGCTACGACGGTGGCGGCACGATGACGATTGGTTTCAATGCCAAATTCCTCGTAGAAATGTTGGGCGTTATGGAAGGCGACGATATTCAAATTGAATTGTCCACACCGACGCGTGCGGGTATTATGCGTCCTGTCGAGCCAATTGATGGCGAAGATATTTTGATGCTTGTTATGCCTGTTATGTTGTCTAATTAATTGATTTACAATAGTAAAACATAAAAATATTCTAATTTTCTGTCTTCCAAGAGTTTAATACTTTTGGAAGACTTTTTTTTTGTGAAAATACTGAGGGGGTATCTTCAATCTCCCAACTTGAACAAATGCTTCGTTTTAAACGATTGAAACCCTAAACGCTCATAAAATTGCGCTGTTTTTTCCTTTTGTACACCGACTTCCAAAAGATAACCGACTTCTCCATACCGCTTTTCTCTAAACAGTTTTTCAAAAAAACAGGTGGCAATGCCTTGATTGCGAAACGTTTTTTTTACCAAAAGTTCATTAATCATGAGCATACGTCCGCCAAATTCATTGCTCCAAAACCATGTGAGGAGTGCGTAACCGACGATGTCGTTTTGAATTGTAAAGATAAGAATGTCTAATTCTGCCGAAGTCTGTTCAAGCCTTTCAACCGTTTTTTTGATATTTTCTATGGAGAGTTGCCCGACCGTTGTGGCTTTATCATCTGCATATAATTCTAATATCATTTCTTCGAGTTCGGCGTAATCATTTTTTTGAAAAGAACGAAAATGAAGCATTTTTATACGTTTTTTGATTTTATGAATAAGAAAACGGTATGAATTTAAGGCATTTTGAATTATGGCATCATATTTGGAAAAATACAAAATATAAGAATGATGCTAAAAAAATGGCATAATTTTTAAGCTATTACAAGCAAAACGAAAAATTACATATTCAAAGATAGGAGTAAGTAAACATAGACTTCAACAACTTTACACCTCATAAGAAATTGAAGAAAAAAGAGAAAACGACAAATAGGGGTATTTTTATGTTTTTCATTGGACTCCGGCGCTTCAAAAGTGTCGGAGTTTTTTTTGTTTACTAAAAATCAAAACCTAAGCTGTAATTTTGGGGTTTCATTGATAATCAAAATTCAAAGATGACTTTTACAAATCCTTCCTTAGTCCTTCAAAAAAACAACGACCAAAAAGGTCAAATCACTTGGCGCAGCCCATCGAATATTGCCATTATCAAGTATTGGGGCAAACATGGTATTCAATTGCCACGCAATCCGAGCATTAGTTTTACTTTGAACAATGCGTTTACTGAAATGACGCTTGAATATCAAGTAAAAGAACAATTTGACCATAAAATTTCGCTCGCATTTGAGTTTGAAGAACGGGACAAAATTGAGAAATTTCGACAAAAAATTGTTGCTTTTTTGGAAACACAATTGCCGATTTTTCCTTTTTTGACCGAATTGGATTTGAAAATCACATCGTCTAATTCATTTCCACATTCGGCAGGCATTGCGTCTTCGGCTTCGAGTATGAGTGCTTTGGCATTGTGTCTGTGTTCTTTGGAAAATGATTATTTGGGCTACAATACTGATAGTACATCCCGAGACAGTCGGGAGGGGGCAGATTTTTTGCAAAAAGCGTCTTACTTGGCACGTTTGGCTTCGGGCAGTGCTTGTCGTTCCGTTTATCCGACAATGGCAGTTTGGGGAGAATGTAAAGATGTAAAAGGCTCATCTGATGCGTATGCTGTTGGTTTTGAAGAAGAAATACACTCTGTTTTTAAATCATATCAGGACGACATACTCATCGCAGCGACAGGTGAAAAGTCCGTTTCAAGCCGCATGGGACATGGTTTGATGAATGACAATCCTTATGCTTCTGCCCGTTATCAACAAGCAAATGAGCGCATGAGTCGTTTGATTGCCGCTTTGAAAGTGGGTGATGTCGAAACTTTTGGACAAATAGCCGAAGACGAAGCGATGACTTTACACGCCTTGATGATGACAACTTCGCCTTGGTTTACGCTTTTGAAGCCGAATACTTTAAAAATGATAGAGATACTGAGGGGGTGGCGTGAGACAACAAAAGTACCTGCCTATTTCAGTTTAGATGCGGGTCCAAACCTACATTTGCTCTATCCCGATGCTTTTGAAAAACAAGTTAAAGAATTGATTGACAATGAGTTGAAACAATATTGTGAAAATCAAAGAGTTATATTTGATACAGTCGGTCAAGGTGCAATCAGAATGTAACACCGATTCATAACGTAACACCGATTTCCAATCGGTTAACAACAACAATCATGAAAAAAATAATTTTCCAATTTCTAATATTATCCTTCTTCGTATCCGCTTGTAATGCGCAGCAACCAGCAAACCGAGCGCACGCCCAAAACCCAAAATTTGACAAAACCATAGCCAATTGGCTTTCGTTTTCTGTCAAAACAGTCAGTCCAACAGATGTCAAAAAAATGCCCGAAGCGATGTTGCTTGATGCACGTGAACGAGAAGAATACGATGTCAGCCACTTGCCCAATGCCGTTTTTGTTGGTTATAATAATTTTGAAAAAAAGACACTCACTGATGTCCCAAAAGACAAGCCCATCGTCGTCTATTGCTCAATCGGTTACAGGAGTGAAAAGATTGGTGAAAAGCTGCAAAAAATGGGTTATACAAAGGTCTATAACCTCTACGGCAGCATTTTTGAATGGGTCAATGAAGGCAACCCAATCGTTGATAATCAAGGGAATCCGGCTAAAAAAGTGCATACTTTTAATAAGTCTTGGAGCAAATGGATAGATGAAGGGAAGGCGGAAAAGGTTTGGTAAGCGGATATACTGAGGGGGTCAATTTTTCCCCGTCACCTTAACCTCAACCCGCCTATTAGCCGCTTGGTCTTCTTCCGTTTTGGCATTTGGAAAAACCATAAACCAATTTCCATATCCCACAAACATCATACGTTCTGCCGAAATGCCGTTGTCTATCAGATAATCATAAATCGTTTTGGCACGACCAACGGACAATTTGAATTCCCACGATTCAGGTATAACGGGTAGTGCATTTGGGTGATTGACGTGTCCCTGAATTTCAATTTTATAGTCGTCATTTAAGGTCATAAACTGCAACAGATTCTTCAATTCGGGCATAGATGTAGGTAATAACGTTGTTTTATTACCATAAAAGAAAATATCATTCAACTTCATTTTACGCCCTACAAGAACTCTGACTAATTGCAAATCAAGTATTTTCAAGGGTAATTCTTGAACAACCAAGCGACGACTGGTAAAAAAATGGTCTTTTGCAATGACATCAAGTATGACATTTTGGTTTTTGGGGGCAGGCAGTTCAAAATAACCCGATGCGTTTGTCGTCGTTGAATCGTTAAAATATCTGCTTCTAATACGCACTTTTGCATCTTTTAAAATCTCACCTGTATCATTTTTTATGATACCACTAATAGTTGTCAACGGAATACGGCGCATCAAACGAACCGATACACGCCTGTTGTTTTGCCGTCCTTCGTCGCGTGTATTGTCTGCAACTGGTTGACTTTCGCCTAAATAGGAATAGGTAATACGTTGATTATCAATATTTTTTGAAATTAAATAATTTTTCACATTTTCAGCACGGCGTTGCGACAACAACTTATTGGCATCATCAGAACCAATAGCATCGGTATGCGCTTGAAGCAAAACAATATAATTGGTGTCCGATACTAAGGCAACGGTAAGTGAATCCAATTTAGGTAAATATGTGGCTTGAACTTCTTGTTTTCCAAAATCAAAATGCACATCAAACGTCCAAACTAAATGGTCTCTAAAAGTTTGTGCCGATAACATAAATGGGCATAAGAGGACAATAAATAGGGTTTTGTAAAACATTTTCCAATTGATTTAAAGTTAAAAATACTGAGGGGTCTGTTTTCAGACGTTTTTCTTAAATTTGTCAAAATTATTAAAAATATAACAACATGACCAAATTATTTATTTTCTTTAATCTATTGACTGTCAATATTTTACTCGCACAAAAAGTAAAAGTTGACCTCATCGTTCACAATGCACACATCTATACCGTTAATGAGCAATTTGACAAAGCAGAAGCCTTTGCTGTTAAAGATGCCAAAATCGTTGCCGTTGGAGCAAGTCGTGATATTTTCAAAAAATACAAGGCGAAAAAAACGGTTGATGCAGGTGGTAAAACGATTGTCCCTGGTTTGATTGATGCGCATGCCCATTTTTATGGCTATGGCAGCACCTTGCAAACGGTCAATTTAGTGGGTACAAAAAGCTGGGAGGATATTTTGGACAAATGTCAAACCTTTGCGAAGCAAAATACTGAGGGGTGGTTGATGGGTCGTGGTTGGGATCAAAATGATTGGGAAGTAAAAGAGTATCCGACAAAAGAAAAATTGGACGCGCTGTTTCCAAAACGCCCTGTTTTACTGACACGTGTAGATGGTCATGGTGCAATTTGCAATCAAGTCGCCCTTGATTTAGCGAATATAACGGCAGGGCAAACGCTGGTAGGTGGTGAGATTATCACTAAAAATGGCGTTTTGACAGGTGTTTTGGTGGACAATGCTGTGGGTTTGGTGCGTTCAAAAATGCCGCAACCGACTGAAAATCAAGCCCGTCAAGCATTAATCGGGGCGCAAAAAAACTGTTTCGCAGTTGGCTTAACGACTGTTGTGGATTGTGGTTTGGATTACAAAACGGTTGAATTGATCGAAAAAATGAACGCTGAAAAGGCTCTGAAAATGCGCCTTTACGTCATGTTGAGCGATGGAAGAGACAATTATGCCTATCTTTTCAAGCGCGGCATCATCAAAACGGATTGGCTCAATGTGCGGAGTTTTAAATTGTATGCCGATGGTGCGCTCGGTTCACGTGGTGCGTGTTTGTTGCATCCTTATGCCGACCGTCCGAATCACTTTGGTTTTTTGTTGAAAGATAAAAATTACTACGAAGCGGTAATGTCAAAAATTGCTGAACACGAAGGCATGCAAGCCTGTACACACGCCATAGGCGACTCTGCAAATCGGGAAATTCTTAGGATTTATGGTTCTATACTGAGGGGTCCCAATGACCGTCGTTGGCGCATCGAACATGCACAAGTTATTAATGAATTGGATTTTGATTTATTCAAAAAATACTCGATTGTGCCGTCTGTGCAACCCACGCACGCCACTTCTGATATGTATTGGGCAGGTGAACGACTTGGAAAAGAGGCTGAAAAAGGAGCTTATGCCTTCAAACGGTTGATGAACGAAAATGGTTGGTTGCCGCTTGGAACGGATTTTCCAGTTGAAGATATCAACCCTATTTTGACGTTTTATGCCGCTGTTGTTCGGCGCGATGCTAAAAACTATCCCGAAGGTGGTTATCAGATGGAAAATGCCTTGTCAAGGGAGGAAACACTGAGAGGTATGACGATTTGGGCAGCCAAAGCCAATTTTGAAGAACACGAAAAAGGCTCTATTGAAGTCGGCAAATTTGCGGATTTCATCATGCTGAATCAAGACATTATGACGGTTGCGCCTACGGATATTTTGAAAA
This sequence comes from Saprospiraceae bacterium, assembly GCA_043772905.1. Taxonomy (GTDB): domain Bacteria; phylum Bacteroidota; class Bacteroidia; order Chitinophagales; family Saprospiraceae; genus JAAFJT01. Next base: position 69,140 of record JAYVFS010000193.1, on the reverse strand, counting down.
CTAAGGTTTTAACGACGTATTTAGGCGGAGAAAAGGTGTTCTAAACTGAGGGGTAGTATAAGGTCTTTTGTCATTCTGAACGAAGTGAAAAAATCTGTGTAAATAGTTGAAAATGAACTATTTAGATTCTTTCACTGCGTTCAGAATGACAAAAAAACATTCGCTGTTATTCAACTAATTAACGTGATTTTCCAAAATCCTGAACCCAATAAACCCCAATATTTGCAGCGCCCAACTCTGTAAAATTAGTACTCATCATATTTTTGCAATGACCACCGCTTTTGACCCAACCGTCAATGACGGAGGGGACGCTCGTATAACCTTTTGCAATATTTTCGCCTAAAGCTGACCATGAATAGCCTGCAGCGGTTGCCCTTGTTGACAGTGTGCTGCCGTCGCTCCCTGTGTGGTCAAAGAAATTGTTTTTCGACATGTCATTGCCGTGGCGTTTGGCAGCATTTTCAAGTAAGGTATTCCATTTCAAAGCTGCGACAAGCGGCATTTGCACGCCATCACATTTACAGCCTTTGGTGCGTAATGCGTTTACGTAGCCCAACATATCGGTTTGAAAATTGCCGGTTAATGTCGGAAAAAAAGAGATGTTATTTGTGCTCGTGTTCGTATCGGGTGTTAGATCAGCTGCGGGTGTCTCAACTTTAGTACACGCGCAGACAAACACTAAAAGAAAAAACAGAAGTTTTTGCATGGTTATTTTTTATGCTTTAATTGGATAAATTATTTTGGGCTACTAACGGACTTTTGTTTGGCTTAATTGTCAATAGAGGAAGCGTTAACATTTTTCAAAAAGCCTTCCACAATTAGATATTGCCCAATGCCATAAGTCGCCATGATGAGGACACCGTCCATTGGAAAGGATGTTACAAACTTGCTAATCGCTATCATACTGTCTGAAATAACAAAAAGCGATGCGCCAATGATGACATACTTAAATGAAATATCTGACACATTGCCAAAACGATGTAACGTCATCAATAACATTATCAAAATAGTGAAAGAATAGACAATAATCGGTATTTTCAAGGCAGAACCGACGTTTGGCAGAACAATGCCAAGCAAAATACCGCCATAAATCAAGACGACAGTACCCGGAATCAGGAGTTCTTTTTTTGAAAAAAAACGAGACGATTCGGGTTGAAACGCAAGGATATAAAAAATATGTGCAATCAGAAATGCACCTAAACCCTGAATGAAATAGCCTTCAAACATTAGAAATATGTCTCCCAAAAGACTGAAAACGATGGCAGCAAAGACAAATTGTTTTTGGCGGACACCCCGCAGTATCGTCGCATTGACGAAGTAGAAACCAAGCGAAACCATGAGTAAGGGCTTGAAAATATATTCTGCAAGTTGCCAATCGGGTTGCATCGCCCGTGCAACAAGGTCGCCAAGTAGGATGAAAAAGAAGATATTAGTAAAATTTTTCATATTTTTTGATTTGAGTCGAAAAGTAAAACATTTTTAAACCATTTAAGGCCTCATTACTATTTCTGACCTAATTTTTGCTTGATTAGTTTTATCTTTGAGGTTCAAACCATCTAATACTTCTCATTTTTTTATTCATAAATCACTCGCAACCAATCAAATAGCATGGAAAAACCGTTACGTGTAGCCATACTCGACTTAAATAATAATGTGCCTAATCGTGGTACACTCTATCTCAAACGTCTCGTTGAGTCTTATGGTGAATTACTCGCATACGAAGTATTTGATGTCCGTTTCAAGAAAGAGATACCTGATACCAGTTTCGATATTTATTTATCTTCGGGCGGTCCAGGCAGTCCTTTAGATTTTGAAGGCGGTTGGGATGCCGCTTACTTTGGCTTGATTCAACAACTTTGGGAACACAATTTAGACCCCTCCCCGAATAATCGGGATGCAAGCACAGTATCAGAGCCAAAATTTGCCTTTTTTATTTGCCACTCGTTTCAATTGGCTTGTCAACACTTCAAAATCGGCAGCATAAAACAGCGTGTTTCAAGGTCTTTTGGTACTTTTCCTTGCAATAAAACCGATATGGGAAAGCATGAGGCATATTTTAAGGGGCTTAAAAACCCATTTTGGATTGCCGATTTCCGCGATTGGCAAGTCGTCAATGCCAATAAAGATGACCTGAAAGAGAAAGGATTTAAGATTGTGGCATTGGAAAAAGAGCGTCCGCACGTCAATTTACCACGTGCAATTATGGCAATTCGTTTTTCAAAAACGTTTTTTGGCACTCAATTCCATCCAGAAGCCGATGCTGATGGTATGTTGACGCATTTTCACGACCCTGAACGCAAAGCGCAAGTCATAAAAGACTATGGTGAAGAAAAATGGCTGACGATGCTTGCAGATTTGGAAGACGACCAAAAAATTAATTTGACGCATAAAACCATTTTGCCGAATTTCCTCAATGATGCCATTATGACTTTAAAAGGCAATTTAGTTGAGGCTTAATTTGCTTATTTTTGACACTTAAAATCGAACAAACCAATGATTTCGCAACTGCGTGAAGCCTATAATTCAGCTTTTACTGAGGCTAAATATGCCGCTTTTCTCGATCATATTTACGGTCAATACAACCATAAACCATCGTTTCGCATTAGTGAAACGCCTGTTTTTATGCCCGATGATTTCCGTGACAAACTGTTGCAGGCTTGTGACGACATTGTTGACGTGATTGTTAGACCTAATTTCAAAGAAATTACTGAGGGGTCTATGAAGCCAGAACACCGTGTGCCGAATGAAGATGAACACCCAACTTTCCTCGTCGTGGATTTTGGCGTATGTGAAGGAGAAGAGGGTGATTTAGTGCCTAAACTCATTGAGATGCAAGGTTTTCCTTCGCTTTATTTTTTCCAAAATGATTTAGCCGAAGGTTATAAAAGAACTTTTGATGATATCCCCAACAGCATGACCCCGTTTTTTGAAGGCTTGGATACTGAGGGGTACCTTAATTTGATGCGAGAGGTTATTGTAGGCGATTCAAACCCTGAAAATGTCGTGCTTCTGGAGGTTGAACCTGAAAAACAAAATACATTAGTTGACTTTTTGGGCACAGCTAAACATTTGGGTATCAAAGTTTTATGCTTGACTAAAGTGATTAAACAAGATCGCCAATTGTTTTATAAAAATGAAAAAGGTGAATTGGTTCACATAAAAAAAATCTATAACCGCGTCATTTTTGATGAATTGGATAAAAGACCCGATTTGACTTTTGGTTTTAACTTTACTGATGACCTCGATGTGGAATGGATTGGACATCCAAACTGGTTTTTTCGGATTTCGAAATACACGTTGCCCTTTTTGAAAAGTGCTTTTATTCCAAAAACTTATTTCCTTGATAAATTGACAGAATACCCTAAGGATTTAGAAAATTATGTTTTGAAGCCGCTGTTTTCATTTAGCGGTCAAGGCGTTAAAATTAATATTACACAAAAGGACTTAGACGAAGTAGAAGACCGATCAAACCATATATTACAAGAAAAGGTCAATTACGTTGCTGCGCTGAAAACGGCGACAGAACCTGCCAAAATAGAAATACGCATGTTGTTGGTTTGGAAAAAAGAATGGGCGCGACCAAAAGTGGTTAATAATCTGATTCGCCTCAGCAAAGGCATTATGGTAGGTGTCAGGTACAATAAAGATAAAGATTGGGTCGGTGCGAGTGTGGGATTTTTTAATCCTAAATAAAAAACTAATATTTGTTGAGGCAATAAAAAAAAACGCAACTCTTTGATATACAATGAGTTGCGTTTTAATTTATTGAATTTTGTAGCGCAAGGGGGGCTCGAACCCCCGACCTCAGGGTTATGAATCCTGTGCTCTAACCAACTGAGCTACCGCGCCATTCTGTTTAGCGACCGCAAAGATAAGACTTTTCTGTTTTTAAAAAAGGAAGACGTTGATTTTTTTTAAAAATAGATGAAAAGCCTTCTTCGAGGAGAAAGAAAGTTGAGAAATATTAAAAAAATAAGATAGAAAAAGCGTCAAAGCATTGATTTTGACGAAGGAAAGGATTAATTTTGGGATTTGAGAATAACGCTGAAAAAAGACTGCAGCCCCCGTTTTTTAAAAGTTTAAGGATAACTTGAAGGGCTATCCCTAAATTTTTTAAAATTTATAACTTTTTTTCATACATTCTAGTGAGGGTTGATTCTGGGGGCTGCTTCTTTTCAGCAACATATTTGAGTCATCAAACCGTACATAAAACGTTTCCACTTTTTGATGTGCTGCCTATCTTTTATTTTTTTTCATTATTTTTTTTCATTATTTTTTTTCAAACTTCCTTTTTTCAAACTTCCTTTTTTCAAACTTTTCATATGTTCCTTTTTGCACGGTGTCCGTGCATATTGGCTTGTTTTTGTAAAAAAACGATGCGATTCAAGGAAGTGCATTTGAATATTGTTCCATTCTTCATCTGGTTCTACCAATTTCATGGTCTTCATTTCAGAAAAAAGAGATTGCCCTATGACATAAAAATCGTTACGTCCCAGATAGTCAAGGTCGGCATCACAAAGGATTTCTGCGTAATGGTCGTGCGGTGTTTGAGGAATTTTAGTCGCCATTATCATATCGCAAATACGCTGAATATCCCCCTCAGTATAATTGAACTGTGGCAGTGTTTCACGTGCAATTTGGCAACTATGGGCTTCATGATCATTGTAATGTCGTAGAAAACCACAATCATGAAGCAATGCAGCTGTCATTATCAAAACCGTCTCTTCGTAGGGTATACCTTCTGCAACGCATAAACTTTCTGCAACGCTTAAAACGTCTAAAGTATGGTGCTTTCCGTGATAAGTAAGTGCAGGCGAGAGCCTGTCTAACTCTTTGAGAATAAAGGTTTTAGCAGTCGTATAATTCACAGCATGTTTGTTTTTTATTAATAATGAATGACAAAAGGTACGTTATTACTTACACGTTACTAGTCAAGAATGATAACACCGCTTGCCATAAATTTCATTTCTTCTTTTGGCTTTGTGATTTTAGCGATGTCTTCTTTTGATTTGCCTTCATCTTGTGCAAAATGGCGCAGGCTTTCAACAGATGTTACTTCTTTAAACGCATTACCCAACATGACGACTTTCTTACCTGCCAAATCTTTGGGCATAAAAAAAGCGTAGTCTTTAAAATTGACAAACATCGGTTCTGCACCATTGTCGCTGGCGATATTCATCCAACAGCCTTTGGCTTTGCAAACGGCGGAGACAGTGCCTGTCACTTTTACGTTTTCCAGTTTGTCTTTTTTATCCATTTTACTAAGCATCGCATCGTAAGTCATTGCGCCTGCGGGTGTGACTTTTTCACCAAAAGTTTTGCCATCCGATTCTTTGGCTTTGAAAATGCGATAGGCTTCTTCTTCCGTCATTTCTTTTTTAGCCGTTGTTGCAGTTGATTGAGCTGATTTGTTACAACCAACAGCCAGAAGTGCTGCGATACTGAGGGGTGCAATGAACTTTTTTAACATGGTCTTATTCAGATTTTAGTTTTGAAAAATAATATTAAAAGTTAGAAAATGCAAAGTTAGGGTGTGTTTTAGGACAAAATCAAATGATAAATTATCATATAAAAACTAACGCCTATTCTATGACTACATCATTCCTGCCACTTCTTGACGGATAGCGGCTTGTGCTTTTATAATAGAATCGCTTGATTGTTCACCTAAAAATTGAAATAAATCGTTGATGAGGAGACTTGAATCCACTTGACCATCTAATTTTTGGGCAACCATATTGACAATATCTGCCGTGTTGTTCCTTGAAAGAATGATGATGTTCCACAAATTTTCACTCACATATAGTTGTTGTGTGATATTGTGTTCAAATTCCTGTTGAATCGCTATCAACATCGCCAAACGTAAATCATTCACTGATGCCCCCTCAGTACGCAAGCGGCTGATGAGGTTGGGAATGGAAATGCGTTCGCACAACAAAATAAGGCGTTCGCAAGCCTGTAAACGAAGTGGCAATGTTGGTTGAGCGCGTTGTTGTTGGAGGTCTATCAATCGCGTTTGATGCCGATTGTTGAAATATTGTTTTGTCAACGAATAAATAAGGTATGCGGCAACCGCAAAAACCACGAGAAAAAGAAGGACAGCAATGAATTTTAGCATAATGATTTTTTAAATTTTGCTGCAAAAAAACAAAAAAAATCATCTAAAGTTGATAGAAAAGACAGAAAAACTTGGTTTGCGAAAATTCATTACTATTTTTGTTTCAATCTAAAATTATATTTATGAAAACTAAAATACATTGGGGCATTATTGGCTTAGGTAAAATTGCCCATAAATTTGCTCAAGACCTCAGGCAAGTACCTGATGCAAAACTCCATGCTGTTGCGTCCACTGACCGTGAACGGGCGAGCGCATTTGCCGATCAGTATCATGTGCAGTATGCTTTTGGCAGCTATGAAGCTATTTTGAACTGCCCGCACCTCGATGTTGTCTATGTGGCGACGCCACACGTATTACATTATGATGTTGCGATGATGTGCCTTCGGAAGAGGATTCCCGTTTTATGTGAAAAACCTTTGGCGATGAACTCGAAAGAGGTGCAAAAATTGATTGATACGGCACGTAACAATTATACTTTTTTTATGGAGGCGATGTGGTCGCAATTTGTCCCTGCGTTCCGAAAATCATTGGATTTGGTAGCGGCAGGTGCTATCGGGAGACCCCTCAGTATAAAAGCCGATTTTTGTGCAAAATTCCCTTATGATTTGAATGGTAGAGCGTTCAACCACGATTTAGGCGGCGGTTCGTTACTCGATATAGGTATTTATCCGATTATGTTGGCTCTGTCGGTGCTTGGAAAACCATCTAAAATACAGGCTTTGGCGGCTATGGGGGAGACAGGTGTGGACTATTCATGCGCCGTCAATTTTCAATATGACGATGGCGCAATTTTCATGGGACATTCCTCCATGATGCATCATTCACGCATTGAGGCATTGATTTATGGTGAAAAAGGCATTATCCATATTCCAACACCGTTCCATCATCCTAAAACTATTTTGCTCGAAAGGGAAGACGGTTCTGTTGAAACATTCAATATGCCTTTTGACGGTCATGGCTATCAGTTTGAAGCGGCACACGTTACCAACTGTTTGAGTACCAATCAGTTAGAAAGTCCTATTATGACGCACCAATTTAGTTTGGATTTGATAAAACTGTTGGATGCGGTGCGTGGAGAGATTGGGTTGGTATATCCGAAACATGATTTATAATTTACAAGTTTTGGGCTATTATCAACCCAAAACTTGTAAAATACTGAGGGGTGTTTATTTATACGAACCATCAGGTATCTCAAACATATTCTCCTTCTTCTCTTTTTTCCGAATACCAAACATATAACGGGCATTGAGACCTACCCGCCTTGTGTCGTTTGCACGCAATCCAACAGCATTGATACCGCCTTGATTGAGTGTGAGTTTATATTGATTCGTCAAAAAAACATCTGTTATATTGAGGGCAACGACGAGTTTTTTATCCAAAAACTGATGGCTGGCATTGAAGTTGAGTGTCCCAAAATTGTTCAATTCATAAAACTGCAACTGACCATTGAGGCGCATAAAACCATTGAGACTGATATTCGTCTTTTTACCTATTTTCAAAGAATGATATGTGAAAAATGACCAACTCGCTCTGTTGAATGTTAAGGGCTTGTTGGCGTAAATGCCTTCGTAATCGGTGTGATTGTATTGCGCCCCGACGACAAAAAAATACTTTTTGCCTGGAGGAATAGCTCCTGTGATGCGACCATACGTTTCTGTATTTTTTCCCAAATTGTCATACGTTCGGTAACTGATTAGGCTGTTTTGAGCGTCAGGATAGAGGACATTTGTAAAAATGTCTTGCACATAGTTTTTACCAAAAGCAAAAATGGGCATATTCTTGACGCTGATATTGACTTCATAATTTTGGGTAAACTGCGGTTTAAGGCTTGGATTACCCGCTTCGTACAGAAATTGATCTAAAAAACGAGGAAACGGATTGAGCATTTCGTAAGAAGGACGTGCAATCGTACGCCTTGCCACCAAATAAGCCCGCAGCTCATAACCCGCAATGGACATTACTTTTCGGCTGAAATAAATATAGGGAAACAAATCCGTTCGATGCACATTAAAAGCGGTATCGCTTGGCACACTTTGTTTGCCCTTCATATTGGTATTTTCAAGTCTTGTGCCTATTTTCAAGATAAATTCACCCATTTTCTTAGAACCTTGTACATAAGCGGCATTGATATTTTCTTTGAAATCGTAGCTATTGGTTCTGAAAACATCTTTCTGAGTGTTGATAAAATACTGAGTGGTGCTTTTAAAATCTTGAAAAGCTGTTTTCAAACCCGTTTCTAAGGTGATTTTATGAGGTAGTTTGTAAATCAAATCCGTTTGTGCGGTCATAAAATGCCTTTTATTGTCCCAATCACCGTTGCCAATGATGTCGTCAAGTTGCGGAATGAGGAAAGATGTTGCATAGTTTTGCGCGCCGACATTTTTAGAAAAATTATAGTTAACATCAGTCGTCCACTCCGACCCCACAGTATCTATCTTGTATTTTGTCGCAAACCCTTGATTCAGATGAAAATTGTTTGTTTTATTATTCAACCCATTCTCATTATTACTGACGATGTTTTCGGAAGCCATATTTTTTATAATGCTTTGGGTATGGGTTTCATTTTTATTGACAGCGTAATTCACTCGTCCGTCATAGTTTAATGTCCATTTATTTTTGATTTCACGACCAAAACCAAAGCCCGAAGAAACGGCATTAGATGGATTCGTGGTATAGGAATTCTGATTTAAAATATTGGTAGTCAACGTTCTATCATTGGTAATTTCACTGAAATTGTTTGATTTCGAGTAGTTGACATTGAAAAAAGATGTGCGTTCTCCATCATTATTGTTGATGTTAAAACCAACGAATTGATTGCCATAAACGCCTTGATTCATGCCCACATTCACGTTACCGGTTATGCCTATTTTCACACCTTTTTTCAAGACAATATTGACCAAACCACCGCTGCCGCTGGCATCGTATTTGGCTGAAGGTGTGCGTAGAATTTCAATTTTTTCGATACTATTAGGTGGCAAAACACGCAACATTGCTGCAATGTCGGCATTACTCATGCGTTGTTCTCTACCATTGATGTAAACGGAAGCGGGCGTGCTGCTTGTGAGATAAATATTGCCATCTTGGTCAATAAACAAACCTGGTATTTTCTCCATAACCTCCAAAGCACTTGTAGAGGTGAGGGCAAGTTGTTCGGCATCAACCACTGTTTTATCGTCCTCTTGCGTCATCAACGGCTTTTTAGAGACGATTTCTACGCCATTGAGGACTTTGGATTGCTCTTCCATGACGAAAGTGAAACTCGACTGTTCGTCTGAAACGGTCAAGCCACGTTTTAAGGGTTTTAAACCGATAAACGTAGCGAAAACCAAGTATTGACGTTCTTTTCCAATCGTAAATTCGACTATTCCTGCCGTATCTGTTACGCCTTGTTGCATTTTGGTCGTATCCGCACGCTCTTTTACAACAACGTAACTACCGACTACGGGTGCTTCATTGCCTTCTGTCAGTTTTATTTGTAAGGTGGACGTTTGAGCAAAAATATTTAAAGTATAAAAGATTGACAACGTAAGTAGTAAATAGGATTTCATGACAATTTAGTCTTTTTAGAAGGACTGTTATGGGTGATTTTTTTTGATAAATTTAAAAACAAAAATTTAGGCTCAAAGGTAAGACATCTGACTATCGGGCAGCCCTATCTATCAGAATATTAGATGAAAACCCGTTTTTTGAATACCATAATGAGCATACAATTCGATGAAAAAGAGTAACTACTTGGTCTGACACGAATTTCGCAAATTACACGAATTGATTTTTCTAATTTTATTTTCAATATAGCTATGAAATGCTATCATTTTCATTCGTGTAATTTGCGAAATTCGTGTCAGATAAATAGTTGCGAAAAGCATAAGTATTACTTTTTGAGTGCTTTTTGTGCTAAAATACTGAGGGGGGCTTTTACATCTAAATATTTTTATTTCAATACAAAACGACAAAAGGTGTTCAAGCATTTAACGCTCGAACACCTCTTTGTTTCAATACTATCGCAAAATGAATAAACTATTTTGTCCGCACATCCAGTAAATCGCCCAATTGCAAAAAGGCTTTTTCCCATTCTGAACTTGGGTAAGAACGTGAACCCGATTCGTATTCTTTCAATAAATTGAAATAAAGGGTTTGGCTTTTCCAACCGTTCGGCTTGAGTTTCATTTCGTTCAAAACCATCATAATTTCGTTCAAACTCTGCACCTTAATGAGGGATATGCCTGAAAGCCCTGCCAATTTTATTTCTGAAAAAATACGCTCACTCGCAGCTAATTTAAACGCATTTTCATCTGTGATAGGGACGCCCCATGTTTTAAATTTATCAAGAATATTCTTTAACTCTGCGATTCTCAAAGAGTCACCTATAAAGAATTTTTTCAAATCGATATTTAAAACATATTGTACGGCACTTTTGTACGCATCTGGTATAGCCACACCTGATACCGAAAGTCCCGACATAAGTTGGTAATTGTCTTTGTAAATTTTTCGGAATGAATCCTCAACGGTCTCCAATTTTTTCTCTGTAATGATATTTATGATACGCTGCTTTTCTTCCTTGAACAATTGCCAAATGGTGAATTTTTCAGGTCCAAAATACAGTTGGAATGCACTTATGACACCCGCCAAATCAACTTGAAGAAAAGATGTTTTAACTTTGTTATGCATTTCATCGAAAGTCGCTTTATCCATATCGAGCGAAATATTGCCAATAATATTAAGCTGTCCAAGGTACAAAACAGCGAAACTGAAATGCTTTTCAGAATGTGTAATTTTAGACCTTACAACGGCACGACCAACAACAATAACTTGATTACCTGCTTCGATGCGGTCAAAAAACTCACTTGTAGCGACGTAGTTGAAAAATTCTAAGCGGTCAGGATACTCTTCAAACAAAGAACTTGCTGCATAGTGCATACTCACACGCATCAAATCCACATGAGCAGGTTTCACATTTTTATTATAAACGCCACCACCATCGCCATATTCTGGCAAATTGCTCGGTGCTTGTGAGAGTCGGAAAACAAACTCCTTCTCTAAATCCACATTTGCCACCTGTTGTGCATAGTGAATGGCTCGACAAGCATATTGTAGTATTTGAGTCGTCTCTAAACCTGAAATTTCATCAAAAAACCAACCACAGGACGAGAACATCAAGATAGCATTGCGCTGCATCTCCAAAAGACGGAAAAGATGAACCCGTTCTGAATTCAACAATTCTCTTTTGGCTTGTTTCGTAATAAAAGCCTCAATGTTTTCTTCAGAACGGTCAATGAGTACGTCTATATATTCATTACGTACCGCCCAAGGGTCAGCGACATATTTACTCGACAAATCCTCATAAAGCGGGATGAGTTCGTCGCGCAGCCAATTTAACGCATAACGCAATGGTCCACGCCACTCTTGTTGCCACTGTCCATAGCCGCTACCTGCATTACAACCGCAGTTGGAACGCCAACGCTCGATGCCATGTACACACGACCAAGACGAATTTTCATGAATTTGGATTTCATACTGAGGGGGGAACATTTCGAGATATTCACCATAGTTGGTCAGTATCGCATCTGATTTTTCCTCAATATAATTCAAACAATCCGCCAATGCCATTTCGCCCAAGCGGTGATGATGCCCATAACTTTCGCCATCTGTTGCCAAATGTACCAATTGAGGTTGGTCATCATGAGGGTCAAAAGCCCCTAAAATGCGTTGTGCAAAGGCTTTTCCACTGTTCAATAACCCTTCAAAAGCGACGGCTTGCGACACATTTCCGTTGTAAAAAAACAAGGCAATTGTTTTGCCCGAAGGTAATTTACAGAGGTAAGGGCGACGCGTATCAATGTTTTCGTTGACAACATTATGCCAATCATCGCTTCCGATACGTCTAAATGCCTTGGCTTGACGAGGTGCAAGAATGGTGTATTTGATACCATAATCAGCCAAAACCTCCAAACTTTCGGTATTAGCAGCCGTTTCTGACAGCCACATACCTTCTGGTTTACGTCCAAAACGATGTTCAAAATCGCGCAAACCCCAATAAACTTGCGTTATTTTATCATTTTGATTCGCCAACGGCAAAATCAAATGACTATGGGCTTGAGCAACGGCTGAACCATGACCGCTGTACCTTTTTTGACTGTCGCGGTCAGCTTCTTGAACGAGCTTATATGTCTCGGGGTCTTGCTTTTCCATCCACGACAAAAGTGTCGCGCCGAAATTGAAACTCATCCGAGAATAATTGTTTAAAATGCGAACGATTTTATGGTCAGAGTCGAGTATGCGCGCAACAGCATTGGTTGCATAACATTCAAAATTAATACGCTCGTTCCAATCGTGAAAAGGTGCTGCGGACTCCTGTTGTTCTATCACTTCAAGCCAAGCATTTTCGCGGGGCGGTTGATAAAAATGTCCGTGAATGCAGATGTATTTTTGTTGTGCCATTATTTAATGAGTTAGTTCTTGTTCAGGTTTTTCAAATGCAAAGATAGTATTGAGCCTTAGAGTAACTACGTAATTTGTGTGTTTTTATTAAGGTTTTATGCCGAAAAAAGTTTAAATATTTGAATACCAATATCTTATGAGATGTTTTTATTTGAAAATTTATACCTTCATCTAACTAAAAATCACTTTGCATAAAAACCAATTTTGAAATACAAAGTTACAAGTTGTCTGTTGTAAAAAAAAGATAATTAAAATGATATTTATAGGCAGAATAAAAAACATCAATTTCTTTAAAAGATAAGATATAATTTGCTGAAAATTCCCAATTGTTAATGTTATACAGAATAGAATACTAATTATATAGCATGCGTTTATTGAATTATTAGAATTTAAATGGTTGAAAATTGTATTTTTACCTCCAAATTAACAGGAATGACCATAAAAATAGCTGAAAACGCCTCCGACATTATGAAATGTCGCTCTGCCATACTCGCTCTGCGACCTCATCTATATGAGACGGATTTGATCTCTCTCGTCACTGAAATACAAAACGAAGGCTATAAATTAGCTTTTGTAGAAACCGAAAACGGTGAGGCTGCTGCTATTTGCGGCTATCGTTATTTGCAATTTTTGTTTTGTAGTAAACATTTCTACATTGATGACCTTTCAACTTTACCCCAATATCGAGGCAAGGGTTACGGCTCGGCACTGCTTGATTTTGTCATTAATGAAGCTAAAAGCTTAGGTTTTGATGTCGTTACGCTTGATTCTGGGCATCAACGGCATGATGCACATCGGTTGTATCTGAACAAAGGGTTTACAATTTCGTCTCATCATTTTACAAAAAAAATGTTGTGATAAATACTATCGAACATGATAAATTTAGACATCGCAGAAAACATCGCCGTCGCGCATACATTGCCAACATGGTTTTATACAGACGAAACTGTTTTTGAAAAAACCAAAGAACAGATTTTTGAAAAAACATGGCATTTCGCAGGTGATACTGAGGGGTTACGCCTCTCCGAAAGCCTTGTGCCACATACGATTCTGCCTAATTTTATGGACGAACCCATTGTTTTTTCGAGAACACAAACTGGTGCAATTCATTGTTTATCAAATGTTTGTACACATCGGGGCAATATTTTGATTGACAATGCCTGTACGTCAAACCAGATTCGTTGCCGTTATCATGGTCGTCGTTTTAAGCTTGATGGACAATATTCTCATCAACCTGAATTTGACGATGTTCAAAATTTCCCATCGGAAAAAGACAATTTGTCGCAAATACCCTTTGGCGTTTGGGACGATAAATTGCTGTTTGCAGGCATAAAACCGGCAATGTCATTAGGTGATTTATTGGGTGATATGCAAAAACGCTTGGCTTGGCTCCCCCTCAGTAATTTTAAGTTTGACGCAACTCTGTCTCGTGATTACCTCGTTAAGGCGCATTGGGCATTGTACGTCGAAAATTATTTAGAAGGCTTTCACATTCCTTTCGTTCATGGCAGCCTCAATACTGTTTTAGATTACGGCAGTTACAAGACTGAATTGTATCGCTACGCAAATTTGCAATTGGGTTTAGCCAAGAGCGGGGAAGATACTTTTGATTTGCCATCATATTCACCAGATTACGGACAGCATGTTGCCGCTTATTATTATTGGGTTTTCCCAAACATGATGTTCAATTTTTATCCATGGGGCTTATCAGTCAATATCGTGAAACCCCAGTCAACAAATATGACCAAAGTATCGTTTCAATGTTATGTTTGGGATGAATCCAAATTAGGTCGAGGTGCAGGTGCCGATTTGGATAAAGTTGAACGAGAGGATGAGGCAATAGTGGAAGCGGTTCAGCGGGGTATTCGTTCACGTTTTTATGAACATGGACGATATTCAGCGCGGCGTGAACAAGGCGTTCATCACTTCCATCGTTTAATAGCTGAATTTATGTCGCAACAGAAATAACTTTAAAATTTTGTTAAGAAAATGTACCATAGCGGCATGTGTTATCCTAAAAACGTTTGGAAATTGTATCTTTGAACCATAAAATTCTTGAAAAATGAAATTGACACGACTTATAGTCATCTTAATGGCTTTCATACTGAGGGGGGACTTTGTAATGGCACAACAGCCAACTCCGAATAATTCAACGCAAACGGAGGAAAAGGATAAAAACCTCGTACAATTCAGTGGCCTAATTGTCACCGAAGAACGCGGGCAAATGATACCTGTTCCCTATGCCAATATCTTTGTACCCCATCGAAAAACGGGAACAACGGCCAATTATCAAGGCTTTTTCAGCATCGTTGTTGAAAAAGGGGAATCCATAAATTTCACTGCTTTGGGTTTTCGCAAATCTACTTTTGTGATTCCGCAATCGTTGACAGAGGATAGATATTCATTGGTCAAAATCATGAGCCGTGACACCATTTTACTCGACGAAGCCATTATTTTTCCCTGGCCCAGTCGCGAGCATTTCAAAACAGAGTTCCTCGCGATGAACATAACCGATGCTCTTCAAAGACGTGCCATGGAAAATTTAGCCGCCGAAACGCTTGATAAAGTACGTGAAGTCACACCTTACGATGGTAAAGAAACAGGCTCAATGTACCTCCGTCAACAAGCCCGCAACTACTACTATTATGGTCAAACACCACCGATGAATATTTTCAGCCCAACAGCTTGGCAGCAATTTTTCAAGTCGTGGAAAAATGGTGATTACAAAAAGAAAAAAGAATAAGTACTTGACTATCAATAGATTGAAAATAAAAAAAGGATATTGGTCATAAAGACAATATCCTTTTTTTACTTTAACTTCAAATTTATGATAAAAAGAACGAGACAATTTATAACTCATCATTCATATTTCATCATTCTCTTAAGCCACTTGTTCTTTTTGCAATACCTTAACCAATGCTGCACGCATTTTTTCTATCAATATATCTACATCGCGCTTCGTAATACTGAGGGGGGGCAAAAGCCGCACCGTATTAGGCTCACTTGAAGAACCAACAAAGCATTTTTCTTCAAAAACAAGATTTTTACGCAAGGTTGCGACATTAAAATCAAACTCAACACCAACCATCAAACCTGTGCCACGGACCTCTTTGACGGCAGGTAATTTAGCCAATTCACGCATCATGTAGTTGCCCAAAGTCGCTGCATTTTCAACCAAAAATTCGTTTTTCATCACATCTAAAACCGCAATACCCGCTGCACAAGCCAAATGACTGCCGCCAAAAGTTGTACCCAACATGCCATGTTTTGCCTTGAATCTTGGATGAATCAACACGCCACCGATAGGAAAACCGTTGCCCATGCCTTTTGCTGTTGTTACGATGTCGGGCGTAATGCCTTCAGCGTGTTGATAAGCAAAAAACTTACCTGAACGACCATAACCTGATTGAATTTCATCAAGTATAAAAACCGTATCTGTTGCTTTACAAATCGCTTGCAATTCACGTAAAAATTCAGGTGTCGGCGTATGAATACCACCGATGCCTTGAATGCCTTCAATGATAACAGCCGTCACATCACCCTTCAACAAAGTGTCGCTAACTGATTGAATATCATTGAGTTCGTGAAATTCTACTTCAAAACCTTTATTAATAGGAGCGACCAATTTAGGGTCAGGCGTTGCATTTACAGCGGCAGAAGTCCGTCCGTGAAAAGCTTTTTTGAAAGCAACAACCTTTGTCCGTCCGTTGTGGAACGAAGCCAATTTCAAGGCATTTTCATTCGCTTCTGCACCCGAATTGATGAGAAACAAATTGTAATCTTCTAAGCCCGATTGTTCGCCTAATTTTTGCGCCAACTCCGTTTGCAAAGAGTTTTGAATGGAATTAGAATAAAATCCCAACTTCGCTACTTGTTCAGAAATCGCTCTCACATATTGTGGATGCGCATGACCGATGCTGATAACGGCATGACCGCCATAAAAATCCAAATATTCCACCCCCTCAGTATCAAAGACCCGACAGCCGATGCCTTGAACAGGCTCAATGTCGTAAAGTGGATAAACGTCGAATAGTTTCATTTTCAATAATTTATGATGTTTGAAAAATAGAATTGGTTATTAAACCCACAAAAAAAGGCGTACTTTCATCAAACGCATCAGCATCTCTGAATCTTCCAAATTTTGTGGTGCATTACGGTCATTTAATGTTTGAAAGTTAGTATCTAATTTCCTTCTTGTTTTCCACCAATTATTCAAAAAAATAAGTTCAGTTTTGGTGGCTTGCATTTCTTCGCTTTGCTTCCACGAAGGGCAGTTAAAAGGTTTTTCTCTTTTTAAAAAATTTGTTAAAAGCTGAAAACAAGCATGTAACATGACAAAATTTTTGTCAGTCCAACCTTTGGGTAAGGTTTTGATTTTTAATACATTAGATGATTTCATTTGTTACTAATTTTAAGTTTGACTAAAAAGCGACTGCCTTCAACTTCAACCCCTCAGTCTCAGACAACCCGCACATCAAGTTCATATTCTGCACTGCTTGACCCGAAGCACCTTTCAACAGATTATCAATCATTGTAATAATCAAGGCTTTGTTGCCATGTTTTGAGACATAAACGATGCCTTTATTTGTACCAACAACCTGTTTTAAATTTGGGTTTTGGTCAACAACGTGCGTAAAGGTTGCGTCTTTATAAAAATCAACATATAGTTGTTTTAGTTCATCTTCCGACAAATCTGTTTTGGTATAAACACTGGCGTAAATGCCGCGTGTGAAATTACCACGAACAGGCAAAAAGTTTATATCTTCTTGAAAATCAGCTTGTAATACTTTTACACTTGCTGTAATTTCTTTCAAATGACGGTGTTTGAATGCCTCATAAATTGAGATATTATTATTGCGCCAGCTAAAATGAGACGTATCTGTCGGCTTTTGTCCTGCACCTGTTGAGCCTGTAATCGCATTCACATGAACATCGTCTTTCAACAAACCTTTTGCAGCCAAAGGCAAAACAGCGAGTTGAATCGTCGTCGCAAAACAACCTGGATTGGCAACGAATTGCGCCTTTTCGATTTTCGATTTATTGAGTTCAGGTAAGCCATAAACCCACCCCTCAGTATCAGCGTTTGGATTTGCGCCGTGGCGATAGTCTTGCGATAAGTCAATGATTTTCAAATGCTTAGGCAGTTCCGTAGCGTCCACAAATTTCTTAGCATCGCCATGTCCGACGCATAAAAAAAGCACGTCAATAGCTGCATAATCTGCTTCGTCTGTAAATATTAAGTCCGTTTCACCAATTAAATCGGTGTGAACAGCACTCAATAAATTACCCGCATTTGAGTTAGAATGAACAAATTTTATGTTTACAGACGGGTGGTTAATGAGGATGCGTAACAGCTCTCCGGCTGTGTAACCTGCCCCGCCAATAATGCCAATATTTATCATATTTAAAACTTATAGTTGTAAAAATTATGTTTGAAATTGAATTGATTTTGTAAAAAACTGTGTTTATATTTGTGGATACAAATGCCGAATTCAAACAAAACTCAACGTAAACCACTATGACTGAACGAGAAAGACGAGACAAAGAACTCGTATTGCGTAATGCATTTCGACAAATTCATTTAAGCGTTATCGAAGAAGACAGCTTTCTTCGAAGAATGTCTATGAGGCAATTATTCAATCTTCGTGACGAAATTTTGGATAAAATCATTCGTTTACAAAGAGAATTAGGTTACAGAAAATAAAAATTTGACAATGAATCAATCAAACAAAGAAAAATTAAATGAGCTTATTATTCAATCTAAGAATCTGCATGATGACGCTGAATTGCAATTGTTTTCAGTAAAGTGGCGTACCTTTTTAGACACTTTAAGCTTAGAAGATGGAAAAATAGCTTGTGAGGCTTACTTCACAGGCATCTTTGAAACGCTTGATAAAATCGGCGAAGACGTAAAAGATTTAGTCGAAAACGGCACTGAACAAGAGCGTCTTGACTATGCTGTTTTACTTGAAAAACTCAAAGAACCGCTTCTTTCTGCCCAATCCCGTGCGGCAGCTTGACCCCTCAGTATTATTTCACAACTTTCCCTATTTTCATAAAAACGGGGAAATACAGCGATTTTCTTTCAAATTCACCCCAAAAGGCTTCTAAATCAAGCATTAAATTAGGAATCGGATTGTAACCATTCGCTTTTTTGAAATGCTGAATACTCGACCACGAATTCAGATAACCTTCCAATTCATCTCTTTGCCACTTAAAAACCATGGACAAATGAGGTGCTTTCAAGGCTTCAAAAGGAAACGGTACGGTTTGATAACCTTCATCTAAATGTCGCCTTTCAGCATCCCAATATTTACCCGTAATGTTGTGATAAAAATTCTGAATCAAATTATCTACTTCTTCATCATGGAAACGCATAACACCATATCCCCAAATTGCAATCGTTGCATTCGGTTTGGCAACTCTACGCACTTCTGCATAAAATTTATCAAAATCGAACCAATGAACGGCTTGTGCAACGGTGATTAAATCGAAAGAATTGTCTTCAAAATCCGTCGCTTCGGCTCTACTCACCGCATAGACAATATTATCGGCTTGTGCCGCATTGTCCAATTGCTTTTGGCTCATATCGGTTGCATACACTTTGTCGAAGTGTTGTGCTAAAACCTTAGCGGCTTGACCGTTGCCTGTGGCGCAATCCCATGCAATGCCTTTATTTTCAACGTTTTGTAAAACGAAATCAAATAAACTTTGTGTATATGTTGGACGGAACTGTGCGTAAGTAGCGGCTTGAGTCGAGAAATTATCTTTCATTATGCCCCCTCAGTATTTTTGTTGTTTTTCAAATATTCATCTAACTTATCAGGAAAAAAAAGACCGATTGTTAGTAAAGATGGTAAACCGTACAGTATTGAAAAAATGAGATAAAAAGGAGTTTCATCATATTCATTTAGTCCTAAAACAATAAATGAACTGATTAAAACGAGTACAAAATAGCAGAACAGCAGAATGATTTTTTTTAGCCAATGGTTTATTCTCGTAAAAACAATCATACAGGAACTGATAAAACTAAAAAGAATAAGACTGGGCAATGAGTATAAAAAGACAAGTGCTATTATTGTACTAAAATTCCAAAATGTATCAGAATTACCGTTTAAAAAGGAGGATAAAATGATAATAATAAAACAAAGATTAATGCCCCAAACCTTTAACGAATAGTAAAAAATTTGCTTTAAAATAGGCGATATTCTGTATTTTATTACCATTTTATTCTCTTATAATTTGCTACGCTTCTTCCTTTTTCTCATTCACATGTTGCCAAATCTTAGTCTGATTGCCCAAAATCTTAGTAAATCCTTTCACATCTTCGCCTGACCAAGCGTTGTTCATTTCGCCATAAGTGCCAAAACCAGAGTTCATCAAATCAAATTCAGATTTAATACCTTGTAGTTCAAAACGATAAGGCAATAATTTAACAATGACTTCACCTGTGACATTGACTTGTGTATCAGAAAGGAACGTTTCGATATTACGCATAACGGGTTCAAGGAATTGCGCTTCGTGGAGGAACATGCCGTACCAATTCGCCAATTGCTCTTTCCAGTACATTTGCCACTTCGTCAAAGTGTGTTTTTCAAGCAATTGATGCGCTTTTACGATGATTATTGCAGCAGCGGCTTCAAAACCAACACGACCTTTGATGCCGATAATGGTATCGCCAACATGAATATCACGCCCAATCGCATAAGGCGTTGCCAAACTTTCGAGCTTTTGAATGGCCTCTGTTGGGTGTTCAAACGTATCGCCGTCTATGCCTACAAGTTCACCTTTATCAAAATTGAGGGTAATTACTGACGGGTCTGTTTTTTTCAATTGCGAAGGATAAGCGGCATCGGGCAAGGCTTGGTCGCTTGTCAACGTCTCTTTGCCGCCAACTGATGTACCCCAAATACCTTTATTGATGGAATATTGCGCTTTTTCCCATGAATATTCAACGCCATGTTTTGCCAAATATTCAATTTCTGCTTGACGAGACAACCGCAAATCACGAATCGGTGTGATGATTTCTAAATCATTGCCCAATGTATTGAAAACAAGGTCAAAACGCACTTGGTCATTGCCCGCACCTGTTGAACCATGCGCCACAGCCGTTGCACCGATATTATTGGCATAACGAATGATTGAAAGTGCTTGAAACATACGCTCGGCAGACACGGAAAGCGGATAAACGCCCCCCCTCAGTACATTGCCAAAAACGAGGTATTTGATACATTCATCATAATATTGCTGAACGGCATCTACAACAGCAAAGGATTTTGCGCCCAAAGCATAGGCTTTTTCTTCCATAACCGCCAATTCTGCTTTGGTAAAACCGCCCGTGTTAACGGTGACAGCGTGAATTTCACAATCTTGTTCAATGGTCAAATACTTGACACAAAACGAGGTATCTAATCCGCCTGAATAGGCGAGAACGACTTTTTTAGACATGAGTTTGATAAATTATTGGTAATTAAATGTTTATAAAAATCAACGGTCTTCTTTCCTCAAATAGGTTTTATAATTTTCGTATTCATCAAAGAGTTCATTTCTTAATTCTAAAATTTCTAAACGATTATACCTTTCTGGTAAATCTCTTAATTTTTCTCCTAAAAGACTGATCTTCATTTCTAATTTATCTAATAGCCAAATCAGACTATATCTTTTCAAATATAGTTTAAGTTCCTTTTGCATAAATAAAGCTGATTTAGAGTTAGGTATGATTTCACCAAACTCGTTTCTTTCAAAGTGTAAATTATAGTCTGTATCACAGGGGTCTAAGAAATCTCCTTCTTTATTACTTTTTGCATCTGCGCCATTGACGAATGAACAGGCATAAACGAGATTAGAATAAGTGTGCTTTAAATGGAGGTGTTTAGGGTTAGAGTGGGGAAGAAAATGATCAATATGAAAATGTGATTTTCCTCCAAACCACCAATCAGGGCAATCAGTGTAGCCACAACGATTTTTAAAATCTACTACTAAATATTTTTTATAACGCGTATAATCCGTAAAAACTTTACTACATGTTCTAACTGGATGATGTTCTCTGAAAGGATAAGTAATCATTATTTTTCCTCAATTTTTTGGAGTAAAGCATCTACTTTGCCAATCAAACTACTCAGCTTGTAAATGTTGGTTGTTTCTTTTAATGATTGAGGAACAGCCGAAGGCTTATTAAGTTCTTTCTCTAATTTTGAATCTAATTCGATTAGTTCATTTTCTTCATTAATATCTAATTTACGTTGATTTTTCAAATTTAACAATTCAATTAGCCGTGCTTCTTGTTCGGCTATTTTTTTTAGATACTTTTCTATTTGTAACTTAAATCTGTTTAATAGATGCCTTACATCGTCTGGATTCCATCCTTCATTCATCCTGTTTTTATCATAGACGTTATTAACGTCATCCGTTTCTGGTAAGGCAGCTGCTTCATAGCTGGTTAGAACGAAAACAGGAAAACCTTCTCGTCTTTCAATAATTTTGCTAATAATATCGTGACCATTGTAGTGGATAGTCGGATCCCCGTAATTGAGATTGAAATCAGCAACTACTGCGTTGAGATGAGCCGACAAAAGGTTCTCCACAAGCTCTTCAATGTTAGGAGTAGGCAGGAATGGAATAACCTCAAAAACAGGTTTTGCCCATCTTTGGAAAGCTCTAATTTCTGAACCTGTTTCGTCTATATATCCTATTCTATATTTTGCCATAATAATTAGTTGTTATATGGTAATTTTATCATAAATTTAATCCCTGGTCTTGCATGAAGAAGTTTTATATCTCCTTTATAACTTTCGACAACAGTTTGTACAATCCACATGCCTAAACCCGTTCCTATTTCTTCACCCGTTCTTGCATCTCTTTTTGTTGTAAAAAAAGCTTTAAAAATGTCGTCCTGATTAGTAATATCGGTAGATAATCCAGCACCTGAATCTTCATAACTGATAATAATATCATTAGTATCGCTTACAAAATTAAGTTTAATTTCTCTTTTATCTCCCTTATTTTTAGGGTTAGTAAAGGAATCAATAGAATTTACTATCAAATTATTGAAAATACTGTCTAAATCTATTTCATGACCAATAAATGGTGCTTCGATTGAGAGTTTCGATTTCTCAATAACAATTGTTGCTTTTAAATGCTTGAGTAAAGAAGACCACAATCTTTCTAACGAGTTGACATATTCATTTAGATTAATTTTACGGCTATTCCGTTTGCTCTTTTGGACAGAAAACAAAGCAAAATCAAGCCAATTCTTGACACGTTCATCTTGTTCTCGTATATCTTTTATCAGCAAATAGGGGTCATCTGATTCGTCCAATAACACTCTTTTGTCTTCATCAACAACATCCTTTAATATCGTAATTAAATCATCAGTCCTAGAAACGATTCGATTACGTATATGAGAAAATTCATGAGCAAAACTTGTAACGACTAATCCAGAACTCGCTAAAGCACGCATGATTTTCTGTTCATCTTTCAATTCTTCTAATTCTTCTTTATAAGTTTTTATGGCATCTACTAATATCTTCTTGTCTTTGTCTTCAAATAATTCTTCAATGATGCCTTTTTTTTGTTTTTTTTCTTCTTTTTTCTCTTCGTCTGCAATAATTTCATCAGCCCTTTGCTTGTTTTTTGCAGCATCACTTCTAACCTTATCAATTTCTCCTAAGCTATAGATAACATAGGTACGGTCTCTTTCAAATTTTTCAATTATTTTTAAAAGTATTTGTTTAAATAAAACAAATACGACATTCTCTTGAAGACCTTCCCGACTTGATTTATCTTCAAAGCTAATATTTCCAATTCGAGAAATCTGGACTAATCCATAAACTTGATTAGCACCAACTTTCCACCCGCCTCTATTAGGGTTGACACCTTGAAGTGTACGAGAACCAAGTCCAAGCCAATCGAAAGAGGAACTTTTAGGTTCTCCATAAGGGCGAACTCTAAAATTGTCTCTAAAAATTTTTATTCCACCAAAACGTTTAAGCCAATTAACCCGCTCTTTGTAATTAATATTTTGGCGATATGGAAATTTATTTAAACCCTCTTCACGTTGTTCTTGTGCGCCACCTCGTTTCAAAAAATAGAAAATGAATGTAAAAGAACCGATTTTACTCAAACTATCACTAATATCGTTATTTTTTTGACCCGGAAGGAGTTCAGAAAAAGATGTATCAATTACAAATTGACCGTTTTTAAATGCCTCTTCTTTAAATTGTAGTTCATTCGGTAACTTTGGCGACTCAAAAAGCCCATGGCTTTTTAATTGTTCAAAGACCATTTCATTCCGTTGAATTGTAATTTTAACCTTTTGATTATCATTTACCTCGGCAATGAATTTATAGTCAAAATCTTCTAATTCAGTGGGTATTATCTCTCCAAATTTGTCTTTTGATCGAGTAGAGTAGAGAAATAATCTAAAATAATCTTTTTCTAAAGGTGGTATTAATGTCTCAAGGCTGTCTTGTAAATCCAAAATAGTCGCTTCTTGCCAGCTATCTTTTAGATACTTTATTTTAATTATTGTGCCACTTTCAGTCCAATTATCGTAAAAACCATCATATAAATCAAATCCTCCAAAAAGTTCTATAAGTCTCGTTTCGAAATTAAGGTCATAAAATTCCAATGTCGCTTTTATATCAGTAATGGATTTATTTTTTGTTTCAAATTGTTTCCAATTAATAGACCAATAAACGCCCGTTTCATCTTTGGTTTTAGTCCACATTTCACATTCAGAACCCAATCTATCTAAAGCAAAACGACCAATCCCTTTTGCCCCAGTTTTGATACGATTATTATTAGTTGGCGATTGATATGCCTTGTTGTCTGTGCCAATAGTCATCCAATGTTCTTTAATGATTTCTGAGGTCATACCATCCCCATTGTCAATAACATAGATGCAATCGTTGAATACATCAATCAAAACTATACTTATTGAAGCATCAGCATCATAGCTATTTTTAACCAGCTCGATAACTGCACCTTCTGAACTGGTAAAGTTTTCTTGACCAATTAGACGTGCTGTTCTTGCAGAAACATTAAAAGATATTTCACTCATTCTCCATTTTATTTATCGCAAATTTAGTCTAAAATGTCACTTTAAATAATCAATGGCATCAGTTTAAGAGCAAAATCTTCATACTCCTCAATTGCCAAAGCAATTTCCTTAAATTCAATCTCTTTTTCAGATTGTCCTTCAAAACCTTCCGCAATTAAAGTATCTAATTTTTGAAATGCCTTTTCTAATTGACTTTTATTTTGAATTTCCATTTTAAAGTCTTTAAAATCAATCACTTAGAAAAAATCCGTCGCAAAACGCACAGGTTTAAACTCCCGATATTCCTCCTCTTTGTCAAAAGAAGAACCGTTTGTTTTGGTGTTTTTTTGATTGTCAATCACGATTTGATTGGTCAAATCGAAACGCATTTTGCGCTCAATTTCTTCCAATTTTGAAGGCGCGAGCATACCCGTACACAGACACATTTTGCGTTGTTTTTCTTGTAAAATAGCGTAATTCGGGCAACTCGCACAGCCTTTCCAGAATTGATCGTCTTGCGTCAATTCGCTGAATGGAACGGGCATATAGCCTAATTCTGTATTGATTTTCATCACAGGACCACTTGTTGTGATGCCGAAAACCTTTGCAGAAGGATATAAATCACGCGCAAGGTTGAACGCTGCTCTTTTGATTTTACGTGCCAAACCGTGTTTGCGGTATTCAGGGTCAACGATTAGACCTGAATTTGAAACGTATTGTGCCGTACTCCACGATTCGACATAACAGAAACCAATCATGCGTAAATCGTCAAAAGCAATGACCGCATGACCTGATGAGAGTTTCTTTTTGATATAATTTGGGTCACGTTTGGCGATGCCTGTGCCACGTACTTTTGCCGATTCTTCGATGAGATCACAAATAGCTTGAGCATATATTTCGTGTGATTCGTTGCCTATTTCGATGCGTAAATCCAGTTGAGTGCTATTTTGAGTCAATTCCATTTATCCGAAAATGATTTTAATTGTTTGAAAATGAATGGGAAATGATAAAATTATTTGTCAAAAAAATACAGAAAACACCATGCCTAATTGTTTTCCCGTAGGAGACAGAGACCCCTCAGTAAGGTCACGTCTGTTGCAATGGATTCTGAATGTTGAGACTTTAAAGATTAAGATTTCAAACATTTATAGGCTTTTCGATAGGCAATATACGAGCAACTAAGCCCCTACATTTAATATCTTAAAAATCGAATATTTTGAAATCTTGAAAGATTTGTACGGCGAAGCTCCTTGAACTTCTAATGCCGGGGAAAGAGTATTTTTACACGCGGGGGCGTGGTGGAATACGGCTCGGTCGCAGCGGTCGGATTTGACGCTCGCAAGTTAAGGTAGGATAATATGACGTAGCCGTTTTAAACATGATAGGGCAAATGTAAGGACACTGACCCTATTCTGCAACTGATATGCCGAATAAAATTCGTTTTTTAACTTAATTTTAAAATTTAAGATAACAGACTTTACGATTTCTAAATATAATTCGGATATACTGTTAACTACAATTTGATGCCTATTTTTGTTTTTCAACAAATCTTAGAGTAGATTTACTTTTTGTTATAAAATAATATTAGGGAATATTACTAAATAACCAAATTGAATTAAATGGATTTATGGGTGTTTTAAACCCACAATAGGTCTTTGGATTTTGATAAAAAGATTTCAAAAATCCCTTAAAAAAGAACGCTCTTTGGCAAGTTTGTAGCAAACAAAAATTGCCAAAGAGCGTAAATTAAATCTAAAACCAACGAATATCTCCTACAAAACGCCTTTCGTCGAAGGTAAACGCATATTATTCACATCACGACGAATAGCCATTTTTATGGCTTTTGCAAACGTTTTGAAAATCGCTTCGATTTTATGATGCTCATTCGTTCCTTCTGCTTTGATATTGAGGTTGCAACGCGAAGCATCGCTGAACGATTTAAAGAAATGGTAAAACATTTCCGTTGGCATTTCACCAATTTTTTCACGTTTGAAATCTGCATCCCAAACCAACCAGGGGCGACCACCAAAATCTAAGGCAACTTGACACAAACAGTCGTCCATCGGCAAACAAAACCCGTAGCGTTCAATGCCCAATTTTGAACCCAACGCCATATAATAGGCTTCACCCAATGCCAAAGCGGTGTCTTCAATCGTGTGGTGTTCGTCAATATGCAAATCGCCTTCGACATGAACCGTCAAATCGCTACCCGAATGACGTGCCAATTGGTCGAGCATGTGGTCAAAAAAGCCCAAACCTGTTTTCATATCCGATTGACCAGTGCCATCGAGATTCAGGTAAATGGATATATCCGTCTCTTTCGTCGTGCGACGAACGGTTGCAGAACGGTCGTTGAGTTTTAAAAATTCATAAATATCTTTCCAATGTGCAGTTACCAAAGCACAGTCATTTTCAAGGCTTAATTCTTTGATTTTCAAATCATTATCAGACAAATAAATGCCTTTGCAGCCTAAGTTTTTGGCTAAAACAATATCCGTCATGCGGTCGCCAATAACAAAGGAATTTGCCAAATCATACAGTCCCCCAGCCCTCAGAGGGGGAGTGAGGTATTGCGTCAACATACCCGTTCTCGGTTTGCGAGTAGGTGCATTTTCATGCTCAAAAGTAGGGTCGAGGTGCACCTCGGCAAACGTAATGCCTTCATTCTCAAAGGCTTTAAGCATCTTATTATGCGGCGGCAAGAAGTTTTCCCACGAATTCGCAGGCGTACCCAAACCATCTTGATTGGAAACGATCACCAATTCGTAATCCAATTCCTCTGCTATTTTACCCAAATATTTAAAAACGTGTGGATAAAATTCGAGTTTTTCGAGTGAATCAATTTGGAAATCAACAGGTGGTTCGATGATGAGTGTACCATCGCGGTCAATAAATAGGACTTTTTTCATTTTTATAAAAATTTAATAATCAATGGCTGTTACGTGATGAAATAGTTATCTGCAAAAAACCTTTCGGCTACCCCCTCAGTATTTCGCCCAAAATTAAGCGATTTGCGTAAAAAAGCGGTTCTTTACGTTTTTTTAAAAGCTACCTAATCACATTTACTTTGGCGGGACTGTATATCCATATTCCATTTTGCAGAAAGGCGTGTCACTACTGCAACTTCCATTTTTCGACTTCGCTACGGCTCAAAGACGAAATGCTCACCGCTATTTTGACTGAATTGGACTTGCAAAAAGACTACCTCGATGGTGCAACAATTGAAACGATTTATTTCGGTGGCGGCACCCCCTCAGTATTGACTGTCAATGATTTAAATATTTTATTTGAAAAAATAAATACGCATTTTACAATTGTTGACAATCCAGAAATCACCCTTGAAGCCAATCCTGACGATTTGAGCCTTGATTATCTTCAAGCCTTGAAACAACATACGCCCATCAACCGCCTAAGCATCGGTATTCAATCTTTTTCAGAAGAAGACTTGCGGTGGATGAATCGAGCACACAACGCCATTGAAGCCAAAATGTGCATCGAATATGCACAAGACATTGGTTTTGACAACTTGACGGTGGACTTGATTTATGGCTCTCCGACCACGAGTGATGAGCAATGGCTCACAAATTTGCAAACGGTTTTTGATTACGGTATTCCTCATATTTCATGCTATGCTTTGACGGTGGAAGAAGGAACGGCGTTGCATAGTTTTGTCAAAAACAAAAAGACCCCCTCAGTATCAGACGAGCATCAAGCCCGTCAATTTGAGATTTTGATGGACCAAATGCGTCGAAATGGCTTTTTGCACTACGAAATTTCCAATTTTGCACAGCCTGACCATTTTGCTCGCCACAATTCTAACTATTGGCTCGGCGTACCTTATCTCGGCATTGGGCCGTCGGCACATTCATTCGATGGTCTGAATCGGCAGTGGAATGTGGCGCATAATCCCAACTATATCAAGCAATTACAAAAAAATGAATTGCCATTTACGAAGGAAATCCTCACGCCTGAACAACGCTACAATGAGTATGTGATGACAACGCTCCGAACGCTTTGGGGCTGTGACCCCTCAGTCATCGGCAAGCGGTTTGGTCAGAAGTTTTTAAAATATTTTAATCAAAAAATTGTCGAATTTGTTCAAAATCAAACAGTTACGACAGATGGTAAGAAATATTTTTTAACAGACAAAGGTCGTTTGTTGGCGGATAGGATTGCGATGGAGTTGTTTTTTGAATTAGAATAAAATAAAACACATAGCCACATAGAGCACATAGTTTTTTTTGTAAAAAATTGATTATCAATAAATTATGTGCTCTACGTGGCTATGTATTTTACAAAAAAAATGAGACTAACATCGCAACCGTCTTACAAATTCCCAAGCCACAATGCCTGCTGAAACGGCAATATTCAACGAGTGTTTTGTCCCAAATTGTGGTATTTCGACAACAAAATCAGCCATTTCCATAGCGATTTCTGACACACCTTCTACTTCATTCCCAAAAATGAGGGCATATTTTTTATCAGAAATCCCCCCTAAATCTATATCATTTAAAAAAACAGAAGCCTCTGCTTGTTCAACAGCGACCAAAATATACCCCTCAGTATGGAGCGCTTCCAAAGCCTCTTTTGTCTCAGAAAAATGCCGCCATGCGACGGATTCTGTTGAGCCCAAAGCCGTTTTCATAATTTCACGATGCGGTGGTTGTGCTGTAAAACCGCATAAAACAACTTCTTCACAACCAAAGGCATCAGCCGTTCTGAATGCTGAACCTACGTTGAGAGCAGAGCGCACATCGTCCAAAACAAAGACCAAAGGCGTTTTTTCAGATTCTTTAAAATCCTCAACCGTTGGGCGGTTGAGTTCATCCATTTTTAGTTTTTTCACTTGTTTTATTGTATTTTCCCTTTCAAAATAACGTTTTCTATCCAATTTGTACCAAAGGAGTATGGCAAATATGCCACCGAAGGCACAGGTTTCGTCATGATACAATTGCCCATTTTGCCGACCGCAAAGCTACCAAAATCATTGCTCATTTCTAAAGCCGCTGCACCATTCAGTGTCGCAGCATTAATCGCTTCATTGGGTGTCATGCGCAAACGAATACACGCCAAACTGACGACAAACGGCATGGATACTGAGGGGGTCGTGCCAGGATTAAAATCAGTAGCCAGTGCAACGGTTGCGCCCGCATCAATGAGTTCCCGAGCGGGCGGCGTATGCGCATCGTTCAGAAAAAAAGGTGCGGTTGGCAAAAGTGTTGCAATGGTATTTGAATTTTTTAATATCGCAATTTCAGCATCATTTAAAACTTCAAGATGGTCAACGGAAACAGCCTTGTGTTTTACTGCCGTTTCGATGCCGCCCATTGAGTTGAATTGATTCGTATGGATTTTAGGTCTTAAACCATAATGCGCAGCAGCGGTTAAAATACGGTCGGTCTCTCCGCTTGAAAAAGCAATTTTTTCACAAAAGATATCGATATAGTCCGCCAAACCTTCATCGGCAATTTTCGGCAACATCTCATTGATTATCAATGAGATATAATCGTTTCTATTATTCTTATATTCCGTAGGAACAGCATGTGCACCTAAAAAAGACGCTTTGATTTCGACATCAGAAACGGCTTTCAATCGTCGAATAACCCGCAACATTTTTAACTCACTGTCAACAGTTAAGCCATAACCGCTTTTGATTTCAAGGCAGCCTGTGCCTAAATATCGGGCTTCATCAAGACGCAAAAGACTGCGTTCAAACAGTTCGTCCTCAGACATCGCTTGTAAACGACGCGCCGAATTGAGTATACCGCCGCCACGAGCAGCAATTTCTTCGTAAGGAATGCCTTGAATCCGCATTTCAAATTCCTCTTCTCGGGTTGCAGCAAAAACCAAATGCGTATGACTGTCGCACCAAGCGGGCAGCACAATATTTCCAGTTGCGTCTATGATTTTATCGGCACGTTCAGGGCAATCGAGCATCGTACCAAATTGCGTAATACGTTGATTGTCAATGAGAAGGAAAGCATTTTCAATGGTTGGTAAAGTTGCCATTTCTGCACCTCGAAGCCTCGATATACTGAGGGGGTGTATGCCGATGAGGAAGCGGATGTTTTTTATTAAAAGAGAAGGCATTGTTTCTTTTTTGAATTTTAATCCACAAAGTTAGTTTTTACCTTCTAAATAACTCTGTTAGATGAATCAAAAAAGGCATAACTCATTGTGAATCATGCCTTTTCTATTTGCTTATTTTTAAAACTACAATTCCTTTATCTTCACCTCCACCCGCCGATTGAGTAAATCTTCTTCTGGGTTGCAGCCACCTGCCGCACAATCTTTAAGTGGACGAATGCGTCCATAGCCATGTGGTACAAGGCGTTTTTCTTTGATACCTTTCGATTTAAGGTAAGCAACAATCTCCTCAGCACGTTTGGTTGAGATGAGTTTTGCCATTTTATCGGTCTCGATGACCCCCTCAGTATGAACGCAGATTTCGACGACTAATTTGCGGTTTTTCTTCAAAAACTCCGCTAAATTGTCCAATTCATCAGTCATTTCGGGCGGAATACCCATTTCTGATTGCGTTTTGTAACGTATATTTTCAGCGAGGAAAGACTTGTTTGGGCGCATTTTGTCATTGTCAAGCAATTTTTGCATCGCATCCAAATAAGTCTTTTTGCCTTCGTCTTCGTCTTTTTCTGTATCCGTATTTTTCGATTTACTTGTCTTTTTGCTGGTGCTTATACTTTCTTTTTTCTCAGTTTTATTCGGAGCAAATGACGTGTTTTTACTATTCGTATCTGCCATCGTTTCAGCGTTATCATTCTCTATTTTAGGCTTTTCAAAAACTGTTTTAGGGCTGTTATTAGCCAAAACCGTCTCCTTTTGCGCTTTTGATGTGTCCTTATTGACAGCAAAAATCTTGTTGTCAGGCATAGAACCAGCCATCATTTTAAAGAGAAAAATATCGTCGCCACGTCCACCGCGCATAGATGTAAAAGCCCCACTCAAACCATCATTATCAAAACAAATCGAAATGTCATCATAAGGACTGTTGATTGGAGAACCGACATTAACAGGTGTTAACCATTCATGTGCTGCGGTCGTATCTTGTTGTGTTACAAAAATATCGTAACCACCATAACTCGGATGCCCTTTTGAGCAGAAATAGAGTTTACCGTCGGGGGCAGCGTAGGGAAAACCTTCGTTAGCGGCTGTGTTGACCTTTTTGCCTAAATTTTCAGATTTTGTCCACCCTTTCTTTGTTTTTGTCACTGTATATATGTCCAAACCACCAAAACCGTCGCTTCTTTCAGCCGTATAAAAAAGGCGTTTGCCATCGGGTGAAATAGACGGGTACACATAGTTGTTTTCAGCCGTACAAAAAGGCAACATTTCTATATTGTGAAACGAGCTGCCCTCGCCAACTTTCGCCGTAAAAATCTGCATATTATACGTGCCGTTGCGTCCCGGTTTGCTGCCATTTCGGCAAAAATAGGCACGTTTGCCATCGGCAGTAAATGAGATATTGGAGGTGTTTCGGTTAATTTCGGTCAATTTTCCAGACATTTCACGTGGTTCAGCAAATGACGTATCGCCTGTGCGCTCAGCATAATAAACCGTAACGTAATCACGACCTGTTGTTGGATTTTTTTCTTTTAAAATACTAAAACCAGGGTGTCGGTCGGAGGCAAAAGCGATGCCTTTGCGGTACATGATAGGCGCATTGTCGTCGCCATCAGAGTTTTTTGAGAATGGATAAACCTCGACATCTTTAAAAATTGGTTTCAACTTTTTTACCTTATCTACATTGTCGAGCAGCAATTTACCCCGTTCATTTTCTGGTTGGAGTTTATTATATTTTTTAAAATAGAATTTTGCTTCGTCGTATTGCCCCAACATCATCAGCGTTTCGCCATAGTGTAAAAAATCGTCGGGACGGGCATTGTCATCTTCAACAATATCAGCCAAAAGCGGTGCAGCCTTTTCAGGTCGGCTCAAAATGCGGTAGCAATTCGCCAATTTAGTTTTAGCGGCAGTATTATTTTGCTTTTTAGCAAGGAAGGCTTCATAGATAGGTATCGCTTCGGCATATCCGCCGTTTTTGAACAATTCATTGGCGCGGTCAAGGTTCTGCCCCCTAAGTAGCGTAGTTAAAAAAGTGAAACAAATGAGTATCCTCAATTTAAATACTATCATTTTACCATTTTCAGTTTAAATCGTGTCGTAATTTTGGTTAGAATTCTTTACAAAATTTGTAACTTTAATGTATTATTTAACAAAATAACTGTTACATCTTCTATGTTGCTACGTCCAAAAGTCGTGCTAAGTTCATCGTTCTAAGGCATAACAACTGTTAATAAACGGCTTTTTTATGTATTTTAGGACAAATATAGACTTATTACACTCAGTTTTTTGATAACAATATTTTCAAATCATCAAATGCTTTATTATGAAAACCATAAATTTCTTATCCGTCGCTTGTTTGGTGGCTTTTTTAGCCCCCTCAGTATCCATAGCTCAAATAACACCCAAAGGTGTTGAAGAAACAACTTCGGTTGCCGCGCCTGCTACAGTTTCGCTCGTTCGCGAAGGTGAACGCCCGATGAGCCAAGGCAGTAAAAATTCATTGACGATTGACATTCCAAAAACTTCAGCAAAATTCGCTGAAAAGTTGTGGAAAGATTACGTTAAACAATTTAGTGGTAACACGAAAAGAGACCGTAAAACAGATGAGTGGTTCACAGATAATGCTATGATTAGCAATATCGGCGGCGCTAATACAGTTGATTTATACGCAATATTTACAGAAAGTAATGATGCCACAACGCTCGGTGTATGGATTGACCTCGGCGGTGCTTATGTGGGGTCAAAAGAATATACGGACAAATATACGGCAGCAGAAAAGATTTTGACAGATTTCGCTTTGACCGTTCAGCGTGAACAAACTAAAATTCAGCTTGAAGACCAAAACGATGCCTTGAAAAAACTCGAAAAACAGCAGCGCAATCTTGAAAAAGACAATCAGAATCTGCACGATGACATCGAAAATTGGAAAAAAAGGATTACGAAAGCAGAAGCAGATATCGAAACCAATTTAAAAAATCAAGAAGAAGCTAAGGTGAAAATCGAAGAACAAAAGAAATTGGTGGAAGAGGTTCAGAAGAAATTGAACTCTATGAATTGATTTTTTGTCATTCTGAACGCAGTGAAAGAATCTGTATAAATTATTGAAAATGAATTATTTAGATTCTTTCACTGCGTTCAGAATGACAAAAAAACACATGCTTTTAGGCATTAAATAAAAAAACGTTAGGATTCATTCGAGTCCTAACGTTTTTTTATTTAATGTTCTACAAACTTAATTTTAAAAATTAAGCCGTCGCTTGTGGTATGATGAAGACAACGCGTCTGTCATCTTTACCTTTTTTGAAGCCAACTTTTCCAGCAATCGCAGCGTGTAAAGTATGGTCTTTGCCCATATACACGTTTTGACCAGGATGGAATTTTGTACCGCGTTGACGAATCAAGATATTGCCAGCAATAGCTGCTTGACCGCCGAACATTTTTACGCCCAAATATTTGGCTTTACTGTCGCGTCCGTTATCCGAACTACCCGCGCCTTTCTTATGTGCCATGTCTTTTTTTTCGTTAAAATTATGAAATAAAGTTAATGATTGTCAATGTCTGATTTTGAACCTAAACAATAACAATTAGGTCAAAATTAAGCCGAAATGGTATCAATAGTGATACTTGTTAAAGCGTCGCGGTGACCATTTTTGACGCGATAGCCTTTACGGCGTTTCTTTTTGAAGACGATAACTTTGTCGCCTTTCAAATGTGCATTTACAGTGGCTTTTACAGATGCGCCACCTACATTCGGCATACCGATATTTACAGAGCTGCCGTTGTCAATCAACAATACTTCGTCGAAAGTTACGCTGCTTCCTGCTTCGGTTTCTAACCGGTGGACGAAAAGCTGTTGCCCTTCAGTCACTCTTACTTGTTGACCGGCTATTTTTACGATTGCATACATGATGTTAAGGAACTTTTATTAATAAATAATGTTAAAAAACGGAATTGAAAGAAGGGAAAAATGCCTTTCTTTCCAATTCAGGGCGCAAATATACACTTTCTCTCCAAAATTTTATAAGATTCTTTGAATAAAAGCAAGAAAAACCAAGCTGTTTTGACCCATTAGACCCTTTTAAGTAAGTGTTTTTCTACCTTCGCAGCAGAACGCCTAATCTAAATCTTTTTATTGATGAGCCACCGAATAATTTTAACAATTGCTTTCTTGTTGACTATCAGCATTTTACGCAGTACGCCGTATTTCTACATCAAAGTAGAGACCCCCTCAGTATGGACAGCCGAATGTGCTTTGCTGAATGCTCAAAAAGAATTAAGAATTTATAAAATTGAATTGCAAAAAGAGACCAATGATGCCCATTTTACACTCGATATTGAAGAACCCAAATTGATAACACTGACCTACGCAGGTGAATCGTTTGATATTTTTGTAGAACCAACCGACGATTTGAAAATTGTTTTCTCCAATCATCAAATCAAAAAAACGATTCAATTTCAAGGACAAGGAGCAGATAACAATACTGTTTTCAGTGTTTTTCAAAACCGTTTTCGTTCCAATATTGTTTCTGATTTTCAAAAAACATTCCTCTCTCCTTCGATTGATAAAGTGACAGAAAGCCGTATTTTATCGTCTGATGCCCCTACTTTTTTATCATTGACCAATGCCGATAAAGAAGCGGCTTTGCAATTTTTAGAAAGCTCAAAATCCAAAATTAATAAAAAGCTGTATTCTCAACTTTGGGCAGAAATCAACTATACTTACGACGCACAGCTTTACGCCTATTTTTTATTAAAAAAAATGAGTTCTGATGAATTTCGATTGACAACGCAAAAGTTTTTTCCATTCAAGGGATTTAACTATACCGACTATGAAAGGAACGAAACAAGTGTTTTCCGCAATGCGTTAAAAACGTTTATTCACTATCAAGCCCAACAATTTCAAAACGATGATGACCCGAATACGCTTTATGAAACAATAGAAAAAAAACTCGATGGCTACGACCGTTTTTGGTTAGAAAAAGAACTACTTATTGAGGTTTTAGACCAAACACACAGCCTTAGTTTTGGGCGGCAACACATCGAACGATTTAGAGAAAAGTGCCCTTTCAAGGCGCTTGTAAAAGAAATTGATGATGCTTACGATAAATATTTAGACGTAACAGAACGCAGCGAAGCACCTGATTTGCAATTAGTTACGATTGATGGAAAACCGATTTATTTAAAAGATTTCAAGGGTAAGGTTGTTTATATTAATTTTTGGGCAAGTTGGTGTCAGCCCTGTATCAGCAACTTTTTGAAGTATGCAGATGTGCGAAATCGCCTTTTTACTGAGGGGGTCGTTTTACTGAATATTAGTATTGACGAACAGCCTGAACAGTTCCGAAATGCTGCGATTCGACTCAATATAAAAGGGCTAAATGTGCAGCCAATGGATATAGAAGCAACGAAAAGATTATATAATTTATACGCCATACCCAGTTATTTTATCGTTGACAAGCAAGGCAAATTCGCACATCTTTCAGATAAAGAAGGGCGAGATGTGATAGCAGAATTTAAAAAATTGCTTGCAGAGTGACTTGTTTTTATAATTTTGTGTTATTCTTGTTTTTTTTTTACTTTTAACAACATGCTACCACCACTTTTTAAAATAAGAGACAAAGGTAAATACGGCTTCATGGACGCTGATGGCGAAATCATCGTCGAGCCGCAATACCAAGATGTTGAAGACTTTTACAACGACTTTGCGCGTGTGAGAATCTTCGACCGTGTAATGTTAATGGACAATTACGGTCGTCTTTTGATGAAAAGAATCTTCAATTACGTCGGTCAGATGGAGGAAGGTTTGGCTCGCGTTCAACTCGTCAATCAATGGGGCTACATTGACAGCCGCTGCAATTTGGTTATTGACGTACAATTTGAAGGCGCAGGCGACTTTCATGGCGGCATGGCAACGGTACGCTATGGCGGTCTTTGGGGATTCATCAATAGAGAAGGTGAATTTGTTATAAAACCACAATTTGAAGAAGCTGAAAAGTTCAATAATGGTCTCGCCGCCGTCAAATCAGAAGGAAAATGGGGCTTTATCAACAATAAAGGAAAATGGGTCGTTGAACCGACTTACGATTTGGCAACCACTTTTCAAGGCGATGTCGCCACCGTTTATAACGGCAATAAATGGGGTTTGCTACACAAATCAGGGCAAACGATTCTCTCCCCTCATTATCCGCACATAAAAGGCTTGAGCGATGGGCTATTCATGGAGGGTTTGGCAATCGTTAAAATTGAAGACAAATATGGCTTCATCAATCAAGGTGGGGAAGTGATGATTAATCCCGTTTTCGAGTTCGTTGGCGACTTTTACAATGGCTTGGCGGTGTTCAGTTATAAAGAAAAATTTGGTTACATGAGTAAAACCGCTAAACTGCACATCGAACCTCGTTTTGAAGAAGCACAACGTTTTAGCGAAGGTTTAGCAGCCGTTCGTGTCAAAAATCAATGGCTTTACGTGGACACAGAAGGGCATATTGCTATTCCTCCCCGTTTCCTCGACAATGTTGAGCCGTTCAAAAATGGTTTATCTTGGATTGAAAAAAATAATATGTGGGCTTATATCAACCTCGAAGGACAGGTGGTTTGGCTCGAAGAAGATATTTAGGTAATGGTGAATATTTTAATGGTGAATATTTCTGATTCACCATTAAATTATTCACCATTCATCATTACAGAAAAAACCAAAACTATGAGCGAATTATTCTACCGAATTGCCCTCACCAAAGTACCAAAGGTGGGTGCCATCCATTCAAAAAATCTTATAGCCCATTGTGGCAGTGCCGAGGCTGTTTTCAAAACATCTAGAGCCCATTTAACCAAAATAAATGGTATTGGGGAAGGGATTGCTGATTATATTTTGACATCAAATGTCTTAAAATGGGCTGAAAAGGAGTTGGATTTCATCGAAAAAAACAAGGTGCGCGTCTTGTATCATACTGATGCCGCCTATCCACGCCGTCTGTGTGCAAACGCTGATTGTCCAATGCTTTTGTACTATAAAGGGACTGCCGATTTGAATGCGCCACGCATCGTGAGCATCGTCGGTACACGCAAGCCATCGTCTTATGGTATTCGGATGTGCGAAGAAATTATTGACGGATTTCTGCCACACAATGTTTTGATAATCAGTGGGTTAGCCTACGGCATTGATGCAGCCGCACATCGTCGTTGCTTGTCTGCACGTATGCCAACGGTGGGCATTATGGGAACAGGTTTACAACGCATTTATCCTGAAGAACACCGCAGTTTTGGCTTGAAAATGTGTGAAAATGGCGGTTTATTGACCGAATATCCAAGCGATCAAGACCCAGAACAAAAGCATTTTCCGATGCGCAACCGCATTATTGCAGGAATGAGCGATGCTGTAATTGTCGTCGAAACAGCGGCAAAAGGTGGTTCGATGATTACGGCAAATATTGCACTTGACTATGGGCGTGATGTTTTTGCCGTTCCAGGTCGTGTAGGCGACCCGTATGCACAAGGCTGTAACGACCTTTTGCGCAAGCGAAAAGCAAGTCTTATTGAACAAGCCAACAATGTTGCGGAGCAATTACGTTGGACTGATTTAGATGCAGGAAAACCGCCCGCCCAAACGCAGCTTTTCTTAGAACTGTCTGATAATGAGCATTTTATATTGGGTATTTTAAAAAAATCTGAAACGCCCATACCCATTGACGCATTGAGCCTTGAAGCTAAAATGAACCCGAGCCAAATCGCTTCTTTGCTGTTGAATTTGGAGTTTAAAGGCGTTGTTCAGGCATTCCCAGGCAAGCGGTTTGGGCTTGTTTAATGTTGACTATTGAGACACACCAAGTTCGGGGAATTTTCAAAATTCCCCGAACTTTCTACGCCATAAAAAGTAAAATGCGTTATTTCGCAGCAAAAAGAAGTTTATGAAATTATTAGGTCTTATTGGCTATCCGTTAGGTCATTCGTTTTCAAAACCTTATTTCAATACAAAATTCGCAGAAATGGGCATTGCTGACCAATGGCAATATGAGTCATTTTCTATTGAAAACATCGAAAAATTGAACGATATACTGAGGGGGCATCCTGAACTCATAGGTTTGAATGTGACGATTCCTTACAAGCAAGCGGTTCTACCTTTCATTGATACATTCGACGAATCGGCTGCTGAAATTGGTGCAGTCAATTGCATTGATATGCGCAATGGTCAAATGAAAGGGTATAATACAGATGCTTATGGTTTTGAAAAATCTGTGTTGGGTTTGCTCAATACGCCTAATTTAGAGACTTTACTCAACCTCAACTTAAAGGCATTGGTTCTCGGCACAGGTGGCGCATCAAAGGCAATTGCTTATGTATTGAAAAAATGGCATATCCCGTTTCACTATGTGTCGCGGACAAGGTCTGAAACGTCTTTGAGCTATGAAGATATTGATGAAAAAATAATGACAACCCATCGCCTCATCGTAAATACAACACCGTTGGGCATGTCGCCAAATACTGAGGGGTGTCCGCCATTGCCTTACAAATATATTGGTAATCAACACTTTCTGTACGATTTGGTCTATAATCCTGCCATAACGCAATTTCTAAAACGTGGTTTAGACAATGGCGCAAATGGAAAAAATGGTTTGGATATGCTTTATTTTCAAGCAGAACGGGGTTGGGAAATTTGGAATCAATAAGGGATAGAAAACTATGGGAAAACACAACGAAACAGGTCAACAAGGCGAACAAGCTGCCGCCGATTTTTTAGAACAAAAAGGCTATCAAATCCTACAACGCAATTGGCGATACAAAAGGGCTGAACTCGACATCGTAGCGATGGATAAGCGGACAATGGTATTTGTGGAAGTGAAAACACGGTCAGATTATACTTTTGGACGACCTGAAACGGCTGTGGATGGCAAAAAACAACGGCTCATGACCCAAGCGGCTATCGCATATATGGCAGAAAGTGGACATGATGGAGCGATTCGATTCGATATTTTAAGTCTCATACTGAGGGGGGGGATATTTTATGTTGACCACTACGAAGATGCCTTTTTTCCAGGATTTGCTTGATAAACAATGAGTTGCGAATTTACGAACACCTAAATCATATCAGGTCTATTGTCTTTATCTTCCGTATCTTTTTTGTGAAAACCAATGGGGCGACGGCTGCGACATTTTTCGCGCCAATCATCGCGCCAGCGTTCGCGTTCTTCTGGTGTCATACCTTGCCATTTTTCGTACATCTGTTTTTTTTGTTCCCAATGGTCTTTCCCTTCGCCTAAACTTGACATGCCGATGACTTTGAAACCACCCGTCAGTATGCGACCTAAAACAAACAATCCAAGGGCTTGCGAGAAGGTAATCATCGGCAGATTAAACAATTCAGGCATCAGCCAATTCCACAATGCCATGACGAATGTGCCAAAAAACACAATATAGAGCGCGACAATAGCCGCCATTTTTAGACCTTTTTTAAGCCAAAAATTGTCCATTTCTTTAAGATTTTTAGATTTTAGGTTTATTCAAACCCAAAACTCAAAACTAATTATTAACTAAGTCTTCGTAGATTGATTTTAAACGCTCACGTAGGAAAAGTACCGCATAACGCTTGCGAGAGAGTAGGGTATTGATTGTTACGCCCGTTTCTGCAGCAATTTCTTTAAAACTTTTATCTTCTAATTCATGCGCAATGAATACCTCCCGTTGTTCAGCGGGTAGTTCATCAAGGGCTTCCGTAAGCGCATCCATGATGGTTTCACGCATCATTTCGACATCGGCGGTGTGAATATTTGCAGCGGGCAACAAGTCATCAATGAGGTAAGGCTCATCTTCGCCACCGCTATTGAACGAAAAAACATCTTCAAGCAACAACGGTTTTTTCTTCCGATAGCGGTCAGTAATTTTGTTGCGTGCCACTGTGAAGAGCCACGAAGCAATTTTCTCGACGGGCTTCATGAGTCGGTACATTTCTGTAAACTCAAAAAAAACATCTTGCAAAATATCCTCTGCATCGTCTTGACGCGGTATGCGTTGACGAATAAAAGCCAGTAGCCGTTGCCTTTCGCGGCGCACGGTCTCCTGTATTTGCTGATTTTGCGAGTCAGCCAATTGTGATTCGATAGTTAATGTTGCGTACTTCATCGTAGTTTAATTGACGAGGAACTGTGAAAAATATTTTAAAGTAAACAAAAAATAGGGAAAAGAGTTTGAAAGCACCTATTTCGCAAAGGATACGAATTAAATATTAGAAATCAATTCGTGTAATGCGTGTAATTAGTGTCAGTCAATTAAATTTGCAAAAAAACGAAAAACAACGTGGCGATTCAAGAGAAACAGCATTTTTACTCTATTGACCTTTTACGCGGTTTGGCTGCGTTAACGGTCGCTTTTTACCATTATACTGACTTTTTCCTAGCGAAGACACACCCCCTCAGTATTTCTTTCCATCACGGTTACTTAGGTGTCGAAGCGTTTTTTGTGATTTCAGGTATGGTCATCCCTTATTCGTTGTCGCTCAAAAGATACACCATTCGGCAATTTGGTCGGCAATTTGTCAGCCGCATCATTCGTATTGAACCCGCGTATTGGGCAAGTATCGTTTTGATGTTGATGAAAGATGCCAGCGTTTGGTTTGTCAAAGCCGATAGATGGATTGAATTGGATTTTTACAATCTTTTTCTACATATTTTTCATATCAATGCCATTATGCACGAGCCATGGTTGCGTGGCATTTATTGGACATTAGCGATAGATTGGCAGTTTTATCTTGTTTTACTCATCTTTTTTGCTTTGTTCAATCG
This sequence comes from Saprospiraceae bacterium, assembly GCA_043772905.1. GTDB lineage: Bacteria > Bacteroidota > Bacteroidia > Chitinophagales > Saprospiraceae > JAAFJT01. The sequence continues at coordinate 27,691 of JAYVFS010000193.1, read as the reverse complement.
TCGGGAGTGGTGGATTCGTTACCCAATTTATGCGCTTTTTGCCTTTGGACATTGGTATTTTCCTTATGAATGGCTGCCCTATCATGTCGCTTCATTCGGTGCGGGTTATATTTTATTTCAATATTATCGAGGCTACATTGACGAAAAGGAATTAGCCATCATCCTACCCGCTATGTTGTTGATGCACTATCGAGGCTTCGATATGAAACATTGTTTGGCAACAGCAATACCTTGTGCCATTATACTTTTTATCAATAAAGAGTGGAATTGGTCAAAATTTATAGGCAAAACGTCTTATTCGTTTTACTTAACGCACGTCGTCACCGGTTGGCTTTTACTCGATGGCGCAGCCGAAATAGCAAAAGACAATGGTTGGTTTATGGGTACGGCTGTGATTGTTGCCGTTGCTTTTAGTCTTCTTTTTTCAAAATATTTTTATGATTGGGTGGAAGAACCGACGATTCAATGGGGTAAAAATTGGCATAAATGGGTAAAAAGGAATGATTAAAGTGGTTGGACTTCTACAACCTCAATTCCGATCCGACACCCATTTTCAGTTCATTCAGTAAGACACGTTCCAATTCTTGTTTATCATTAAAACCGCCAATTTTTTGCCTAAAAGTATCAGCTGTTTTCTTATGCTCTATTTCTAACTTTCTATTTTGACTGATGGTCAAAAAATCTTCTTCTTGGTCAATCCCGAGAAACCTTCTATTCGTCAAATTGGCGGCAATACCTGTTGTGCTGCTACCCGCAAATGGGTCCAATATCCAAGTATCAGGTTTTGTTGACGCTAAAATGGTGCGGGTTAAAACGGATAAAGGTTTTTGAGTGGGGTGTTTACCACAAGACTTTTCCCATGGTGCTATGGCGGGCAATTTCCAAACATCTTTCATTTGTTTGTCGCCATTTAGTTGCTTCATCAAATCATAGTTATAATAATGCGCCACACGTTCATTTTTACGCGCCCAAATGATCTGTTCTGTTGAATGTGTAAAAAAACGGCAGGAAAAATTGGGCGGTGGGTTGCTTTTTTCCCAAGTGATGATGTTGAGTATTTTAAAATTCAACTCGGTTAATATTTGACCAATCGAAAAAATATTGTGCATCGTACCGCTTATCCAAATCGTCGCATCCTCCTTCATTCGGTCTCTAACCGCAGACAACCAGGCTCTGTTAAAGTCGTTTTTATGCTCAAATCCATGCGATTTATCCCATTTCCCCTTGTTAACACTCACAATTTCGCCACTTTGGATTGACAAGCCATTGTTGGAAAGAAAATAAGGTGGGTCTGCAAATACCATATCAAACTTGTGTTCAACTTGAGGTAATAACTCCGTTGAATCCCCTTGAAGAAGATAAAAATTGTTGTCTATGGATTTGAAAAAAGGTGTAATCACAATTTGAGATGTCGAATGAGGAAATGTTTATTTTTAGAAAAAGGCGTTTAAATGGGACAAAAAACGATAAAATACTGAGGGGGGTAAAATCTGGATTAATCGCTTTCAGGATCAGGCAAACCTAATTTTGACAAAGGTATAAACTCAAAAAAATAATGACAGCCCACGCTGTGAATGTATTTCAAAACGTCTTTGTATTCAGGTTTTTTAAACCAATCGTTCAACAAATACATGTATTCTACTTCGATATTGGCTTTGGACATCAACTTTTGGTATTGCTTCCGCTTAAAATCGCAGGTCTGAAGTTTTTCATCAACTGAACCCGATACTTGTTGAAATTTACATTCGATGATGAACAAGGTATTTGCAATGGGTACAAAAATACCGTCGTCGGGCAGCAATTGTTTAGAAATGATTTTTTTCCAATTAATCCCTAAGTCTGCAAGAAAATGATAAAAGCTGTGCTTTTTGAATATTCTGCCTACGATTTCATGGTCGAAAAAGACTTTATCATCAAAAATAGTGTATCCTTTCTGACTCGCTAAAAACTCCGACAAATCAGTTTTGCCTTCAAATGCTAAACCTGTTTTCGTATTTGCACCGCCTTTTCCTTGAAAAATCATATCATTAACAGCCTGTTAGGGTAATTGGTTATTAAAAGTTCGCTTAACTCGCCTCTTTTTTCAGGATTTGAATTGATACTCCTTTTGGCTTTAACCCTTGCAATTTCAAATTCGGCATAGATGTCATCGAAAAAATTATCGTTGGCGTTCACATTTTTCACATCTGAATTGCTCAACATCCATTTATGACCCAACGCATCTAATTTTGAACAAAAATTTCTCAATCTAATTTGTTCATCATCATTAAAAACGTCTGCTGAATAGGAATTAAAATTCGAGGTTTGAGTAAGGGCTTTGTAAGGTGGGTCGAAGTAAAAAAAACTATTTTCATCGGCTTTGTACAATGTTTTTTCATAGTCGCCACAAAGGATGTCCACTTTTTGTAATGCTTGATGCACTGCTAATATATTGGGCTCGTTGCAAATCATAGGTTTGATATAAGAACCCATGGGGACATTGAACCCATTGCTTTTATTGACTCTGTATAAACCATTGAAACACGTACGGTTTAAAAATATAAACAAAGCCGCTTGTGTGCTTTTTTCTGTATTGCGGGTATTAAATAATTCTCTTTTTTGGTAGTAATATTGACTCTTTTCTTCTTCTTTATTGCCTAAGGCATAATATTCATCTTGAATGTATTGAAGGATAGAAATCAATTCATGGGGCTTTGAAGCAATGGTTTTGTAGGTATTTATCAAGTCTTCATTGATGTCATTGATGACGGCTCTTTCGATATTTGGAAAATGGTCCAACATCCAAAACAACACTGCGCCACTGCCGACAAACGGTTCGATATACGTAAATTTGTTGTGCGTTACTTGTGGTAATGATTTTTTTATGTCGTTGATGAGTTGCGTTTTACCACCTGCCCATTTTAAAAAAGGTTTGGCAGCTTTTTTTGTACTTTTTTCTATTTTTCTTTTACTTTTTTGTTCATACGATTGACTAACGCTCAAGGTGTGTTCAACTTGGCGATGGGCTGTATCGGGCTTTTTTGTTAGAATTATGTCGAAAACATCCATGTGTCAATACTAATTGTTTAATAAAAGCGCAATGTACAAAAAACTCAAAAGTTTACACAAAAAACAGCCATTCTCGAATCGAAGTTTGAGAACGGCTGTTCTTTATTGGAGTCGCATACCCCTCAGTATTTTATTCAAAAATTACTTATCGTCACCGAAAAAAGCGATGATTTTATCCGCCAATTCCAAACCGATATTCGCTTGTGCTTCCAAAGTTGCAGCACCAATATGTGGAGAAACAGAAATACGCGGGTGGTTCAGTAAATCAGCACGTGGATTCGGCTCGTTTATAAATGCATCGAGACCTGCACCTCCGATTTTACCGCTTTCCAAAGCTGCCAATAATGCATCTTCATCAACAACGCCACCACGTGCGCAATTGATTATGATAGCACCGTCTTTCATCATTGCCATTTCCTCTGCACCGATAAGCGGTCTTGCGAGGGCAGGGGTGTGAAGGCTGATGAAATCCGCTTTTTTCAAGACCTCTGCCAATGGATATGAGCTGAGGTGAATGCTCAATTTCACGTCTTTTGAATTGTACAAACCAATCGTCAAATCTGTTTCTTTGATAAAAGGATCGCTTACTAAAACATCCATGCCGATAGCAAGAGCGATGCGCGCCAATTCCTGTCCGATGCGACCGAAACCAACGATACCCAAAGTTTTGCCTTTCAGTTGAATGCCTTGTGCATAAGCCGATTTGAGTTTTTTGAAATCACCTGTCGCCATTTCACGGTTTGAACGGTGCAAAAAACGGGTTAGGGAGAAAATATGTCCCATTGCCAATTCTGCAACCGATTGAGAAGATGCTGCTGGCGTTGTGATGATTTCGATGCCTTTTGAACGGGCGTACTCCACATCAATATTGTCTGTACCGACACCACCACGTGCGATGATTTTAAGGTTTGGACAAGCATCAATAAGGTCTTTACGCACTTTTGTTGCCGAACGGACGATAATAACATCGTAATTGGGCAGCTCTTTCATTAGTTCCTCTTGGGGTACTGTTGTCGTGCTGACTTCGTAACCTGCATCTTCGAGGATTAATTTACCGTCGGCTTCGATGCCGTCGTTTACAAGAATCTTTACCATAATAAGTCGTGTTGTGATTTATGTAGAATATAAATGTGATAAAAAATTGGCAGTTTTTCGATTGATTATTAGGCAAAATTCAATAATCAATCAAAAAACGGTGCAAATGTACGTCAATACCTATTCCTTTTATACAAAATCCTAAAAGTTGTTTATCAAAAAGATGTCATTAACAAGGAGTATGTTATTTATTTTGAAAAAAATCAAAATGTAAGCAGCGAAAAATGGTAGTACTGGCTCTTTATATTTAGCGGCTATTAAAAGAAAATAAATGTGAAAAAACTTGAAGTAGATATGTATAAAAGGGCATAATTTTGTTGCCCTAAACAAACAAAGTCCATCGTGAACAGACCTACCTAAAGTAATTTAAAAAACACTTTTTTCATGACTCCCTTTTTCGATAATACCCCCCTCAGTATTAAGGCCTTTTTTTTGATTTTTTAAGTGTAGTGACAACAATAATTGGTAAACATTTGGGTGAGTTTCAAACCTTACTTAAATTTATTGACTGAAAATCAATACTTTATGAAAATATATTTGATACTGATTTAATTTATCCCAATACTTAAATACAACTTACATTCAATAAACGATACATAAATAACCATATTAATTAATAGTCAAATTCTAAAATGAAAAAAGTCATACTTTTTCTTTGTTTAGTGCTTTCAAGTCTCATGGCATCTGCACAAGATACACCAGAACTTGTTTGTAGTGCAGCTACTATAGCTGCACGTTCCATAGATGCTACATCTACAAATATCAGTTGGAACGCCACTGGTGCAGCCAGTTATACCCTCGAATATCGCTCTTGTAGCGTGACTGCTTGGACGACTGTCAATAACTTGACGACGGGGACAAGCACCAGTGATAAAGGCGAATACATCATTCGCAACCTTACTTCATGTCAATGTTACGTGGTTCGCCTACGTGCTAATTGTTCAGCTAATGAAGTGAGTGATTGGAAGACTTCGGAATTCCACACAACAGGATGCGTCGAGCCTTGTCGAGCACCTTCAGGACTTTTTGCTGCCCCCCGCGAGACGATGGCTTCACTAAATTGGTCGCCTGGCGTAGCGGGTTCTGTTTACACTGTTCAATGGAAAGTTGCGAGCAGTGCTGATTGGAAAACCCAAACAGCTACAACAAACTCGTTGATTATCAATGATTTACTGCCTTGTAATATCTATGAGTTTCGAGTAAAATCAAGTTGCACAAATGCTGCATTGAGTGAGTTTAGTACATCTGCGAAGTTCAAAACTTCAGGTTGTGTCGCACCTTGTAGCACACCGCGTGAACTGCGTGCAGTGGTTGCGTCAGACCGTAGCAATGCCTATGTTGTTTGGGCATCCACAGGCGCAAGGGCTTATGAAGTGATGTACACTGCGGGCGATTCACCAGCCCAAACAGTAACAGTAACAACAAATACTTTGCGATTAGCAAACGTTGAAAGTTGCAAAACTTATAAATTTAAAGTCCGCAGCATTTGCAGTTCTGCGACCAGCACATCGGCTGTTTACAGCGAATGGAGTGCCGATATTTCGGTTCATACTGAGGGGTGTCCTCGCTGCCTTGCGCCAAGTCGTTTGAGCGTTGTGGCAACGGATGGTGGTGCTTCTTTGAAATGGGATGCTGTTGCGGGTAATATTTCCTACGATATTCAATGGATGGGACCAAACGATACAGAATGGCACACCGTTGCAGGTGTTCGTGAGAACACATATCGTTTAACAGGTTTGGCGACTTGTTCATGGTATGCTTATCGTGTGAAAGCGAATTGTACAACAACATCAAGCAGTGTTTGGAGCGTACCTATGCGTTTCAAAACCTTAGGTTGTGCGGCTGTTTGTGCAGTACCGAGAGATATTAGAGTATCGGTTTCTGATGCGACGGCTGTCATCTCTTGGATAGGCGCAACTAATGTTGCAGCGAATTACAAGCTGTTGGTGGTTAGTGAAGACGGTAGTTTCACGCGGGAAGCGGCTGTTTCGGGCAATACTTACACTATAACAGGCTTGGCACTTTGCAAAAAATACAAAGTACAGGTCAAAACAGTGTGTTCGAATACATCAGTAAGTGAAATCGTTACCGCCACATTTGAAACACGAGGCTGTACAACAAATTGTGAAAGAGTAACGGTTTTAGGTTCTGAAGTAGTGAATGATACAGAAGTATCCATAAAATTCAATTTCATTGCAGGTCAATCCTATACGGTACAATATCGTGTAGCAGGTACAGCTGCTTGGACTTCGAAAGTTTTATCGGCTGTAACAGCTAATAATTTTCCTGTTCGCATCACAGGTTTGCTCAAATGCACAAACTATGAATGGCGTGTTTTGAGAAATTGTACTGCAACAAGTTTATCTGAAAGTGAAGTTCAAAAATTCAAAACGACTGGTTGTGACGCAGTTTGTACAGCACCGAGAGATGTACGCGTTTCAGTCACAGGTGAGACGGCTGTCGTCGGTTGGGCAGGCGCAGCGAATGTTGTAGGCAATTACAAACTCCTTTTGGTGAGTGCAGACGGTACTATCACTCGTGATGCTTCTGTCACAGGCAATACTTTCACTTTCACAGGTTTGGCACTTTGTAAAAAATACAAAGTACAAGTCAAAACAGTGTGTTCAATTACATCAGTAAGTGAAATCGTAACGGCTGAATTTGAGACACTTGGCTGTCAAACAACTTGTGAAAGAACAATAGGCTTGGCTTCTGACATTATCAATGATACAGAGGTTGCTGTAAAATTTAATTTCATTGCAGGTCAATCCTATACGGTACAATATCGTGTTGCAGGCACAGCTGCTTGGACTTCGAAAGTTTTATCGGCTGTAACAGCAAACAATTTCCCTGTTCGTATCACAGGTTTGCTCAAATGCACATATTATGAGTGGCGTGTTTTGAGAAATTGTACTGCAACAAGTTTATCTGAAAGTGAAGTACAAAAATTCAAAACGACTGGTTGTGACGCTGTTTGTGCGGCACCGAGGGATGTAAGAATATCTGTCACTGATGCATCGGCTGTCATCTCGTGGATAGGCGCAACAAATGTCGCAGCCAGCTTCAAACTTTTAGTAGTTAGTGAAGACGGTAGTTTCACACGTGATGCAGCTGTTTCGGGCAATACTTACACCCTAACAGGTTTACCTCTTTGCAAAAAATACAAAGTACAAATCAAATCAGTGTGTTCAACTACATCAGTCAGTGAAATCGTTACCGCCACATTTGAGACACTTGGCTGTCCAACAACTTGTGAAAGAACAATAGGTTTGGCTTCTGAAGTTATCAACAATACAGAGGTCGCTGTAAAATTCAATTTTATTGCGGGTCAATATTATACTGTACAATATCGTATAGCTGGTACTTCTGTTTGGACTTCAATTGTTTTAACATCTGTTACAGCTAATAGTTTCCCTGTTCGCATTACCGGTTTAGTCAAATGCACAACGTATCAATGGCGTGTTTTGCGGAATTGCAGTTCAACAAGTTTATCTGAAAGCGAAGCACTGACCTTCATAACGAAGGGTTGCCTTTCTATTGAACCCGCTACTACTCAATTCAATGACAAAACAAAATATATCAGCGAGTTTGGCATCTATCCAAATCCAGGCAGCGACTTTGTTCAAGTGGCTTATAAATTGGAAAATGAAGCCAATGTTAAACTTGAATTGATGAATTTACAAGGACAAATCGTTAGTCGTTTCGACGGTGGCAACCAAGAAGCGGGTAACTATATGCAGACTTTGGATAATTTGTCAAACATCAACACAGGCATCTACCTCGTCGTTATTCGCGCAAACGGTAAAGTCGTTGATACGCAGAAGTGGCAAAAACAATAGAAAAAGGTGTAAATCTCTTAGTTAAAGGTCATTTTTGACGATTATACTGAGGGGGCGATAAAAAGTAAAAGCGCATTTCTTGTTGGAAATGCGCTTTTCTTTTTTATTGACTTCGTTTCCAAACAGATATTCTGTTGATTCATTGGTTGAAAAAGCCCAGCCTAAACGCTTGGCTAATTGCTCAATTATAGCCAAGTCTTGTAAATTGTCAATTTCTAATGTTACTACCATGTCGTTATTTTTTTTACAAAAATAGTTTTTAATCTTAAAACTTCAAAATTATTCAAAAAGTGTCCAATTCAAGGCACAATACTTTAAAAAAAACAGTAGCCTACAACGATTTAACGCTTTGGGCTACTGTTTTGGGTTAAATACTTATGGAACATCTCGATAAATCTGGGAGAGGGTACTATTTCTTTGTTTTAATTTTACTCAAAACATACTTTCCTACATTTCGCCCCTGCGTAATGCCTTCATCACAAGCAGGGCGGTAGTGAATACCTGCATACATTCGGCTGACGGCTGCTTGGTCTGCCGCTTCATAAAACGATTTGAAGCGACGTGGTGCTAAACCAAACTGCAATTCTGTACTGTCTGTATAAGCGGTATTTTCACCAAAAACAGATGTCAATATCGTTGAACTGGCACCAGAAGCACATGAGTGCCCGCTTGTATATTCAGGAAATGGTGGCGTAACAAGTATCGGCATCCATTGTGGCTCAATGTATTTGCCGATATAGGTTTCTGGACGAATGACTTCTGTGCGATATTTAGTGTCCCAACAACTGATAAACACCTCAAACAAGCCGATAGCGACTTTTGTATAAGCCTCTGATGCCTCAAAAAGATTTTTCTTTGTCTCCCGACAAGCATACATCGTCATCCAAAGCCAATGTGCTGTGGGCGTGAATTTTTTTCTAACAATCATAAAATGCCCCGCGGTAAGTGTTGCAATAGGATTATCGTCCCAATACCAAGCGGTTGCGACACGTTCAGGAGTAGAGTCTGCAACCGATTTATAGACTTCAAAAGCCTCTTTGTAAAATTTACTTGTTTTTAAAGTATCAAAAGGTGTTGGTGGCACAGGGTTGAATTGCGCTGCCGAGTCAAGCAACAATGGGCGCATTTTGTTCCAATTGGGTTCAAGCGCATCTGCGTAATCGGGCATCGTTGGTCGCCAAACCGTTTCGTCATGCTGCTTGATGCTGTATTTTGGCATCGAGCGAATGATGCCGTACTTGTCGCCCATACTCCATTTCAAAACGGTACCGCCAATGGTGTCACCCAAAGCGATAGAGCGTTCAAAAACAGCTTTTGGGATACCGACCTTCTTTAATTGAATCATCAAACTGTCCCAATGAATATCCATACTGTCGCCTGAAAAAGTCAGTTGTTTGCCCACTTTGAAATAGGCTTTGAGTGCTGCAATTGGCAAACAAATCTCTTTCCCAGCTTCTGCTTTGGGCATGTCGGGCATATCTTTCAACTGCCCTGCAAGGCTGTTATACTGAGGGGTCTGTGCATTGAGTGCTTCGTAAGCGGCGATGTGTGCATACGCATATATACGTGCGGCAACCATCGGTGGGAACAAATCGTGCTTGATGACTTGACTCAAATCTATTAAAGATTTGTGTAAAAACTCTGGATTTGCTGCGTCTTGTTGATAGTTTGGATTGGCTTTTTCTTCTGTTTGGCAACTTAAAAAGAAGAGTAAAGTAGAAAATGAGAGGGTTGTAAAAATCGTTTTTAATACATTCATTATCGTCACTTTTTTTTATAATTGAATAAACGGACGCAAAGCTAAGAAAAATGAATGGGTACTGAGGGGGGTAGTGTAAAGGTTTTGTAAACAAAAAAGAGTCCAACCATTTGAGTTTGTAGATTTTCAAAAATTCAGGTATTCCCTTTTCCTTGTTCAATATTCGATATTTATAAGTCCTTTTTTCTTTGTTCCTTTGTCTTTATAAATTATGGAAAAAAATTATTATAAAGAATATTACCACCTCGAACGAGAACATTGGTGGTTTCGTGCACGCGGTAAGATACTGTTGACGCACTTAAAAAGGGTTTTCGTAGGGCAACCCAATATTCGTATCCTCAATATTGGAGCGGCAACAGGGCGGTCAAGCGAACTATTGATGCAGTTAGGTGATGTCACATCACTCGAATTTGATAAAGAATGCTACGAATTCAGCCGTGATGTGATAAAAATACCGATTTTTCAAGGGTCAATTCTCGACCTTGAATTTCCTGACAATACCTTCGATTTGGTTTGTGCTTTTGATGTTATCGAACACGTTGACGATGACAAACGAGCGGTGTCCGAGATGCGGCGTGTTTGTAAACAAGGCGGTGTGATGTGCGTCACTGTTCCCGCTTTTATGTTCCTTTGGTCAGAGCACGATCTTGTCAATCACCATTTTAGGCGTTATACTTCGTCCATACTGAGGGGGTTGTTTTTAGGGAAAGATGAACCGATATTTCATACATATTTCAACTTTTGGCTCTTTTTCCCGATTGCTGCCTTTCGTTTTTTAGCAAAAATTTTACCGTTGAAGAAAAAACAAACGGCTGACGAAACGGCTTCAGATTTCAGTGTTGGCAAGGGCAATTTATTGAATCGTATGTTATACAGCATTTTCAAGTCAGAAAATATATTTCTGAGGCGATTTATCAAGCTGCCCGTTGGTGTCTCTCTTTTATCAACTTGGCGAAAAACTATTTAAATACTTCTTTTAAAAACTTACAATTATGCAACATCTCAATTGGCTCATTATTCTGGGCACGGGTCTTATCCCACTCATCACAGGCTTCGTTTGGTATAATCCAAAAGTACTCGGTACGGTTTGGATGAAGGCGAGCGGTATGACCGAAGAAAAAGCACAAAGCGGCAATATGCCTGTCATTTTCGGCGTGACATTGGTATTCGGTATTTTGCTTGCTTCTATGATACCTTCAATAGTCATTCACCAAATGCATTATTATTCTATTTTTATGAATGACCCGGGCATGATGGATCCTAATTCCGAGATAAGTAAGTCTGTACAAGCCTTTATGGATGTGAATGGCTCGAATTTCCGTACATTCAAACATGGTGCGTTGCATGGCTCATTGGCAGCCTTGTTTTTTGCCATGCCCGTTATCGGTATTTTAGGTTTGTTTGAAGATAAAGGACGTAATTATATCCTTGTGCATACTGGCTATTGGGTCGTTACTTTGGCTTTGATGGGTGGTTTGGTTTGCGCTTTTGCATAAAAACGAGGCTATCTAAAAAGGTACTGGTACTAACTTTTTTAGTGGTCAGTGGTTGCAGTAGGTATAGTAGACAGACATTCAATTGGTTTTTTATTTTTTTTTGCAAAAAAAAGCAAAAACCAATTGAATGTCTGTCTACTATACCTTGTTTATAATCAGTGCAAATCAGTGCAAATCAGTCGCATCTGTGGTCCAAGCAAAATATATCACATTTTAAACAAACTTTCATACCCCAAACCCGCCGAAACTGATCGCAACGGACGCGAGACATTGTTCAAAATGCCATCCCAAGTATAGGAAAGCCGCCGCGCCCGATGATCATTGATTTGTTGGTCGAAACCAAGACGATTGTACAATCTAAAAACCTTATTAACGGTTACAATTTTACCCGTTTGCATCACTTTTTTTGCAGAAAAATCATTGCTTTTCATGGGCATAAGACCAATGAAGCTTGGGCGCATCGCAAATGTTAAAAGCGGTGTCAACAGTTCATTGTTTAATCGCCATGAATTATCGATTTTCTTTTGAACAAAACCACCTGCATTGAGCGACAAATTGGCCTGATAGCCGAAAAGATTATTGCTTGGCAAATTGTAGGTGCGCCCATCGAATAGCAGCGTAATCGCTCCACCAAAATACCGATTCCACCCTTCTACATCATAAACAGTGTTTATGCGTCTATAATAAGCATAGCTGACTTCAAACGTATTGGTTTCCGCACTTGATAATTGTTTTTCAGGCTTGGGTCGTGTTTTAGGTTTGATTTGACCTGTTGCAAAGCTAAGCGCAATGCGTGAAACAACGTCCCTTCCGACTCGCTCATAGCCCACTCTTAAGGTTGAATTCAAACCCCGATACATGAGTGAAGAGTGCCCTTCATCACGTACTTTGACAATGGGCAGACTGAGTCCAAGGAAAAAATAGGTATCGCCTAGTGGTGTCAGTGGCTCTTGTGCTGTTAAAGAAGAGAGAAAAAAGAGACTGAAAATTAGTATTTTTATTGATTTCATAGTGAAAATTAAATGTTGTTGCCCAAAAGTGGTTTCAATCTCCGATAGAATCGGATTGCATTTATGTTTTATCGAAGCGTAAAACAACCAACAATATTTTGTAAATTTAGTATTAAATTAAAACCTTTTTAGAAAAATACTTTTAGAGAAAGTTTGTTTTTTAAACAAAGTCTGCTACTTTCGCAGAATAATTCTAAGTGTATAATTCACATTAAGTTTCCAATGAGCATCTTTTTATCGTTTTTTTACATTTTTTTTATAAAAAATGTAAATTTCCTAAAAATAAATCGTTGATATAATAATGAGTAGAATGATTTTAGAATCTATATACTGAGGGGTTAGATAATCACCCTCATTTAATTTTTTTTTTAAAATATAAAAACGCAATCATGACAGCTGTAATGGAATCAACGCAGTATCAACCACTAACAGTCGCTGACAAAAAGAACACAAAAATCGTCGCCACTGTTGGTCCTTCTTGTAACGAATATAATCAATTACTTGAATTGGCTAAGGCAGGCGTTAACGTGTTTCGTCTCAATTTTTCTCATGGCGAACATGCTACTCACTTGAAAGTTATTGAATACATCACATATATCAACGAAAAATATGGCTCACACTTAGGTATTCTTGCCGATTTGCAAGGACCTAAACTCCGTGTGGGTATGATGGAAAACGATGGTTTGGAAGTCAAAGAAGGCGACATCATTACTTTCGTCAACGAAGACTGTATTGGCACAAAAGACCATGTTTATATGTCTTATAAAGAATTTGCCAAAGACGTTGAAGTGGGTGAAAAAGTATTATTAGACGACGGTAAATTGTCTTTTGAGGTTGTTGAAACCGACAAAATATCGAAAGTAAAGATGCGGGTTATTTACGGCGGCATTTTGAAAAGTAAAAAAGGAGTCAATTTGCCCGAAACGAAAACATCGCTTCCGTGCTTGACACCGAAGGACTTAGTTGACCTTGAATTCATTTTGACGCAGCCCGTCAACTGGATTGCCTTGTCTTTTGTCCGTCGTCAAGAGGATATTTTCGACCTACGGGACCGTATCAATGCCGTTAATCATCCTGCTTTGATTTGTGCAAAAATCGAAAAACCTGAAGCCGTTGAGAACCTCGATTCCATCATCAAAGCCTCCAATGCGGTTATGGTCGCAAGGGGTGACTTGGGTGTTGAGTTTCCGATTGAAAAATTGCCGATGGTTCAAAAAACCATTGTCGAAAAATGTATCCAACGCGCACGCCCTGTTATCGTGGCAACACAAATGATGGAAAGCATGATTGAAAGTCCTTCGCCAACACGTGCAGAGGTTCTTGACGTTGCAAATGCCGTTATGGATGGTGCTGATGCTGTGATGTTGAGCGCGGAAACAGCTGCAGGAAAATATCCTGTTGAGACTGTTCAAGCAATGACTCGGATCATTTTAGAGATAGAAAAAATGCCAGCTCGCCATGAACGTCCGCATTTATACGAGACTTCTGGTGTTTTCATCAACGATGTGGTTTGTTTAAATGCTGCACGTATGTCTGTTGAGTTGGATGCCAAAGCGATTATTGGCTTCACTATGTCGGGTTATACTGCCTTTAAAGTTTCGAGTTATCGTCCTAAATCTAAAATTTATATCTTTTCCGCTCGTCGTGAAATGTTAGGAACGCTCAATTTGGTGCGTGGCGTGAAGTGTTTTTATTACGATAAACTCACTTCGACGGACGAAACAATCGAGGAAACCATTGAGATTTTGAAAGAAACAAATAACGTGTCGGTAGGTGATGTGGTCATTAATACGGGTTCAATGCCAATTGCGCAAAAACTGCGGACAAACATGTTGAAAGTAACAGTTGTAGATTAATTATTTTCAAAATAGAAATATTTTCGAAGGGTAAAATACTGAGGGGGTGCTAGATGCGCCCCCTTTCTTTTTTCAAAGGCGACCAAGAAGTTGTCTTAAAAGACATCGTTCAAATTTCACAAACAGAATTTTATTTCGGAATTCGTTCAATCTTAGGAAGATTTAAAACCTTCCTAAGATTAGACGCTCGAAAACCTAATAATATTCTGCATAGAAAAACGAGCTTTCCCTTTTGAGATAGCCTCTATACTAAAATTTGTCTAAGCCTTCGATTTCGCCGCTTCCGTTTTTATTACTTCAATAGCCTTTTCAATAATCGCATCTTTTCCTTCAAGTTCCTCTTTAGGTCCAGTCGTCACAGGAATATCGGGGTCAAAACCACTTTCAATTTGCGTGCCGTCGGGCAATGTCTGCATGGTTGCTGAAAAACGGTATTGCCAACCATTTGGCAAGTCGCGTGAAATCGGTAAGCCACCGCCGCCACCTGCACGGTCTCCAACAAGTGTCACATTGGGCAGAAGCGACATGAACGCTGCAAAATGCGTTGTGGCAGAGTAGCAACTGCGATTAATCAACACGACAATGGGGTTTAGGTATTGCACCTTCCCTTTTTTAGGTTGAATATAAAACGGGACAGGTTTCGTAAAATCATTGTGAGAACTGCCGTTTTTGGTTTGCATATTGCCAATTTGCACACGTTTATCTACAAAACGGCTCATGATTTTAAAAATCGTTGCCATCGAACCGCCGCCGTTGTCGCGCACATCTATTATCAAGCCTTTGGTCTCTTCCATCCGTTTCAATACATAATCTAAATCGTCGTCTGAGACGCTTTGACCGAATGACTCGTAGCGGATATAGCCGATTGAATCCTCAAAAATCTGATTTTTTAAGGCATTCGTTAACTGAAAATCACTTTTGAGGTATTGCCTTTGTGTAAAATTTGGATTAAAATTGTCAGGAAAATCGTCTTTCCACGACCAGTTGCGACTACGGTCCGTTCCTTTTGAGAGGTTGACATGACCATCTTTTAACTCATATAACATAGCCGAAAGCACTGAAAAAAGAGAGTCTTGCGACATCGTATCTTCGATAGCAGGGGCATAACGGTCGTGGACGTTGTTCCAGTCAATTTTTTTATAATCAAAAAAAGCATAATTATCATTGACCGTTTGCCACATGGACTCAAAACAATGTGTAGGTGTATTACTCACGTCTGCTTTCATGAGCAATTTGCTGCAAGACATGAAAAATAGGGAAGGAGGAATGATAAATAAAAGTGTTTTAAGAAATTTCATCACTGATAATTGATTATTTGGAGACCACGGAATTTAAGTGATTTAAGTGATTTGACAGATTTACGCTGATTTTTTATTGTCATCCCGTAGGGAATTAAAAAAATCAGCGTCAATCTGTCGTATCAGCTAAATCAGTGGTCCATCTTTTTCAAAATAACGGCTAATTCGTCAACCATGTTTTCTGTTATATGCAAATGAAAGACAAAACGAACGGTATTGGGTCCAAATAAAACTGCTTCTACGCCGTATGCAGCTATTTTTTTCAAAAATGAATCGCCTGTCATCGGTGCTTTAACATCAAAAATAACAATATTGGTCATGACTGGACGCAAGTTTTCGACAAAATTCAGACCCCTCAGTATCTCACCTGTTTTTCGGGCATTGTCATTGTCCATTTTTAAACGGTCAATATTGTTTTCAAGGGCATAAATACCTGCAGCTGCCAAAAACCCTGCTTGACGCATACCGCCACCAAATGCCTTTCGAATACGCCGTGCCTTTTTGATAAAATCGTGATTGCCAATGAGTAATGACCCCACCGGCGCACCCAAACCTTTGGACAGGCAGATAGAAATAGAATCAAAAGCATGACCCCACGACAAAGCCGTTTCACCGGTTTCGACGAGGGCATTGAATATACGCGCTCCATCGAGGTGTAATTTCAAACCCCGTTCCTTGCACAACTGCGTAATAGGCTCAACTTGGGACAGCGTATAATACGAGCCGCCACCGTGATTACAGGTATTTTCTAAAACAACCAAACTGGTTTTGGGTTGCCAATCGGCAATGGGGCGAATCGCTTTTTTGACCATTTCCACATCAACGATGCCATTCTCCCCCCTCAGTAAATTGACGGCTATGCCCGAATGAAAAGCATAACCACCGACTTCTGATTGAAAAATATGGCTTTTTTCATCGCAAATCACTTCTTCCATCGGTTGCGTATGCGTTTTTATGGCAATTTGATTGGTCATGGTGCCAGAAGGGCAAAACAAAGCGGCTTCTTTGCCAAACATAGTGGCAGCCATTGCTTCAAGGGCATTTACTGAGGGGTCGGTGCCGAATACGTCATCACCGACTTCGGCTTGCATCATGGCGGCAAGCATCGGTGGCGTGGGTTTGGTAATGGTATCTGAAATGAGATTTATCATGTCAATGATTTGATTTTTATTAAATAAGTGTAAAGTTCGCAAAAATAAAAAGTCTCGCTACGATGCAGCGAGACTTTCCATTTTTCTTTTTTACTTTTCACTAAGACACATAAATAGGCATAGTCGTCGCATGTTCACCAATCAGTCCGTTGGGACCCAAAGCGCAGACCTCGAACTCATAAACCGTATCTGATTGCAGTTGCGTAAAAGTATAAGTGCCTTTGTGATTGAAAAGACCGTTTTGCCAAACTGTTTCTGATTTCGGTTTAAATCGGATAGTATAGTTGATGGCATTTTCCACTTCATCCCAAGTTAATTGTGCACAGCCCGACTTAAATAAATTGACGGCAATAAAATTTTGAGGAATACCTAAGTCTGTTACAGGCTCTTTTGATTTTTTTTCTGCTTTACGCACTTCAAAACCTGAGTCTGTAATAAAACGAGCCGACAAATTGGGTATGCGCTCAATTTGAATGGCTATATCTTCCAAGACCCAGATGAGGGCTTCTCGCAAGGCGTTTTTATCAGATTTGCGGTCTTTGCCACCGTGTTTTGCATTGGCGATGCCCAAAACAAAGTCAGCATTTTTTACTTTGATGTCATCAACCATCGGTTTATACAACGCATATTTGACATCCTCCGTCATTCTTTGATAGACGGTGTTACTGAATGATAACAATGTATCATCTGGGTCTTTTTTAAACTTACGCGAAATGTAAAGTCTCATATTTATGGAATTTATGAGTGATAAAATAAAAATATAATAACAAAATAGCATATACCAAATAATATGCCGAAATGGTCATTTATAAAATAATATTTTACATTTTCACATATTTTTATTAAAAATTTTCAAAAACCGACGTGCTTAAAAAAAATAATGTCGGAAATTTTCAAAAACCGACGTGCTTAAAAAAATAACGTCGGAAAATTTTTAAAACCGACGTGTTCAAAAAAAATAACGTCGGAAAATTTTTAAAACCGACGTGTGCAAAAAAAAAACGTCGGAAATTTTTTAAAACCAACGTTTTCAAAAAAAATAACGTCGGAAATTTTTTAAAACCAATGTGCTTAAAAAAAATAATGTCGAAAAAATTTTAAAACCGACGTAGGGAGAAAAACAAGTATAAACAGGAAAATCAATTGTATTTTACTATAAAACAAGCATGAAATACACACATTTAAGTATAGTTTAAGTAAGTAAATATCAAAAGCCTATCAGTTTCAAAAAGTATTTTTTATTTTAATTTAGTTAAAATTCATTTTTTGTTTGGCGATACAAGAATATCGAACATACCTTCACCCATCAAATTTTATATTACTCAACTCTAAAAATCAATCATTTATGTTAGCTTTACGCTTCACGCTTTAACGCTTACGCTGTTACTATGCCTTTTTGACAAAACGATAGCCCAACCTGTCAATAACTATGCAAAAGATGTCTCGATGCCCGCGCCCAATGCGGCTGCTTTGGGTAAATATGGCGATTACAGCGTCGGTAATTTTACGGGCGTTCCCGATATTTCCATTCCTATTTACACCGTTCAAGAAGGTTCGTTGAGTCTGCCTATTGGCATCAGTTACCATGCTTCGGGCATTAAAGTGGCAGAAATGGCTTCTTGGGTCGGTGTGGGGTGGTCGTTAAACGCTGGCGGCATTATTACAAGAACCGTTCAAGGACTCTATGATGAACATGCCAATGGTTATTTTAATACAGCGACTCTTTTGGAAACAAGAATCAATAATCAAGATGTGAATCTCACAACAGACATTGCAAACGGTAGTATTGATGGTGAACCTGACCTGTTTTCTTTCAATGTGGGCGGCTATACAGGCAAGTTTTACATTGACAAAGACCACAATGCCCAATTTATACCCAAACAGGATTTAAAATTAGAGATTGATGGCGCATTAGAGGGTTTTACGTTGATAGCACCCGATGGCACACGTTATATATTTGGCAAAGATGGTACAACCTTTGCCCAAGAAAAAACATTGCAACAAGGGCAACCCAGTTCATCCGCTTATGTGTCAAGTTGGTATCTTTTAAAGATAGAATCTGCCGATAAAAAGTATAAAATCAACTTAACTTATGCCGACGAAGGATATAGTTACCTCAATAGTGCTTCAACTAAGTACAATGTTTTTGGCGGCACGTATCCTTCTTCAGGCGTTGAAAATGCGGGTTCGTTCAGCGTAGATGCGTATCATCCAACTTTAACAACTTATATGAGTGGGAAAAAGCTCACGCAAATAACAAACAATTCGGGTACAGAAACAGTGAATTTCGTTTCTAACACTATCAGAAATGACCTTGATGATGGACAGGGATTGACATTGAGTACAGTTAGAGCCAAATCGCTTGATAAAATTGAAATATTAACAGGTGACAAATGCCAGAAATTTGATTTTGTTTATACCTATTTTCAAGACCCACTCAATAATGCCAATGCTTCTTTTTCCAAAAAATTGAAATTAGAATCCGTCACACAAAAAAGTTGTGATGGATCTATCACCAATCCGCCTTATGTGTTTGCTTATGACGGCAATTTTTTAGCTCATCGTATCAGTAAAGCAATCGACCATTGGGGATATTACAATGGCGCAACCCAAAATGAAACAAAGTTGGTAAATATACCGCCAACTTTGGGTGCAAATAATTACACTTATGGGGCTTCTGATAGAGAAACCAATGAAACCGAAATGAAAAAAGGCGTTCTAACGGATATTACTTTCCCAACAGGTGGCAAAACGACCTTTACTTATGAAGCGAATACAGTCCCAGCAACGGTGCAATCTGCTCCTGTTACTGTTTTTAATTTGGCGAATTGTTCCAGTCCATATAATTCGGCGTGTTGTGGTTATACTTATACAGGTGGGTATTATACGATTACGACAGAAGATGTCAATACAGGTAAATTTAAGATGAATCTGGTAAAACCCATGAGTGGAGGCTATCCACCAACTGACCTATGCTATAACAACTACAACATTTCAGGCTATATTTACGTCCATGATCCAACTACATGGGATTATATAGGCAGCTATGGCTTTTCTCTAAACAGTGGTCAAGCAAGTTATTCGATAACCCTCCCTCTAAATACGCTTGGCAGCTTGCAAGCAGGGACAAATTATTATTTCCATTTCAGTGTGGATAGTGGCTACGGGACTTTTGAAATAACCAATCAACCATGGACACCTATCAATAAAAAAGTAGGCGGCTTGCGGATAAAAGAAATCAGAACAAACGATGGTGTATCTGCTGCCAATGATATTGTCAAGCAGTATGATTATAGTCTGCCGACTACCCCAACTTCTACAAGTGGGCAACTACTCCGAATGCCAAAATATTCTTCCTATTCATCCTTTCAGATAAATTCCTCCAACTACTGTTATATTGGATCAGGAGATATAATTTCTTTTAATGACGAAAGTATCGTGCCGCTTTACACTTTTGAGGGCAACCATATTGGGTATCGTTGGGTTAAAGAAACACAAAGTGGAAACGGCTATAATTTAGGTAATGGCTCGAAATTGTTTAATTTTGATGTCTCACCACCTTCTTATAGCACCACAATAGAACTCCCAACACCTCCTGCTGACCCTGTTGTGTCAAATGGACAAATATTGAATCTTAAAATAATAAACACTACGGGAACTGTACTTAAAGAAACGTCAAATCAAAAATTTACAGAAACACCTACCTATAATGTTGGAAAAATCAGAAAAGCTGTTACAATTAGTGTGCCTGCGCCCTATCCACCTAATTCACCTGATTGTGGCTCTTTATCTGCTTTTGCATTTACAGATTATCAAATAAAAACATTGCCGTATAGATTATTATCCACAACAGAAACCGTGGATAATATGCCTACAACAACAACATACACTTACAGCACAGATGCCACGCAGCCGTTGTTTCCATTAACCACGTCTATGACAAATAGCGATGGTAAAACGACTGTCACCTCCAATAAGTACATCACACACACGGATTATAATGCTGACCCTGTTGCGACAAAATTGAAGCTATTGAACATCATTTCTAATCCTGTTGAAGTTATTTCAACGGTTGGCGGTGTGCAAGTAAATGGAGCGAGAACACAATATATGTTCTTTGATAACACAACGGGTTTACCCAATTGGAGTTCGAGTTCAACGGTTAATACTTTTCCATACCCTTTTCAATTCTCCAAATATAAAATGACTTGGGATGCGGCGGGTACAGCACAAGTTTTGAGTTCAAACAGTGGTTGGGAATGGGAAGGCACGATTACCAAATACGATATGGCACGCGCCAAACCCCTCAGTATAAACCTCCGTGCTTGGGAAAATGTAACGGCACCCGACGCAACCGAATTATACACTTGGGCATCCAATGGTTTGATAAAAACACGACAGTTTAAAGGCTTTACTTGGACGTATGACTATTTTCCAAACACCAAACTCGTTCAGAAAATAACAGATAAAGACGGGCAATTTGTTACCTACTCCTATGACCATTTATTGCGGTTGAAACAGGCAGTGGCAAGAGGGGGTACCGTTACAACCGATTATACTTATAAATACAAAGATGCAGCCCAATCTGACAAAAGTTGGGTCGAAACAAAAACAACGTTTACTTCTGTTATCGGTGGTTTATTGAGCAATAACACCACTTATAAAACAGTGCGTCAATATCTCGACGGTCTCGGTCGTCCTGTGCAGAATGTGGCGGTTGCCAATTCACCTAACTTAAAAGACGTTATTTCTGTCATTGAATATGACAACCAAGGTCGAGAGTATAAAAAGTACGACCCATTTGAGAGCGCAAATACAACAGGTGCTTTTGTGCCGACTGTGCCAGTAAGTCAGCCGTTTTCAAAAATGGAATACGAAGCATCCCCCCTCAGTAGGATTTGGAAAACAACGCCACCTAATTGGCAACCGACGATAACGGAATACGGTACAAATGCCACTTACGATGCTTACGATATGACAGGCACAGGCTATTATGCTGCCAATACACTCCATAAAGTGACCGTGACAGATCCCGATGGTCGCGTTTCAAAGTCATTTACGGACAGAAAAGGGCGCAAAGTGTTTACGGTGCAAACACAGAACAATGTGGCAGGTGGTCACTATATGATTTACAGTTTTGACGATAAAGACCGTATGAACAAAGTCTATACGCCACGCGGCGCATGGCAAGAATGGTGGTACACAAATGACCTCGATTATACGTATCTTTATGACCTAAATGACAATATGATTCAGAAAAAACTGCCCGATATTGCGGCAGTCAATATGCAGTACAACGCCCGCAATCAATTGGTGTTGATGCAAGATGGTAAACAAGCAGGATTGGGTCAATGGCTCGCCACGCAGTATGATAGTTATGGTCGCCCATCAGCAACGGGTTTTGCAACAAGCACGACTATTACACCAGAGATATTGGCTAATGGTGTGACTGTGACTTATAATCCAAGTTTCGCAACCACTTTAACCTCAACGGTTTACAGTGCAGTGGCGGGTACTGAATTGGGCAAACCGATTCGCACCTACAATTATTTGGGAACCTATTTGGAATCTTTTTTGCAATATGATGCGTATGGACGTTTGAATAGTACGTATAGTAACAATCAGATGTATTCACCAGCAGGAGCGATAAGTACAACCAATTTCAGTGAGAAAATCGCGTTGGGTTACGATTTAGCGGATAATATCCTGACAAAAACACGGACGCATAAACCCAATTCGACAACAACACGCACCATCGTAGAAACAATGGACTACGATAATGGCTTGCGCTTGAAACAAATGAAGCATAAAGTGGATGCGATGGATGAACAGATATTGTCTTATGCCGATTACAATGTTAAAAATCAGTTGCAAACCAAGCGAATGGGTAAAGTAGGTTCTCTGAATTATCTTCAAAAAGTGGATTATTCGTATAATTCATTGGGTTGGTTGACGGGTATTAATAGTCCTGCACAAGCACTTTCTCCATTGGCGACAATCGGGAATTTGCCTAACCAATTTAGTCCGAATAGTTCAGATGCTGATTTGGATTACAATGATTTGTTTTCTATGGATTTGAAATATGAAAACCCCCTACAAGCCAATGCACCGAGTGGCACAACTGTGACCCCTCAGTATGGCGGCAATATTTCACAAGTTATTTGGCAAATACGTGGTCGTGAGAAACAAGCCTATACGTTGAGTTACGATGCTGTCAACAGAATGACGAGCGCAAAATATTCTGACATCAGCGCAAGCGGTGCTGTAACAGGCGGACGTTATGATGAAATGCTCACTTATGATATTAGAGGCAATATCAATACTTTGCAACGCAACGGTTTGACAAGTGTAGCGGGTGCATCCAATCCAACTTGGGGTTTAATTGATGATTTGACTTACAATTATGGGTCTTACGGTTACAATATCACAAACAAGCTGAACAGTGTGACAGACAACAGCGACTTGACGAAAGGTTTTAAAACGGTTTCTAATGGTAGTGCATACAGTTATGACAACAACGGCAATATGACAGCCGACCCGAATAAAAACATTACAAGCATCGCTTACAATCACATGAATTTACCGATGACAATTACATTCACAGGTGGCAATAGCATTAATTTTCTTTATGATGCAGGAGGCAATAAGCTACGAAAAACAGTAAGTGGTTCAACCAATTATGTACAAAACTATGTCGGTGGCATCGAATACAAAGACAATGTTTTAGAAGCCATTTATCACGCAGAGGGACGAATAACGATGATAAACAGCGTTTTGAAGTATGAATATGCTTTGAAAGACCATTTGGGCAATACGCGTTTGATGTTTTGTGATAAAAATAATAATGGCTTTGTAACAGTGAGTTCTACACAAGAATCGAGTGAGATAACACAAGAAAATCACTATTATCCATTTGGCGCGAGCATGGAAGGGACTTGGAGTAACACCCCCTCAGTAACAGATAGCAAATATTTGTATAATGGCAAAGAAATGAATGATGATTTTGGCTTGGGGTTGATGGATTATGGGGCGCGGATGTATGATGCGGCGATTGGGCGGTGGCATTCTTTTGATCCTTTGGCAGAAAAATATTATGGTTGGTCGCCGTATAATTATACAATGAACAATCCAATTAGATTTATTGACCCAGATGGAAGGGAAGTTAAAGATTGGTTTAAGGATAAAGAGGGTAAAATTAGATATGATAAAGATGTCAAAGATCAAAAAAGTGCAGAAACCACAGGCGGGCAGAATTCTAAATATTTAGGTGCTGAACACAAGGAAAATGGAGGTGAATTTAGAAAAAATGGTACAGCTTTCTTTGCTAACGCATCATTAGGAATCAAATATATGTGGGGTAACTCACATAAAGACGGAAAAATATATAAAGAACAAGGAGGGTGGATTACCAAAAAAGGAGGTGTCATAGTAGGACGAGATGAAGGGAATGGCAAGCAATCTGCTGTATCATCTATATTAACGTCCAAACAAGGTGACGTATTAATGCCTATTCATACTCATCCTCTCGATCAATTAGGCAAAAACCAGTCATCAGATCCTGTGTCAGGGGCGGATGTAACATTCGCTACAAATCATTCGCCTTCTAAAGTTGGTGTTATGGTGGCTGGATTTAGAGATAATAGTGTTAATTTATTGTTTCATTCAGATAAAAATGGCATGACAATGTCATCAGAGGATTTCAATAAAAATGCAACCAAATATGGAGCAGGAGCTACGTTACAGGGTATTGTTAACCAATTAACCCATTGAACCCATGAAAACAAAATCTTTTATTTATCTATGTTATATAATCATGTCCTTGATTGGATGTGATAACAAGCCTTTAAATAGTTTAGAAAATCATATTTTTGAAGGCAATTTTAGTATTAAAAATAGAAAGGTATTACTGGAAAATGTATTGAACTATATAGAATTTTGCGATTCAGAACGTGATGGTGTAGATATTGTTATCTTGCGAATCTATAGTTACGGTAAGAATCGTGACTATAATATTTATATATCAGCTACTAAATCAATAGATAATTTGTACAATAATTATCCTACCATGTATATGTATCTTAATCAGAAATTAGTATTAATTTACTCAGATATTGAAGATTTTATTGAACCTAACACTAAATGGCTTGACAATTATAATACAAATATCAATGAATTCATTAGAAAAAGAAAAATTGTTAATCAATTAATGTATGATCCCGTGAATTGGGTTTTAAGAATATCATCTAATCCATCTAATGTTGTTTTAGATAAAAAACCACCTAATGATGAAATAATCGAAAATCTTTATAGATTACAAAGTAAAACAATTGAATTTAAGCCAATTAGTAAGGGTGTTCATTAATTGCATCAAGAATATTAATACACATGATACGATGATTGATATTGGGTATTTGTAAAAAGTTCTTTGACATAAAAAACATCAAGTGGATGCGATGCCAGAACAGATTCTGTCCTATGCCGATTACAATTTCAAAAATCAATTAATCACGAAACGGATGGGTAAAACAGGCGCATTGCCGTATTTGCAAAAAGTGGATTACAACTACAATACTTTGGGTTGGTTGACAGGTATCAACAGTCCTGCGACGGCTATGGGTTTGGGCTTACCGCGTCCATTAATAAATTGCGATTTCCCTGTTACTTTTGCTGCAAATCCAACCGATTTGGATAAGAATGATTTGTTCTCATTGGATTTGAAATACGAGAACCCGAATGCGGCACTCGCGCCAAGTGGTGCGACAACGACCCCTCAGTATGGCGGCAATATTTCGCAAGTCATTTGGCAAGTACGCGGTAGAGAAAGACAGGCATACACATTCCAATACGACCATTTGAGTCGTATGACATCTGCCACTTATTCAGACATCAGTGCAAGTGGCACGGTTACAGGCAATCGTTTTGATGAAAAAGTAGAATACGATGTGCGCGGCAATATCAAACATTTGCAGCGCAATGGACTCACAGGAAGCTGCGGTTGGGGTTTGATTGACGATTTGTATTATTATCATGGCAGCACTTACGGGCAGAATATGACCAATAAATTGCAACAAGTGTATGATTATGCGGATTTGTCTAAAGGTTTTAAAACATACTCAAATGGCAGCACTTATACTTACGATGCAAATGGTAACTTGACTGCTGACCCGAATAAAGGGATTACAGGCATTACATACAATTACCTTAATTTGCCTTTGGTTATTACCTTTACAAACAATCGTACAATAACATTCATGTACGATGCGGCAGGGAATAAATTGCGAAAAACGGTGACTGGTACAACCAATTATGTGCAGGATTATGTCGGTGGGATTGAATACCGTACCGTCTCGAATGTAATGACGCTCGAAGCTATTTATCACGCCGAAGGACGTGTAACGGCAATAAATGGCTCTTTGAAATATGAATATGCTTTGAAAGACCATTTAGGCAATACGCGTATGATGTTTTCTGATAAAAATGGTAATGGACTAATAGAGCAAAGTACGACACAGGAAACGAGTGAAGTAACACAGGAGAATCATTATTATCCTTTCGGAATGAATATGGAGGGTGTTTGGGCGAATACCCCCTCAGTAACGGACAATAGATATGGTTATAATGGGAAGGAGTTGAATGATGATTATGGTTTAGGATGGAATGATTATGGTTTTCGCTTTTATGACTTTGCCATCATTAGGTTTCCAACAATTGACCCTTTGGCAGAGATTTATGAACATCAAAGTCCTTATGTTTATGCAGGAAATAACCCAATTAATTTCATTGATTTTATGGGTTTGGGTCCAGATGACCCCAAAGATGGTGGAATGCTTCCCACTGTAGTAGTGACAGCTAAACGAGAGCCGAGTAAAACACCCAGAACAGATGCTTGGAATAATTTTGTGCTATCAAGTTATGATCGAAGAATGGGGATTACACCAAATCAATGGCAAAATCCTTATAAGACGGATGAACAAAGACAATCTGACACTAGATATGCAGCAAATCTTTATGAAACAGTGGATGATATTGCAGAAGCGGAAGTATTTATTATAGGTTTTGCTTTTACTTTGCAAGGGAAAGCTGCAAGTCAATTAACAAAAACAGTTATTAGAGAAGGTACTAAAAAAGTAGTTAGAAAAAGTGTAATAAATACTGTATCGAAATTAATAGGAAAAGCAGGTCCATTAAATCAAACTTCAGGGGGCATTGCAAGGCTTTGCTAAAGGTGATGGAGAGGCAATTTTTAACATGCTAGTGCGAAATGCAACTCAACGACCAAATCGGTCATATATACTTCAAGACGGAACAATTTTGTTTAAACATTTTTCAAAATATACTGGTGAATTTACTATTGATATCAATAAAGCAGGTCAAATTTTTAAAATTAGAATAAAACCATGATAGAATACACTCGACACTTAGAGGAATACGCAACATATCCTTTCTCTTCCTTTTCAAGTTTAGTTCCTGATAACATTTGGGGTAATAAAGAACTTGCTGAAAAGTATTTGAATAAATATTGGTTGCTTGACAATGAGTATAAAAGCATCTGGAAACCAATACAAGATAAAATATTTATTCAGCAGAAAAGACTACCCGATATAGTCTTTTCCCCTTTGTATAAAATGCTTATAGGAAGAGGTGGCTGTCTGTTTGATAAAAAAGATTTTGAACGATTAAAAAAAGTAATGATTAATATTGGAGAAACGGAGTTTGTCATTATCCAAAATACTCAAGATTTTACTTCTGGAGAGCCTATGTTTAGAATGAAATTTCCAACTAAAATTACTTGGGAAGAGCTAATGAGCGGAAATTATATTTCTGCGGTATTATTTGAAATGAACTATAATGAATATTTTGTATTTGGTACTAGTGGCAAATGGGGAAGATATTCTGCAACTGATTTTGAAAATCCGATGAATCTCATTGGGTTCATACCTGAATATTTGTCAATTTTTTCTTACCAATTTGAGCAGTCAAAAGAAGAAAAAGAAGAAATAGTACGATGGTTACCGCCAAAATACAAAGAGATTATAGAATGAACTGGTTGCGGGTTTGAAATTAAATAACAAGTCTCAAATTGACCATAGCTAAAGATAAAACAATAAAAGCGAAAAAGTTTTTGGATTTGGTTTCCCA